>JBMOMS010000177.1:0-1930 GCA_049324895.1 Chloroflexota bacterium
CGGTGGCGCTGCCCAGTTTGGGCGCGGCGGGTTTGGCTGCCGCTTGTTGCGCCGTCCCGCCGAGCAGGCTGAAGGCGGCGTCCAGGGTTTTGGACGCGGCTCCCTCGTCCAGCCCGGTGGCCTGGGACAATTCCCTGACCATGCCGCTGGATTGGAGCGTATCGGCGTTGAGCGCGCCGGCGCGGAGCAGGTCGTCCAGGTCGAACTGGGTCGAGTCGCGGCCCGAGGTGGGATGGTGGGCCAGCATCTTGTGTACCACGAAAGTGACGGCGATGGTGGCCAGCGCAGGCGGGATCTTGACCTTTTCAGCCAACTGGGTGATGAAAGGTTGCAGCATGGACATAAGCGGGTCGCCGGTGCTGGTCTCTGCGCCTGCCTGCCCCGCGCCGATGACGCTTTCCAGCAGGCCCATCATGTTGCCCAGTCCCGCGCCCTGTTCGCTCGCGCCGGTCGCGGGGGTGGATGTTTGCCCTCCGAGCAGGCTGCCGACCAGGTCCATGACCTGGCCCGTGGTCTGATCCGCGCCGCCCTGGCCGCCGCCCAGCAGGCCGTCGACGAGCTGGGCCATTGGGTCCTGTTCGGCAGATTGCCCCGACCCGCCCGGCTGGCGCGAGTCCGCCAGGACTTTGAAGATATCCTCCAGTGACATGCGTTCCTCCGTGAAAAGATGATGAAAATGAAGCGGGGCTGATCATGCCCCTCGAAATAAAAAAACGCCGCAGGTTTTGGTCTGCGGCGCTTGTGCAACCAGGCTATTCCGAGTTGCTGCCAGTGCTTGCACTGGTGCTTGCACTGGTGCTTGCACTGGTGCTTGGGCTGGCAGTGCTGGCGGGCTTGTTTTCTTCCTTCTTGCTTTCTTCCTTGTTGCTGGTGCGGGAAGCGCCCCCCGAGGGCGATTTGTGGTCGTTCGCGTAAAAACCAGAGCCTTTGAAAATGATGCGGGTGGGGGTGATCACCTTCTTGAGCGCCTTCTTGCGGCATTCAGGGCAGGTTTTCAGCGGGGCATCATTGAAGGATTGCTGGCGTTCGAACTGGACACCACAATTTTCGCAACGATAGGTATAAATTGGCATAACCGGCTTTCTCCTTCTGGACGAATACAACGAAACAGATTATAGCTTGCATGGCGGGCAAAGGCAAGCCTGCGGGGCGGCATGTTATAATTTTCTAACAATTACCTGTGTCATTGCGAGGGCGATGCTTTTCGCCCGCAGCAATCTCGCAATGACGTAAAAAAGGAATCTTCACCCATGCTGACCATCGAGATCGTCTACTGCGCAGTCTGACACTACACCAGCCGGGCCGTGAGCCTGGCCGAGGAGTTGCTCCGGGAGTATGAGCGCGACATCACGGGGCTGACCCTGGTGCCCTCGGAGGGGGGACGGTTCGAAGTGACCGTCAACGGGCAGTTGCTGTACTCGAAACTGGAGACGAAACGTCACGCCGAGCCGGGCGAGGTGCTCGGGCTGGTGCGCAAGACGGCGGCAGGGTAGATCGAAGCAAACATAACGGAGGCAGGTCGAATGTCGAAAAAAGGAAGAGTCTTCTCGGGCGCCCGTCCCACGGGCCGCCAACATCTGGGAAATTACCTGGGCGCCATCCAGAACTATGTCGCCTTGCAGGCTGAGTACGAGTGCGTCTATTGCATCGTGGACATCCACGCGCTGACCACGGTCGAGGATACGCTCAACCTCAGGCAGAACACCTACGAAATGGCGCTCGACTGGCTGGCGGCGGGCATCCGTCCCGAGGAGTCGATCGTGTTCGTGCAGTCGCACGTGCCGCAGGTGATGGAGTTGCACACCCTGCTCTCGATGGTCACGCCGCTCGGCAAGCTGACCGACCTGCCGACCTTCAAGGAGAAGGTGCGCCAGCAGCCCGATAACATCAACTATGGGCTGGTCGGTTATCCCGTGCTGATGACTGCCGA
>JBMOMS010000177.1:2030-62648 GCA_049324895.1 Chloroflexota bacterium
CAGTGCAGGGGAAGAGCATTAAAAATTCGTGCTCTTCGTGTTCTTCGTGGATTCTTTTTTATGCGCGTCATCCTCCAGCGAGTCTCCCAAGCCAGCGTCACGGTCGAAGGCCAGGTCATTTCCAGGATTGGGCCTGGCCTGTTGATTTTGCTGGGTGTCGGCCACGGTGATGGCGAAGAACAGGCCGTCTTCCTGGCCGACAAGATCGCCAACCTGCGCATCTTCGAGGATGAGGCCGGCAAGACCAACCTGTCGGTGCTCGATGTGCAAGGCGCGGCCATTGTCGTCTCGCAGTTCACGCTCTACGCCGACACGCGCAAAGGCCGCCGTCCCTCCTTCACCGACGCCGCCCTGCCCGAGGTGGCCGCCCCGCTGGTGGAGCGCTTCGTCGAATTGCTGCGCGCCCAGGGCGTGCCCACCCAAACGGGACAGTTCGGCGCGCACATGGATGTCGAGATTCACAACAGCGGCCCTGTCACCATCTGGCTCGAACGATGATCCGCCGCACCCTGTACCTTGCGCTGTTTGCGCTCTACGTGGCGGCGCGCCTCCTCTACGTCCAGCCTGCCCTGCTCAAGCCGCGCGCGGTGGACGATACCCAGGCCTACCTGCGCATCTCGGAGCAGCCCCTGCTCGACGTGGATTTCTGGGGTAGTTCGCGTCCCTTCGTCTTTCCCCTCCTGCTCAAAATCGCCCATCAGGATGCTTCGACCGCAGCCGCCCTCCAGCTGGGATTCTCCATCCTGGCCTGGAGCCTGCTCGGGCTGTCGGTGGCCGCTGCGCTGCGGACCCGCGGCCTGGCCCCGTTCGCCTTTGGCTTGATCCTCGCTTTGAGTCTGGTGCGCCACCTGGCGGGCTGGGACTTCACCCTGCTGACCGAGTCGCTCTCGGTCTCGTGGTTTGTGCTTTTCCTTGCAACGGGACTTTGGCTCCTGCGCGCCTGGCGGGTCGAACGGGTCATCGCCCTGGTTCTGGTCGGTTTCTTTCTGGCCTTCACGCGCGACACCAATGCCTATCTGCTGCTCATGCTGGCGGGACTCCTGTTCCTGGCGGTGATCCTGCGCTGGGCGCAGCCGCGCACCCTGATTTTGGCTGCGGCCTTCGTCGGCATCTTCCTGCTCAACAACGCCAACGCGGACTTGGGCGGACGCTGGGTCTTCCCCTTCCTCAACGTGATGGGCCGCCGCATCCTGCCCAACCCGCAGGCCGTGGATTTCTTCGAGGACAGGTGCGGGATGCCGGTCACGCCTGCCTTGATGGCGCTCGAAGGTGAGTTTGCCAACGGACAGGATCGCGCTTTCTACAACGATCCCGACCTGGCCGATTTCCGTTCGTGGGCTTATCAGCGCGGCAAAACCTGCTACGTGCGCTGGCTGATCTCGAACCCGATGCGCAGCGGGGCTGAGGCTTTCACGCAGTTCGGCCCGCTGGTCGCTTTTCCCGACGTGGACAATTATTTCACGCGCTTTTACAAACCCATTCTTCCTGCTTTCTTTGAGCGTATCTTGTATCCCGACCGTTTCATCTTGTGGATATTTGCTGTCCTAACCGCTTCCGCGTTGATTGCCATCCCGCCCCGCGCCTGGCGGAGTAATCCGCTGTGGGTAGCCTTCATTCTGCTTGTCCTGCCAGTATTCCCGCACCTCTTCATCTCCTGGCACGGAGACGCCATGGCTCCCGCCCGTCACGCCCTCTCGGTTGGACTTGAACTCCACCTCAGCGCCTGGCTGCTTGTGCTGCTGCTGGCTGACCAAATTTTCCTGCGTGTAGACAAGTTACCTAACAGAAATGTGACAACAAGCAGTTGAACTTCTTACCCCAGCCTTCCTCTTTCCTCTTCCCTCTTTCCTCCTCCCTGTTCTCTACTCTCTACTCTCTCTCTCTCTCCCTCCCTCCTCAAACAAAAAGACCGCTCTCATCGAGCGGCCTTTCTCTTTTCTAGCCTTCATCCAGCAGCGGCGTCACGTATTTTTCCAGCGCCTCTTTGGTGATCTCGCCCGTCCACATCAGGCGGATTGTTCCGCTGCGGTCGATGACGTATGAGTTCGGCAGGCTGGCATTGTTGAACGCTTCCAGCGCCGCGCCGTTTGGGTCGAGCCACACGGTGAAGGGCAGCTTGAGCTGGTCCACGAAGGCCTGCACCTGCGCGCGGGGTTCGCCCGCCTCCACGGCGATGATCATGAAGCCCTGGGCGGCGTGCGCGTTGTAATACTCGGCCAGGGTCGGCATCTCGGCCTTGCAGGGCGGGCACCAGGTGGCCCAGTTATTGACCAACACCACCTGGCCGCGGTAATCGGCCAGGGATTCACTCCCGCCTGCCACGTTTTCCAGGGTCAGTTCGGGGGCGGGACGGTTGACCTCGGCCGGGATGACGCCCCTTTCCTGGGGAATGTTCGAGGCGGTGTCCATCAGCGACGAGACGACGAACACGAGCAACGCGAGTGCGCCGAGGCCGATCAACACCTTCCAGACGGTCTGCCTCTGCCTTTGCTTTTGAAACTGCTTGCGGCGTTCGCTGCGATTGGACATGCTTCACCTAATTCAAGAGCGCGCGTTTGATCTCGTCCAGCAGGTGGTTGACAGGCACAGCGCCGACCACGGTCCCGCGTCCTGCGTTGATGGTGGTCTGCGGCACGCCGCTCACGTTGTACTTGTTGGCCAGGTCGGGGAACTCGGTGGCCTCCACGCCCTCCGCGCGGATCATGGCGGGATTCTCCATCGCCATCTGGTGCGCCACCAGCACGGCGCGCGGGCAGTATGGGCAGGTGGGTGTGACGAAGACCTGCATGTGCAGCGGCTTGTCGAGCGCTTTCAGATAGGCGCGGGTTTCTTCATCCAGTCCCGAGTCGCGGCCCGAGACCAGAATGATGTCGTTGATCAGCGTGCTGAACTCATGGCCCGAGGGGATGCCCGAATACTGGATGCCGTAGTTTACCACCTCGTCGCCATTCTTTGCAGCAATGACGATGACAGGCGCCTTGTCCACGTTGAAGCGGGCGGCCACGTCGGCGTCTTTTTCGAGGTCGTAGTAAGCCGTGCTGATGCTGGCATGAGTCTCCGCCACTTCATCCACCAACTGGCGCGTCTCTGGGCAATAATCGCATTGTTCGCTGCCGAAGAATAACAGTTGGACCGGTTCCTTCAACCCGTCAAAGACTTCCTTGACCTGCCCGACAATCTGCTCATTGAGAAGTTTTTCCATTTTTGTGCTCCTGCTCGTTACGAATTTTTCATCCTTTGGATGAGGCTGGAACGAAAAAGATACATTTTCCAGCCGACGGGAATGAGGGGGAAAACGGCTCTTAAATGCGGGGGATCTTCAATCGATACTGAAGCGACGAGACCGCAGGGTGTGAGGGCAGGCGCGCCGTGGAACAAGATAATACCCACGGGTGGAAATTGCGCATTCCACCCTCTGAAAAAACGCAATTTTCACCCGAGTGCGGCATAAAACCCCGAAAAAATGTTGCGCATTGGAAAAGTTGGCGGTAAAATCCCGTTTGCACGATGCAAGTGGTTTTCGTTGGAACGGAAAGACAAAATCGCAGGGGGTGGTGTTTATCTACCGCCGATGAAAGGCATTGCGTCAACCCCATTTTCTTTAATTTTGCTAGGAGGCAAAATGTCAGAGCGTATCATCGGCACCGTCAAATGGTTCAACAACACCAAGGGCTATGGTTTCATTGCCCACGAGGGCGGTCCTGACGTCTTCGTGCATTTCTCGGCCATCGAGAGCCAGGGCTATCGCAGCCTGAACGAAGGCCAGAAGGTCGAGTTCACCATCGAACAAGGCCCCAAGGGCGCGCAGGCCGCCGCCGTCCGCATCCTTGCATAAACCCGCCAAACCAGAAAAAAAGCCCCGTCACTCGACGGGGCTTTTTGGTTGTGGAAGCCAGAGCGCCGCATCCACCTGGACGGCGAGCGCGCCTGCCGTGAGCATGGCCTCGGCCTGCTCCCGTTTCCAGACGCCCCCCGCGCCGATGACCGGCAGCCCCATGCGCGCCGCCGAGTGAACCAATTCCAGGGATTGTGGGAACAAGGATGGCCCGTACAGCCTGCCCATCGTCATCGCCCCGCCGTCCACGCTCGGGAGCATCCCCCGCGGCGCAGACAGGCTGACCGCCGCCGCGCCCGCCTGCATGACCCGCGCGCCGAGTCGCAGCAGCTGGTCGGCGGGCAGGGAGAGGATCAGCGGCAGTTCGCCCAGGCACATCTCCAGGGTCAGGAGCAGGATGTCATCCGAGAGCAGGGGCGCGAAGCCCAGTTCGGCGGCCATCACATTTTCCTGGCGTTCCAAAGCCTGTACCATTTTGGCGGCCTCCGCGGGGCGGTCGGCCATCAGGTGGACGAGGACCGGCAGGTCGGCGCGCGCCCAACGGGTCGAGTCCCTTTTGAGGACGGATGCCAGCCCGGGGTTGGGCAGGCCGGTGTGCAGCAGGAACCCGCCCGGGTAGCCGCTCACGGCTGCTTGTGCGGCGGGCAGGCGCGGGCGCAGGGAGATCGGGTTGGTCACGAAGGCCCCCAACTCCTCCCAAGCCACAGGCGCGCGCGGGTCGGGAGCGAATCCCAGCATGCCCGCCGCGTTCATCAGCGGCTTGCGAAAGTACAGGTCGCGCTTGGACATTTACTCGAAGCGCACCTCGCGCGCGCCGGCCAGCAGCCCGGCCTGGTGCAGAATGCCGTAGTGGTAGCCGAAGAGCGGCTTCTTCAAGGTCTCCGCCCCGCGAAAGACGATGACAGGCTTGAGGGCGGGAAAACGCCCCTTCTCGAAGGTCCTGCCGATGCCGTATTCGAGGAACAGCCGCAGGAAGCCGAACTTGTCGATCTCCACGCCCGACTCGGGGTCGAACAGTCGCAGCGCCTGGGTGTCGGGCGTCCCTTCGCTCTCGCCGATGGAGACGGGCACGGGTTCGCCGTCCCGAAGCGTATAATGGATGCAGGTCTCGAACACGTATTTCACGTCGTCATTGATGAAGACGAAATAGTCGGGTTTCACTTCGATGATGATGGTTTGCGCAAGTTTCAAAGTTCCTCCAATTTAGTGAGGTCGCGATGACACAATCTTTGCAGGGAATTCGGGTGCTGGATCTCAGCCGCGTGCTGGCTGGCCCCTATTGTACGATGGTTCTGGGCGATTTGGGAGCGCAGGTCATCAAGGTCGAGCCGCCCGGGGGAGACGAGACGCGCGGCTGGGGGCCGCCCTTTGCGGGCGGCGAAAGCGCCTACTACCTGTGCGTCAACCGCAACAAACGCGGGATGACGGTCAATTTGAAGACGGAGGCGGGGCGCGGGATCGTGGCCGGCCTGGCGCGCGCCAGCGACGTGCTGGTCGAAAACTTTCGGCCCGGCACCCTGGCCCCCTTCGGCCTGGACTTTGAGACTGTTTCCGTTTTCAATCCGCGTCTCGTCTACTGCTCGCTCTCGGGCTTCGGGCAGGCAGGCCCCCTGCGCGACCGCCCCGGCTACGACTTCATGATCCAGGCCCTGGGCGGACTGATGTCCATCACGGGCGAGCCGGGCGGGGAGCCGATGAAGGTCGGCGTGGCGGTCACCGACCTGTTCGCGGGGCAGAATGCGGTCATCGCGATTTTGGCGGCCTTGCAGGCGCGGATGCACACCGGGCGTGGACAGCATCTCGACATCGCCCTGTTCGATTCGCAGTTGGGCATGTTGGCGAACGTGGCCGGCAATTTCCTGGTCTCGGGCAGCCTGCCGAAGCGCTACGGCAACGCCCACGCCAACATTGTGCCGTATCAAAGTTTTCGCGCCGCGGATGGCTGGTTCGTGCTGGCCGTCGGCAACGACCGCCAGTTTGCGCGGCTGTGCGACGTGATTGCCCGTCCCGACCTGGCGGCGGATGAAAGGTTCGCCGCCAACGCCGCGCGCGTGACGCACCGCGAGGAATTGATTCCCCTGCTGCAATCCATCTTTTTGGCCCGCCCGGCCGCAGCGTGGCTGTTGGCGCTGGAGGCGGCTGAGATTCCCTGCGGCCCGATCCATGACCTGGCCCAGGCCTTTGCCGAGCCGCAGGTTGCCGCGCGGGAGATGCGGGTCGAGATGCCGCACCCCAGCGCGGGGGTGGTTTCGCTGGTCGGCTCGCCGCTCAAAATGGGCGGTACACCGGTCGAGTATCGCTTCGCGCCGCCCACGCTGGGCCAGCACACGGATGAAATCCTCGGGGAGCTTGGCTATTCCACGGAACAGATTTCGGCCCTGCGCGCCGAGGGGGTGTTGGGGTAAGTAAAAAGGTCAGGCTGCAAGCCTGACCTTTTGGTTTCCGAGCGCGGCCTGCTAGCAGGCTGTCGGAGAACCCAACCAATGCCGCTTTTTGACCGCGAAGCGCGCTAAGATCGCAAAGAAAACCTTTTAAACTTCGCGTTCTTGGCGTCCTTCGCGGTTCAAATTAGCGTTTTGCGCCTTGAAACATCTCTCTCCGACAAACTGCTAGGCGATCTCGACCAGGCCAATGGCCGCCAGCATGTCCTCGTTGCTGGCGAACTTGAACTCCGCCAGCCCGCGACGTTGGGCCTCGGCGGACTCTGCCGCTTCCAGCCGCTTGACATCGTCCCCGCTTAGGATGGGTTTGCCCAGGGCCAGCAGCCTGGCGGCGACCGCCTCCAGGTTGGAGCCGCAGGGAGTCCTGGCCTGGAGGTACTGCCAGACCGCGCGCGCGGCCTGGATGCCGTCCTTGCGGGCATAACCGACCAGTCCTGTGCTGGCCTGGCGCGACCAGCCGCCAACGAAAACGCCCTCCACGGTCGACTCGTACGAGACGCCGTCCACGGGGAATTTCGGTTCGCTGCTCTTGACGAACTCGTTCCACTCCACGGGCAGGCCGAAGGATTCATCCACCTTGTCGCCGATGGCAAAGATGACCGTCTCCACGTCGATGCGGCGTTTGACGCCCGTGCCCTGCGCCTTGACCTCGCCGTTCTTGAGGATCAGCGTGTTGTCCTCGACCTCGATCTGGGTCAGCAGGCCGTCCGCGCCGAGCATCTGTATGGGCGAGGCCAGGAACTCGAAGCGGAATTTGGTCCCGGAAGTCGCAGTCTCCGCCTTGGGCAGCGCCTCCAGGATCGAGGCGCGCGCCGCCAGCGGGTCCTGTCCGACCGCCTGCATGACGGGCGCGGCGCGCTCCATCTCCCCGTCCAGGGCGGGCAGGTCCAGGTTGGCGATGATGTGCTCCATTTCCTTCTTGTCGAATTTCACCTCGGCGGGGCCGCGGCGCACGATGGCAATGACCTCCTCCACCTGCTGTTCGCGGACCAGGAAACGCGCGATGTCTGCCATCACGTTGCCTGCGCCCACCACCGCGCAGCGCCGCCCAAAGCGGAACGGCTTCTGCGCAAAGGGCGGAAGTTTGTTGTAGAAATACACCAGGTCCTTGGCGTGGTACACGCCTTCCAGGTCTTCGCCCGGCAGGCCCAGCCACTTGGTGCCCTGCGCCCCGGCTGTGACCAGCACGGCGTCGAAGCCCAGCGCGCGCAGGTCGGCCAGGCTCAGATCGCCTCGTTCGCCGATCACCACGTTGCCAAAGTATTCGATATTGGGCTGGTCGAGCACTCCGCGGAACTGGCGGCGCAGTCCAGCCTTCATTGTATGCTTGTCGGGATAAATGCCATATTCGGCCAACCCGCCCGGCTTGAGATCGCGATTGAACAAGGCCACGCGCGCGCCCAGTTGGGCCAACTCGCGCGCTCCAAACAGGCCGGCGGGACCTGCGCCCACCACGGCCACCATGTATTGGGAACTCACTCTTCCACCTCCGAACAAAAAAAACACGTTGCGCATGATCCCGCAAGCCGGGTTCACCGCATGATGAACCGGATCGGCCTTTGTGACCTTCCTATTTGTTGGATGTCCGTTTGCAATAAAAAAATTCGGACACAATCAGTGTGATTATAGTCAAAATGGCAGGACTTCACAAGTTCGGCGGTTGGTTTGGAAATTTGATAAGGATTCCAAAGCCTGCCGCGGTATATCTATGCTAAGATTAAGCGTCTCTCCGAAAATGCCCGGCGCGCGGATTTCCGTCCGCAATGCCAAAGCAGGCTGGCGAGCTGCGCTCCAAATTTTCGGACAGGCTCACAGCGCATATCCTTCATGGAGGCCATACGATGACCAGTGATCCCAAACCCAATTCCAATTCCCGAATGCGCACGATCCTGGCCGGCGGGGATGAGGCTGCTCCCGATGGGGAAGAGTCCATTCTGGCACGCCTGCCAAAGAAGACGCAGCCGCACCCTGCCCCCACGCCGGCCGCAGGCTCATCCGGGACCCCGGCCCCGGCAGACCATCCTGCGCGGCTTTCCCGCACCGAACGCGCCTTTCGCGCTTTCTGGACCGTGACGGGCGCGATCTCCCTGATGGTCAACGGCATTCTGCTGGCGGTCATCATCTACCTGTTGCTTTCCCTCAGCAGCCTGCAATCGCTCAGCAGCCGCAGGGACCTGATGATCCTTTCGGGTCTGTACACTAATTTCCAGCAAATGGAACGCGCCACCATTCTGGCATCCATTCCTGTGGACGCGCAGATTCCCATCGATCTTACGGTGCCGATCCAGAAGACCACCCAGATCACCCTGGCCTCGGATACGACCATATCCAATGCGCGGGTGCGCATCAGCACCGCTTCCCTGAACATCGACGCCCCCGCCCAGGTGATCCTGCCGGCCGGCACGGTGCTGGACGTGGCCTTGAACTTCACCGTCCCGGTGCAGGGCGCGGTGCCGGTTCACCTGGATGTGCCGGTCAACATCCCGCTGGCGCAGACGGAATTGCAGCCGCCCTTTGCCGGACTGCAGAAGGTGGTACTGCCCTTCCTGTGCATCATCGAACCGAACGCGGTCGACCTGGACAACCAGCCGATCTGCAAATAACCCCGCGCCCGCCCAGTGAACCATTTGCCCCTGCCGCCCGCGGGTCCCGGCGGGCACAGCGGCGCCGCTGGAAGAACGTCGGATCCGCTGGAAGAACGTCGGATGAAGAAACATTCTGCGTAGTCTGAGTCACCAATTTTGGAGGTACATGTCTGCCGGATTGAAGAAGGTCACGCTCGACAACGGTTTGAAGGTCATGCTCAAGGAAATCCACACGGCGCCGCTGGTCTCGGCCTGGATCTGGTACCGCGTCGGCTCGCGGGACGAGGTCGGCGGGGGAACCGGCCTGTCGCATTGGACCGAGCACATGCAATTCAAAGGCACGCCGCAATTCCCCGCCGCCGTCCTGGACCGCGCCATCTCGCGCGAGGGCGGGGCCTGGAATGCCATGACCTACCTGGATTGGACAACCTACTATGCGACCATGCCCTCCGGCGGGATCGACCTGATCCTGCGTCTCGAAGCCGACCGCATGGTCAACAGCCTCTTCGATGCCAGGGAGGTTGCCTCGGAGCGCACGGTCATCATCTCGGAGCGCGAGGGCAGCGAGAACGAGCCGCTCTTTCGCCTGGGCGAGGCCGTCCAGCAGGCGGCTTTTCGCGTGCATCCCTACCATCACGAAGTCATCGGCGACATGGCCGACCTGTTGACCATCGACCGCGAGCGGCTGTACGCGCATTACCGCGCCTTCTACATCCCGAACAACGCCGTCCTGGCCGTGGCGGGCGATTTCGACGCGAAGGTCATGTTGGAGCGCATCCGCGAATGGTTCGGTCCCATCCCCGCGGGACCCCTCCCGCCGCGGATTGCCCGCCCAGAGCCGCCGCAGAATGGCGAGGTGCGGGTGGCGGTCGAGGGCCCGGGTGAGACCGCCTACGTGCAGGTTGCCTATCACTTTCCCCCGGCCTCCCATCCCGATTTCTTTCCCCTGACCGTGCTGGACAGTCTGCTGGCCGGCGCGTCGAGCCTGAACATGTTCGGCGGCGGGCTGTCGAACAAGACCTCCCGCCTGTATCGCGCGCTGGTGGATAAGGAACTGGCGGTCAGCGTCTCGGGCGGGGCGGCGGCCACCATCGACCCCTTCCTGTACCACCTCACCCTGACCGTCCACCCCGAGCGCGCGCCCGGGGAAGTACTGGCCGCCCTGGATGCCGAGATCGAGCGCCTCCAGTCGGAACGCATTCCAAAGAGGGAAATTGCGCGGGCCATCAAACAGGCGCGCGCCATCTTTGCCTACGGCAGCGAGAACATCACCAACCAGGCCTTCTGGCTGGGATACGCCGAGATGTTCGCCCGCTATGAATGGTTCCAAACCTACCTGGAGCGGCTGGCCGAAGTCACGCCGCAGGACGTGCAGCGCGTGGCGCGCGAGTACCTGCGTCCCCGCAACCGCGTGGTCGGCTTTTACCTGCCTGATGGAAAGGGGGCCTGAATGTCGAACCAAAAACCCTTACATTCCCTGCCCGGCGCGGATGATATATACCGCCGCGTCCTGCCCAACGGAATTGTGGTCCTGGCGCGTCCCAATTTCAACTCGGCGGCGGTCACGCTCAGCGGATATTTCCCCCTGGGCGCGCTGGCTGAAACCGACGACAAGCTCGGTCTGGCGGATTTTGTCGCCTCGGCCTTGATGCGTGGGACCGACAAACACAGCTTCGACGATATCTACAACCAGCTCGAATCGGTCGGCGCGACCTTCGGCTACGACTCGGGCACGCACACCACTGGCTTTGGCGGGCGCTCCCTGGCCGAGGACCTGCCCCTGCTGCTGCGCCTGTTTTCGGAAACGCTGCACGCGCCCGGTTTCCCCGCCGAGGAAGTGGAGCGGCTGCGCGCCCAATTGTTGACCGGGCTGGCCATGCGCGCCCAGGACACCTCGGACATGGCCGACCTGACCTTCGACCAGCTCATGTTTCCCGGACACCCGTACAGCCAGCCCGGCGATGGCTGGCCCGAAACGATCCAGGCCATCACCCGTGATGACCTGGCCGCCTTCCACGCCTCCTTCTGCGGACCGCGCGGCCTGGTGATTGCCGTCGTTGGCGGGATCGACCCGCACAAGGCCGCCGACCTGGTGGAACGGACCCTGGGCGGATGGAAGGCCCCCGGGCAGCAGAGCCTGCCCCCGCTCCCACCCTACCAGCCCATCCAGAAGCCCGTCCGCAGACGGGTGAAGATTGCGGGCAAATCCCAGGCCGATGTGGTCGTCGGCGCGGCGGGCGTGCAACGCCTGTCCCCGGACTACATGGCTGTCTCGCTGGGGAATTCCGTCCTCGGCCAGTTTGGTTTGATGGGCCGCATCGGAAGTGTGGTGCGTGAACGCGCCGGCCTGGCCTATTACGCCTACTCCAGCCTGAGCGTTGGGATCGGTCCCGGCACCTGGACGGTCAGCGCAGGGGTCAATCCCGCCAACGTCGACAAGGCCATTGCCCTGATCGAAAAGGAATTGGCCCGCTTTGCCCGCCGCGGTGTGACGGCGGAGGAACTGGCCGACAGCCAGGCGAATTTCATCGGACGCCTGCCCCTGACGCTCGAGTCGAATGGGGGTGTGGCCAGCGCCCTGCTGTCCATCGAACGCTACGGGTTGAGCCTGGATTATTACCGCGAATATGAAAGCCTGGTCAGGCAGGTGACTCGCGAGGATGTGCTGGCGGCCGCCAGGAAATACATCGACCCCGGGCGCCTCGGGATTGCGATTGCGGGGCCGTAGCACATGAAGGTGCTCAGCGGAGTCGACCTGGTGGAGATCGGGCGCGTGGAGGCGGCCATCCAGCGGCATGGAGGGCGTCTGCTCGGGCGCGTTTTCACGGCGGGGGAAGTGGACCTGTGTCAGGGACGGGCCGAATCCCTGGCCGCGCGTTTCGCCGCCAAGGAGGCGGTCGCCAAGGCCCTGGGCTGCGGCATCGGGCAGGTCGCCTGGCGGGATGTCGAAGTTCTGCACGATGATAACCGCGCTCCGCGCCTGCTCCTGCACGGCGAGGCGGCCCGCCTGGCCGGTCGAATGGGCGCGGTCGACTGGTCGATCAGTCTCAGTCACGAGAAGCACTACGCCATTGCTTTTGTGGTTGCCCTGTGTACAGGATGTGAATGAAAATGAAAACTCCTCCCGCAATGAGAGTTGCGGGAGGAGTTTTGCTTTCGGGAGGGGAGCGTTACGCTGATGGTTCCTCGATCCCGATCCACAGGTGCCCCGGCAGGACCGGGCGGTAGGCGCGCACGGTAATCGGCTGACCCTGGTTGGTCAGGCTGTCCATTGGGCCTTCGGCCAGCATGGCGGGTGGAACCAGGCACAGGTCGGGCAGGCGGCCATACTTTTGTTTGTAGTAGACACTGGCCTTCCTGACCTTGGCTTCCAGGGATGCGCGCGGGTCGTTATCGAACCATATCAAACCGGTGTGCATGGTAATCTCCTAATCCAAAGACGGGATCCAAAACTTCAACCAATTGTCCCCTTCACGCAGCAGGAATTCCCTGCCGGCAGCCAACTCCCCGAATACCCTCAACGATTGACCTGCCAGCGATCGCGCCTCCTGTGGGTGGGCAAACCGCCCAAACAAGCGCGTGTGGAAGAATTCCAGCCAGGGCCGCACTTCTTCCAGCCGGCTGGGGTGGAGCGTGACCATCGGCCAGACGCGGCGCGCTGGTCCGCGCAGGAGCAGCCAGCGCAGGTGCTGGCGGGCATCGAAGTCCAGGTTGGAGATGCAGTCCAGGCCGTCGATCAACAGCAGCACCGATTGACGGTCGCCGCGATTGGCGTGCGCCCAGTTCACCAGCGAAGCCAGGAAGTCCTGGGCCGTGTTCTTGTAGGCGGGAAAGATATCCACCACATGGGGAGAGTCTCCCAGCCCGCTCCACTCCTCGGGAAAGCGGGTGATGACCCCATACTGGACGGATTGAGCCTCATGCACTTGTTCGATTCCACGCGCCACGCCTTGCAGGAATGCCGTCTTTCCACACCCCTGGTCGCCTGCCACCAGTACCGGGCCGGGCAGGGGATCCAGCAGGTTGAGTAACACAGGCAGCCGATCCTCTGCCACGCCCAGGAACAGGGCTTCGCGGGGCAGGGGCAGGTAGTCTGCCAGGGTTTGACTCAAAGTGGGCCAGGCCAGGAGGGGACTCTCCTGCCGCTCCCGGGCAGTCAGTTGGGCTGCCTCTATCTCCGGGAGCAGCTCCGTGAGAGCCTCCATCATCAATTGCTTGCGGGTCATTTCAGTCATGGCGCCACCATCATTTCGGGAATTTCATCCCCGACTGGCAGGGATGGTTTGTGAATAGAACAAATGTGCTACAAATTAAACCATATTACCCGGTGGCAGTCAATAGAAATATTAGAACTAATTTTCTATATTTCCGCCACCTTGACCACGTATCGATTCTCGTGTAGAATACCACCCGCTGTAAATGCCCTCGTAGCTCAGTGGATTAGAGCGCTTGCTTGCGGAGCAATAGGTCGCGTGTTCGAGTCGCGCCGAGGGCGCCTGGAAAGAGCGGATGCCATCCGCTCTTTTTTATTACTTCGTAACGGATGCGAGAATGCCGTCTCAGTCATATACGATTGGGGCGGTTTTGTTTTATACTTCGGCCATGCCCACTTATCCCGACTACGTGTATCAAACGCTGGCCCGCGCCCGTGAGGAAGGCCATTGGCACGCCGCCCAGGCGGACGCCGCCGCCCTGTGTTTCGACATCCTGGCCCTCTTTCCCGAATGCAGGGAGGCGGGCGACCTGGTCTACGAGTTGTTCTGCGATGAATGGTGCATCTACGAAAACCGCGTTGCCATCCAAATGAACGTCGACGAGTGGGATGACCGTCCCTGGCAGCAGCGGCGCAGGCTGGCCTTATCGTATCGCTTCATGGGCCGCTGGGACGGGAAGTATGAAACCAAACTGGAGCGGGGCGGACCCAAGGATGTGCGCAAATTCCTGGAAGAGGGAAAAATCGAACTGCTCGGCGCATACTGCCTGGGCGACGAGGAATGTACCGATTACGCCTGGTCGATCTTTGCCGACGCCATCCAGAAAGCCCAGGATGTGCGCGGAACCTTGTTCTGGATCGGATGGCAGTACGCCGACCTGGGATTCTTCGCCGATGCGGCCGAAGCCCTGGGAGAGTTGTGCTCCCGCTTCGTCGATGAGAAAGCGCGCAGACTGCTGGCCGAGGTTGCCTGGTGGCGCGACAACGCCCACCGCATCCCGTGGATCCCGCCCGCGGGCGACGGGTCCCGCTATGACCGCATGATGGAACACATCGATCCCTCCGCGCCAAAGACGGGGGAAACCATCCGCCTGGCGCGCAGCGAGAACAGACAGGAACGCATTGCCCCCTACCGCCCCAGCATCGACAAATCGCTTGCGGCCCTGTTCGAGTCCGCCCTGCCGCAGACGGCGGATCAACCCGCGCCCGGCCTTGTGGATTGGAGTTTCCTGGACGCCGACGACGGCCAGCCCGGCGAGCCGGCCGATTGGGTGAAGAAGAACATCCGTCGGCTCGAACGCTTGGAGGACGACGACGCCCTCCACCTGGAGATGATCGAGGACATGAAGCAGCGCCACCGCTGGACGCGCAACATCCCGCCGCCCTCCGTCCCCAAACGCTATGACCCAAATGCGCCGCCCTTCGTGCCTCCGTCCGAGTTCTTCGAGGATACGGATGAAGCCGACGAGGAGGATCTGTAACCAGCGGAGATGAATCCTGAAAGGAGTCACCATGTCACGTGAACGTTTGATCGACAAAACCGCAACACCCTCGGATGCGGATATGATCGTCGCCATCGGCCCCGGCCTGGCAGGGGCCTGGACCGAGCTGCGGCGCTTCCTGGCGGAGACGTATGACCTTGTCCCGGAGCTGCAATTCGGCGGGCCGCGTTATGGCTGGAACTTGAAGTATCGCAAGGGCGGGCGTCCCTTGTGCGACCTGTCCCCGGAGCGGGGTTCGTTCACGGCGCTGGTGATCCTGGGCAAAAAGGAGCTGGACCAGGCCCTGGAACGGTTGGACTCCTTCGGCGCGCTTGCCCGCCAGGCCCTGCTGGAATCGCCCCGCTTTCACGACGGTTGCTGGATGTACCTCCACGTGGAAGACCTGTCGACCTGCCAAAGGGATGCGCACGACATTCAGCAGTTGATCCTGATCAAGAAGAAACCGCCGCGGAAGAAGGCGGCGGCAGCGCCGGCACGATGAACAAGTTGACGTCGACAGCGCGCGTTTCACGCCTGATTCGCGCGAGCCATGACCTGGGTCAATCGCATCTCGAGTGCGGTTATCCTGGCGTTTGGGGTGGCGGCGTTGGGGAGTTTGTTGGGCTGAACTTGCAAGTCAAAGACTGGAGGAAAATATCATGCAAAAGAAAATTCGTGTGGGTGTGGTCGGAACCAGCGGGTGGGCAGATTTCATGTACCTGTCCACTTTGCAGAGTCACCCACAGGCCGAAATGGCTGCGCTGTGCGGACGCAATCGGGAACGGGCCGAGGCGCTGGCTGCCAAATATGCCATCCCCCAGGTTTACACCGACTATCGAGACATGATCGCCCGTGGCGGGCTGGATGCGCTGGTGGTCGGCTCGCCTGACGACCTGCATCATGAAATCGTTCTGCAGGGTCTGGCTGCGGGGCTGCACGTGTTGTGTGACAAGCCGCTGGCGCTTACCGCCCGTCAGGCGCGGGAGATGCACGCGGCGGCGGCGCAGGCTGGAGTCTGCCACATGGTCTTGTTCACCTTCCGCTGGATGCCTTACTTCCGCTATATCCATGATCTGGTGGAGCAGGGTGTCATCGGGCGGGTGTACAACAGCGAGTTCCACTTCATCATGGGCTACGCGCGCGCGCAGGAATATTTCTGGAGACTCGACCGCACCCGCGCCAACGGCGCCGTGGCCGACCTGGGTGTCCACATGGTCGACATGGCCCGCTGGCTGGTCGGGGACATCGAACGGGTCAGCGCCAACCTGGGGGTCTTCGTCCCACGCCCGGGCGCGGACGGCGGCCCGCTCGATCCCGCCAATGATTCTGCCTTCCTGCTGACGGGCTTCGAGAACGGCGCGCTGGGCATGATCCACGCCAGCCTGGTGACGCACATGGGCGACCGCTACATGCAGCAAAAGATCACGCTGTACGGCGAGACGGGCAGTCTGGAGATGAACATGCCCTACCAGGGAGCGGAGGCGGGGCCCATCATCCGCCTGGCGCGCAGCGCGGAGGGAACCTACCAGACGCTCGAAATTCCCGCTGAATATTGGGATGGGGTTGACCCTGCGCAGCCCTGGGGCGTCTTCTCGAAACAATCGGCGGGATGCCGCGCCTTCATCGACTCGATCCTGGAAGAGCGCCCCGCTACACCCGACTTTCTCGACGGCTACAAGGCCCAGCAGGTGATCGAGGCCGCCCTGCTCTCGCATGAGTCGGGGAGATGGATTCAAATCCGCGATGTGGACTGACCCATTTCGCGGCCTGACCATCCTCCAGCGTCGGAGACCAGGACAGTCAAGGAAAGGTCTGTACCATGCAACGCCAGCGTTTGATTCGCCCCGGCCTGTCCCTGGCCGTAAACATCCTGCTCAGTTGGACACTGCTGCCCTTCCTCCTGCCGCCTTTCCAGGGCTACTCCCTGTCGCAACTATTCGAAGTCCTGCTGTGGCAGGGCATGGGCATGATCGGTTGGCCGTTCGCACTCCTAGGCGGCCTGCTCTCCCTCGCGGCCGGCGGCAGCCTCTCCACGGCGGCTTCCCTGCTGTTCATGCTCGTGTATCCCCTCATCCTGGGATTGGTCATTCTCATCGCGATCTCGAAAAAGCCGCGCCGCATCGCGTTCGTCCTGCTGCACGTGTGTGTCGCCCTCTCCTTTGCCGTGATGTGGGCGTCTGTGCTGAACGGGTATGACTTCATGACGGGATAGTTTCGTTGTTGCAGGACATGCCCCCCTGTGACTTTTCCACACAAAACCGCCATCATATCAAGACGCACTTCCCGGGGCCAATCCTGACAGGCTTTCACGATCTGGCAGTTTGGGTTTCCTCCCGCGCCAGGGAAATTCAATGAAAACTCTCTCGCGCGCGGCCTGAATTACAGGTAAAATTCATCAGACGCACAATCCCGTTCCCGAATAGGGTCCGCGCGATCCTACAAGGAACAGGCAGGACGAGCCGCAATTCTTTGGGCGGCAGGTTTTATTTAACTGTAAGATTATGGACGAAGATTTTTCTGATTGTTGGAGAAGAAAAATGGTTAATGGAAATGAAAAGCAAGCGGTAAATAAGAAGAAACCGTTTCCTTTGTTGTGGTACTTTACCCTAACCAGCCTGATTGCTTTTGTTTTGGTCGCCGTTTCATTGGTAACATTCTACCGTCAGGTAGCCATCAAGGAACTCATAGGGATTGGGGAATCCAAGAATGCAGCCATCACCCAGGTTGTCTCGAATGTCATCTGGCCGGAGTTCGAAGCGTTTCTTGGCTCGGCGTCCGACATGGACCCGGATGCCATCCGCGCCCACCCCGAGACGGCTCGACTCCATCAGGCCCTGATGGAGCAAATGCAAGGGCTTTCGGTGATAAAGGTCAAGATATATAACCTGGAAGGGAAGACGGTCTTTTCCACCCAGGAAAGCCAGATCGGGGAGGATAAAAGCGAAAACGCCGGTTTTATCGCCGCGCTCAATGGCAGTTACGCCAGCGAGTTAACCCACCGGGATACCTTCAGCGCCTTTGAGGGTGAGATCGAAGACCGCGACGTAATCTCGAGCTATATCCCCATTCGATACGGAGGCTCGGACGTGGCAGGTGTGTTCGAAGTGTATGACGACGTCACGCCGCTGTTGGAGAATATATCGGTCGCCCAGGGGAATATCGCCATCGGCGTCACCTTGATTTTAGCCCTTTTGTATTCGGTCCTGTTTTTGCTGATACGCCGCGCGGACACCCTGATACGGCAGCAATTCATCGTGCAACAAAAGTCAGAGGAAACAATCCAAACAGCATACCAACGGGAAGAAAACGTCAATCGTTTTTTCCGCTTCACCCTGTCGAACATTATCGGGTACGTGAATCGCGGTACTGAAAAGGCGGCGCTTCTCACTTATCTTGAACAAATCATGCAGCAATTCGACGCATTGAAATATTGGGTTCCAAATTCTGACGAAGGGCCATCCCAGCCAGACAGGCAGGATGCGCAGGAGACATCCACGCCGCCCGGATAGAACGGCGTTCTACGGGCCTGTCTGCCAGTGAATCACCTTCGCTGCGCAACCAAACCATCCAATGCTCGACTCGAATCAGGAGGATGGAGCATCATGGAAATGTTCTACTATCGCTGCAAGCAGATTCTCGAAGAGATTTTGCTGCCGCAGGGCTTTGTCCTGGGAGCCGAAAGCTCGGCAGGCCTGGGCCGCTCGGTCGGTTTCGCGAAGGGGGAGCTTCAAGTCTTGTGGCTGTATGACCTGCGGGAACAAAGGCTGGTGCTCAAAATGGAGCAGGAGCGCAAGACGGTCGACATCGAGAGTTTCTACGGTGTGGAGCAACTGCGCAGCGATTTCCTTGTCGGCCTGGAGGGGATGCTGAACGCGCAAGGGCTTTCCATTGCGGAGCATAACAAGCGGTTGGCCATGGATGATCTGGCCTCGCTTCAGGCAGACAAGTCCCAACCGAATTTCCTGTCGAAATTATTTGGCCGTATCTCGCGCAAGTGACCCTTCCCCCTGACGAAAGGGATGATCGCGAGCTTGCCCGCAGGAAGCTACTTTCCCAATTCCCCCACGAACATATCCAACGCCAAATCCAGCGAGACCTGGCTGGTCTTGGCCGCCTCGTCCATCGCCAGCAGGCGGTGGTAGATGGTTTCGAGCGTGGCCATCGGGAAGCGTTTGGCCTGCCCGTAGACCTTCTCGGCAACGAAGGGATGCACGCCCAGCGCCTCCTGCACGTCGGGAACCATGCCGCGCGCGTCGATCACTTCGCGGGCCTGGATCAGCAGGCGGAACTGGCGGATGACCATGCCCCACAGCGAGAAGGCCTCTTCGTTTTCGAGCAGGCGGTGCAGCAGCTTTTGGGCCGCGCCGACCTTGCCCTCGGCCAGCGCATCCACCATCGCGAAGATGTCTGGCTCGGCGGTGATGATGCTGACCAGTTCCACGTCTGCCAATTTGACAGGCCGCTCCCAGTTGACGTAGGCCAGCAGCTTGGCAATCTCCATGCCGGCCTGGCGCGTGTCGGTGCCGACCATCTCGGCCAGTTTGGCCGCGGCGGACGGTTCGAGCGCGCCGCCCTGGTTTTTGGTCTCGTTGAGGATCCAGCCGGGCATGTCCTTCTGGCGCGGCAGCATGAAGCCCTGCGCCTTGGCCCCGCCCTTGGCGGCCCATTTCACCAGCCAGTGACGCTCAGCCTCCTTCGGCTCGACCGATTCGTACAGCACCAGCCGCGCGGTTTCGGGCGCGGCGGAGAGGAACTCTTCGAATTTTCTGCGTTCGGTGGGCTTGGTGTATTTGGCCGAGGGGTTCGCCAGGATGACCAGCCGGCGCGGCGCGAGGAAGGGCATGGCGTTGACCGCGTTGTTCAGGTCGTTCTCGCTCATGCTGCGCGCTTCGAGTCGCGCGGTGTTCATTCCCGCGGTGGTCGGGTCGGGGAATTCGGACTCGAACTCCCGCACCCGCCGCGCGATGGCGAATTCATCGTTGCCGTAAAGGAAGAAGACGTTGGGCATCTATTTGGTGATGACCCGATGCACACCCTGGCGGATGAAGACCACATCCACCACCTGCAAGTTGCCCAGGTCGGCCTCGGTTGTGACGTGAGTCTGGAGCCACGGCCCCAGCGGCTGACTGAGCGAGTAACCGATCACGCCCAGGCCGATGGCCAGCGGCAGCAGGGCCAGCTTTCCCAGCGTGGATTTGCGCCCGTTTAACGGAATCCAGGCCAGGCTCCCGGCCAGCAGGGTGGTGGTCGCCAGGTTGGTGCCGCAGCCCGCGTGAATCGCCAGGTTTTTTTCCCCCGCCCGCAGACGGGTGAGGGCCTGGGTTACGGCATCCGCCACGGCTTCGGTCGGGACGTTGGCCAGCAGGAAGAAGCCGGTCGGGTTGGAATGTCCCGCCATGTGGCGGTCGGGATATTGGGCTGACAGCACGTGCAGGGAGGCGTGTTCGAGCGCGTGGTTGCGCCGGGTTTCGAGGATGAGGGGCAGGTCGAGGATCATGAGAGCATTATACCCTGCCCCCTTCCTGAAAAATTCTATGAATTTTGGGGAGGAAGGGGGTGGTTCGTTTCCATGGTCTGATAGGTTTCGAGCAGGCTGATCAGGATCTGGTCGGTGAAGGTGTGCATACGATGCAGCATCTCCTCCCAGGCGCGGCCCGAGGGGACGTTGGCCTCGCGGTAGACCTTGACCACCGACTCGATCAGCACATTGCGGAAGAACAGGAAGGCGCGCGCCGCATCCACGTAGCTCAGGTCGTAGCGGCGGGCGCGGGCGGCGTAGGAATAGCCGATGGCGTGGGCCTGCGAAGCGGCGTTCTCGCCGCCCGAGCCGAGATAGGCCATCAATCCCTGGAAGAGCATCTGCGCGCTCTGGCGGTATTGGATGCGCGCCTCTTCATCCAGTTTTTGGTACCAGGCCTCGGCCTCCAGCGTGCCGTCGGCGATGCGCATGCGCACGTTCTTGACCACCGACTGCACCATCGTTTCGGGGCCAACCTGGGGCTGGCGGCGGGCGTGTTCGGCCCACAACTCGACCTCGGCGCGCTTGTAGCGGCGATGCCCGCCCTGTGTGCGATGCACGGGCAGGATGCCTTTATCGGACCACAGCCGCACGGTGCTGGGATGCACGCCCAGGATCCTGGCCGCGCCCTGCAGGGAAAGCCACTCGTCGGCCATGCTTATTCCGCTGCCAGCGCCACCTTCTCGGCGAAGGCGGGTTCCTCCGCGCGCTGGCGGAAGGCGAGAACGTCGATGCGCGAGAGCATCAGCGCGGCGATCAACAACATCAGGGCTTCGATGCCGAACACGGCCAGATAGCCCGTCATGGCCTGACCTGTGGCCTGCGTCAGGCCATCGGCCACGACCCCCGCGAGCAGGATGCCCACCAGCCGCGAGAGGCCGTTCGAGAAGCCCCAGGCGCCGATGTACAGGCCGACCTTGCCCGCCACGGTCAGGTCGAACATCAGGGACAGGTTCGCCACCGTGGAGACGCCCGTGCCAAAGCCGAGCAGGGTCAGCCCCGCGTAGAAGATGGGCAGGGAGCGGGTCAGCCCGCTGGCGACGATCAACACGAAGCCGGCCAACGCGCCCAGGTTGCCGGCCTGCGCCAGGGTCTTCTTGGCCACGCGGCCTTCCAGCGCGCCGGTCACGAGGAAGGCGATCAGCGTGAACACGCCGCTGATGGAGACCAGGCGCGAGGTCTCTTCGACCGTCATGCCGAAGGCCTGCGCGCCGAAGGGTTCGAGCAGCACATCCTGTCCAAGCAGGGCCACCAGCAGCAGCAACAGGTAGACGAAGAAGGCGCGCGCCACGGGGTTGTCCAGGATGGCCGAGGTCATCTGCTGAACGGTGTAATGTTCGGATTTGGCCGGGACCAGGCCCGAGCGAGGTTCCAGCCGGATGAGGCCGAGCAGGCCCAGGCCCAGGGCGGTCAGCGCCACAACGTTGAAGGCGGAGGAGAGTGTCTCGGGGGTGTAGGTGCTCAACATGCGGCTGAGGCTGATGCCGGTCGCGATCAGGCCGATCACCATCATGAAGAACATGGTCGCCACGGTCCTGCCGCGTCCCTTCTCGCCCGAGAGTTCGGAAGCCAGCGAAAGGTAGGAGACCGCCGAGAGGTTGTAGCCCATGCCCCAGGCGCCGAAGGCCAGCAGTCCCGCCAGGATGCCCAGGCCGAAATTCTGGTCGAGCAGGAAGGCCACCTGCGGCGAGACCGACACGCCGATCACGCACAGGATCAGCCCCGCCAGGATGTAGGGCGTACGGCGCAGGCCCAGGATGGGATGGCGGTCGGAGAACGAGCCAATGGCGACCTGGATGGGCGAGAACAGGTAGGGGAAGACCGCCAGCAGCGAGACCAGCGTCTTGGAGATTTCGAGGTCGAAGATCATGACGCGGTTGAGTGTGCTGTTGATCGGGACGAGGGTCATGGCGACCGCGACGTGAATGAGTCCGAGTTGCAGGCGTTTGAGCAGCATGGGGATCCTTTGGCGTTCAGCGTGAAAAGCGCTGCGAATGTACCAAAGCAGAGTGGGGAAGTCAATGTAGATTTACGTAGATTTTACAGCCAATGGCAGGCGAAGTCAAAAAAACGCTGGGAATCTTCCAGCTTCCCGGCGCATTGTCCGTTCATTGGGCGGTAAACTCTGCAATCAAGGCCTGATAGCGTTCCAGTAATTCGGGTGCAGGGTCCTGTCCGCCAAAGTTGAGGAAGACTTTGAAGGCAGATTCCCCGCGCTGGTCGAAGAATTGGAAGCTGAGCGCCTCGCGCCCGTCGGTGTGACTCGGTTTGCGGAAGGCGAAGACCGAGGCCAGTTCCCAACTGCGGATGTGCATATCCAGCGATTTGGTCTGCACGTTGAAGAACCCGTCGCTTTGGGAGAATTTTCCGAACTGCCCGAAGGCCTCCAGCGTGGTCGCGCCGTTGGAAACGATGACGTGAACATTCCCCAGGGCCTCGAAGGCGCGGATGATCTGTTCCCAGCGTGTGGCGTCCAACTCGTGAGCCAGGTCGCCTTGCAGGGCGCGGATGATCTCCACTTCGGGCAGGCGCAGTTTGCGGGCCAGCATGAGCGTCATCTGGGTGCGATCCGCATCGAAGGCCGCGCGGATGGCGGCCTGGTTCGGTCGGTCGAGAACGGCAAGGTCTGAAAGGGGGGTGGGCATGATCATTCTCCTTTATTTATAATTTTTATATAAAATTTAATAAATATTATCATGCGCGATGGGGGAGCGTCAAGATTTCGGAGTAAGTTGTCCGATTAAAAAAATCGTCCCGTCATTTGACGGGACGAAGGATGTTGGGTCTGGGGTGGTGGGCCAATGTAAGGGATGAATGCGCGGGGGATATCCTGCGGGTACGGTGGAATCCCGCCCAATCACTGATTGGATTTTTTGATCGACCTTACTTCAGCGGCTTGACCATGTGGCGGGCAAGCTGCATCAATTCGTGGGCCGAACGCAGCGTGCTTTCTCCCACTTCGCCCAGCATCAGCGAGAGTTCGAGCAGGCGCGGTTCGCCGTCCAGTTTTTCGACGCGGGTCAGGGTGCGGCCCTTGTCCACCACCTTCTGCACCTGGTAGTGCTGCTCGCCGAAGACGGCCAGTTGCGGCAGGTGCGTCACGCAGAAGACCTGGTGATTGCGCGCCAAATTCCACAACTTCTGGCCGACGATCATGCCCACGCGCCCGCCGATGCCCTGGTCGATCTCGTCGAAGATCAGGCTGGGAACCTGGTCGGCGCCTGCCAGCACGTTCTTGAGGGCCAGCATCAGGCGCGAGGTCTCGCCGCCCGAGGCGATCTTGACCAGCGGTTTGAGTCCCTCGCCCGGGTTGGGGGCGATCAGGAATTCCACGCGGTCGAGGCCGTTCTGGTCGAAGGCAACGCGCGAACCGTCGGGCAGGGGCGCGCCGTTCGGGTCGGCCCTGACCTGGAAGTCCACGCCGAATTGGGCCGCGGCCATCTTGAGATCGTCCAGTTCCGCTTCGATGCCCTTGCCCAGCGCAGCCGCCGCGGATTTGCGTTTCGCGGTCAGCGCCGCGCCCTGTTTGGCCAGCTGCGCGAGCAGTTTGGTCTCTTCGACGGTCAGGCTGGCGATGCGGTCGGCGGCGCCCGTGATGGTCTCCAACTGCTTGCGCGCGTCGGCGCCGTAGGCCATGACCGCGGGGATGCTGCCGCCGTACTTGCGGTTCAGGCGGTGAATCAGGTCCAGGCGTTCCTCGGCTTCATCGAGGCGCTTGGGGTTGAATTCGATGACCTCCAGGTAATCGCGCAGGCTGCGCACCAGGTCGGCCAGGGTGTCTTCGAGCAGGGCGGCCTGACTGGCCAGTTCAGCCTGGGCCGAGTCGATGCGCGCCAGGCCGGCCAGCGATTGCGCGGCCTGCCCCACCAAATCGCCGGCCGAGGGTGTCTCGGGGGTGCCGTCTTCGAGGGCGGCCAGGGCTTGCTGGGCGTAGCCAGCCAGCGATTCGGCGTTGGCCAGTCGGTCGCGTTCCTTGCGCAGTTCCTCATCCTCACCCACCTTC
Organism: Chloroflexota bacterium; assembly: GCA_049324895.1. Classification (GTDB taxonomy): domain Bacteria; phylum Chloroflexota; class Anaerolineae; order Anaerolineales; family Villigracilaceae; genus JACPVF01. Next base: position 26,107 of record JBMOMS010000177.1, read on the forward strand.
AGGCGCGCGGCTTCGATCTCCTCGGCGGCGAAGGTCAGCATTTCGGCGCGGCGGTCGGCATCGGCCTGGGCCTTGCGCAGTTCGTTCAACTCGCGGCGCAGGTTGAGCAGGGTGTGATAGGTCTGGCGGTATTCGCCCAGCGGTTTGGACACTTCGGCGTAACGGTCGAGCAGGCCCAGATGGGCGCGCGGGTCGAGCAGGGACAGGTGCTCGGACTGGCCATGGATGTCGACCAGGGCCGCGCCTAGTTCCTTGAGCAGGGACACGCCCACCGTCCGCCCATTGACGCGGGCGATGCTGCGGCCCTCGCGGCGCACCTCGCGGGTCAGCGTGACGTAATCGGGATCGTCCAGCAGTTCCTCGCGATTGAGGATCTCATGCACCGCTTCGCGAGCGGGACCCTTGAGCTGGTACACGCCTTCGACGAAGGCCGTCTCGGCCTCGGCGCGCACCATGCCCGCGTCGGCGCGGCCGCCCAGCAGCATGACGACCGCATCCAGGATGATGGATTTGCCCGCGCCTGTCTCACCGGTGAGGATGATCAGTCCAGGCCCAAAGCGCAGGTCGAGCTGGTCGATGATGGCAAAGTTGTGGATGCGCAGTTCGGTCAGCATATTATTTGAAGAGTTGCAGGCCAGAGAGGCGGTAGTACATGACGGGCGTGGCAATGACCAGGTAGATGACCTGCATGATCAGTCCGAAGATGTCGAGCATGAAAATGCTGGCCAGGGTAAAGGGCACGGCGCCCAGCACCATGCCCGCCACCACGGTCAGGTAGAGTTTGCGTGAGCGGTGGCGGCGCGTGACGAAGCGGGCCGACTCGGCGATGACCACGCCCACCGTGGAGGCGGCCGCGGCGATGAGGAAGAAGAGGAAGAAGCCGAATCCGCTGACCAGCCCGGCCAGGATGCTGGCAATCAGCGAGAGGATGCCCGCCACGGAAAATCCGAACAGGTAATCGTACCACTCGGCGGTCTCGAATTTTTTCTGCTGGCCCTTGACGCATTCCTTGCAGCGGTAGCCTGTGGGTGTGCGGATGGCGCAGGTGGTGCAGATCGGGCGTTCGCACTGGTTGCAGCGCAGGCCCGTCTCACGGTTGGGGTGGACGTAGCAAACGGTGGCAGTGGTGTCGGTCATCGGGTTAATCCAAAAGAGCGGTTTTGATTCATGTGCGCCGTCAGGTTGCGGTAGAAATATCCCGCGTCTCCAAAGCGGACAAATTTGGCTGGGTACTCAGCCGCGCGGATGTCCACGCGGTCGTCCTCGATCAGGCCGACGGGCACCTGCCCGTCCACGCTCAGCACGGCGTTGTCGCTGTGGATGCCGATGCTGACCGAGGAACCCTCCGCCAGCACCACGGCCCGCTCGACGGACAGGTGCGGAGCGATGGGCACGATCAGGATATTGCGCAACTCGGGCGGCAGGATCGGCCCGCCCGCGGCCAGGGCGTAGGCGGTCGAGCCGGTGGCGGTGGCGGCGATCAACCCGTCGGCGACGTAGGTGGTCAGCAGGTGGCCGTCTGCAGAAGCCGAGAGGCGGATCGGGCGCAGGTACTGTCCGCGGCTGACGACCACTTCGTTGAGGGCGTGCCAGTGCCCAGCGGGTTCATCCGCGCGCACCAGGTCGGCTTGCACCATCATGCGGTTTTCGATCCAGGCTTCGCCCGCCAGCAGGCGGTCGAGCATCCCGCGCCAGTCGCCGCGCTCGACCTGGATGAGGAAGCCCAGCCGTCCCAGGTTCACGCCCAGGATGGGGACGCTGCAGGGGGCGCACAGGTGTCCCGCCCGCAGCATGGTCCCGTCCCCGCCGACGGCAACCAGCATGTCGAACTCGCCGCGTTTGACGCGTTTGCGCAAGGCCTCATCGTAGAGCGAGCCTGCGGGCGCTTCGATGCCCTTGTCCTTGAAGTAGGCGGCAATCAACTCCGCTTCACGGACGGCCTCCGCCATTTTGGGGTAGGACGTGACCACGGGGCGCTGCGGAATGAAGGACGCGGACATGATGAACAATTATACCCTTCCAGCCCTCAGCGATGAATCAAACCAGGGATTGATCGCAGGCTTTTTTGAATCCGCAGCGGGAGCAGCGGGCGGCCTGCTCGTGCGAACGCTCGACCGCGCGCTTCATTTCGTCGCGGCGCATTTCGGCCAGCAGGTCGAGCAGGGAGGATTCGAGTTCGGGGGTGTAATCCACGGCATAATCGCGATCCTCGTAGTGGATGATGGCGTAGGGTGGACGTTTGCCGTAGGTCTTTTCGACCAGCAGGCAATAGGCCGCCGCCTGGTAGATGTGCGAGTCGTAGGGCGATTCTGGCGCGCGCCCGCTCTTGACCTCGACGGGGATGATGCGCCCGTCCTGCTCGACCAGGTAATCGGGTTTGCCGGTCAGCCCGAGCAAATTGTTGTAGAGCGGACGTTCCAGTTCTCCCCAGGCGCGCGTGTCGGTGTAGATGATCCGTCCGCCCGGCAGGCCGGCTTCCCGACGCTGGCGTCCGCTTTGCCAGAAGAAGACCAGGGCCAGCAGGAAGAGGAACAGGACGGCGTAGAGCATGGGAGGTTGGTAGGCGGGAATTGGGGATGGGCTAACGGGCTTGGGCTTGTTTGATGACCTTTTTGATCCGCGCCAGGCCGCCGCCCGACTGATCTTCCATGCGCTTTTCGAGCACGGCGATGAAGCCGGCTTTGTTGGCGGATGTCACAGCGGGCAGGGTCTTTTCGGCGTGCTGCGGCACTTCCTTGGGGCGGCAGGTCTTCAAATGTTCGAGCAGGTACGGGAAGATGGCGGCATTGTATGTCATGTTTGCGGCGGCGGTGTTCGCCAGGGCGGCCACCGCATTATCCACGGTGATGACGGAGCCTGCCTCTTTGGCTTTCTGGATGGCATCCAAATTCTTGAAGACCGCATCGGGATTGGCCTTGGCCGCCAGGCCCAATGCGATCATCCCACCCCAGACCAGGCGGTTGTTCCTGCTCTTCAGCAGCTTCACGAAATCTTCCACGTAATCCGCAATCAGGGATGGGTCGAGGTAGCCGATCTCATACAACACCTTGAGACAATCGGCCTGGATGTTCCTATCTTTGCTCCACAGGGCTTCGGCGATTTCGCGAATGCCCGCCGCATCCTTTTGGGCGGCCAGGTCGCGGGCGAGTTCCTGGTTGGGGACTTCGTCGCGGCGGCCCAGCGAACAGGCGAGACGGTCGAGGGTGGACATGGTTTCCTCCAGGTATTTCCGCAAGTAGAACTTGCGGACGCCAGGTGGCGCAAAATGGCATTTTGCGCCACGCAAAAATTCCGCAAGTAGAACTTGCGGACTCCTTCCTACGCTACGGCAAAACCTGCATGGTGAGATAGGCGGTCAGCAGGACGAGCGCAACCAGCAACAGGAACATGGCCAATCCGCGCAACAGGCTGGCAGCCAGCACCTTGCGTCCGTGGCGGCGATGCAGGTCGGTGCCCGCGGCCAGTTCGGCGCGATTCTCCGATTCCACACCCTGCTTGCGATACCACCAGGCGCGGCGGCAGTACAGGTAACTTCCAATATCAGATGCGCGGATGACGGGCATGGGCAGAGTATAGCACAAATTTTCTAGGTCATTGCGAGGAGGAGCGAAGCGACGACGAAGGCCTGTGACATATTTCCCACCAACCCTGCCCCATGCTTCCTTTGAGGAAATTCCCTGCGCGGGGATAATGGGAACTGGAGGCTGACATGGCTGATGAACTGACCATCCGATTCTGGGGCGTGCGCGGGAGTTACCCGACGCCGGGGGCTGCCACCGTTAAATACGGCGGGAACACCGCCTGTGTGGAAGTCCGCGCGGGGGAGCGCGCGCTGATCCTCGACGCGGGCACGGGCATCATTCCGCTCGGGCGTGACCTGGCGCGCGAGGCCCGCATGGCCGAGCGTCCGCTGGAACTGGCGCTGTTCTTCAGCCACCTGCACCACGACCACACACAGGGATTCCCGTTCTTCCTGCCCGCCTTTCTGCCGAGCGTGCGCCTGCACATCTTCGGCCCGGGCGCCATGCCCGAAACGCTGGGCCGCGTGCTGGAGTCGAACCAGTCGCCGACCACCTTCCCCGTCAGCTTGAATGACATGGCGGCCGGAAAGGATATCCGCTCGGTGCGGGAAACGGAGGTCATCGTCTGGGACGCGGACGGAGTCCGTTTGGCGGAGTCAGGCCGCGGCGTCAGCGATGAGTCGGTTGTCGTCCGCATCCATCGCTCGTATGCGCATCCAGGCGGCGTGTACGCCTATCGTATCCAGTGGCGCGGCAAGTCCGTCGTCTACGCCACGGATACCGAGGGCTACGTCGGCACGGATCGCCGCCTGGCGCAGTTTGCGCGCGCTGCGGATGTGCTGATCCACGATGCGCAGTACAGCCGGGAGCATTACAGCGGCGCGCTGGCGGGCTTCCCGTCCACGCAAGGCTACGGCCATTCGAGTGTGGACATGGCCTGTGAAATGGCTGCCGCGTCGGGGGTCGAGCGGCTGTGCCTGTTCCACCACGAGCCTGCCTACGACGACGCCATGCTGGCCGCGCTCGAAGTCCATGCGCAGACCCTGTTCGCGGGGGCCGTGGCGGCGCGCGAGGGACTGGAGATCAAGCTCAAGGCGGCGCCGTCGGTGCAGTCATTGATGAAACGGACTGAAGTCCGCGCTTCGCAAAGGGAAGTACAATATGTTGAGAATGACCGATATCAAAGCTGACGACACCCGCAACATCCTCTCGGACATCCAACTCTTCGAGGGACTGACCTCGGCGCAATTGGACTGGGTTTCGCGCCGCGCGCATCGCCGCGTCTTCACGGCGGGCGCAAACGTGATGACCGCCGAGCAGCCCGGTGAGGCGGTCTACATTGTCCTGTATGGAACGGTCAAAATCCACGTGGAGCAGGCCGACGGTCGGGACGTGATCCTGGCCCTGCTGGGCAGCGGCGACCTGATCGGCGAGATGAGCCTGATCGACAGCGCCGGCCGCTCGGCCAGCGTGACCACGCTCGAACATTCGCTCATGCTGTGGATGGGCAAGGCATCCTTTCAGGAAATGCTGGACAGCTTCCCGCCCGTGGCGCGCAACCTGGTGAAGATCCTCTCGGCGCGCGTGCGCCTCTCTGACCAGTTGATCCAGGCGCTGGCCTCGCTCGACGTGTACGGGCGGGTGGCGCGTCAACTGCTGGCCTTCGCCGAGAAGTACGGCCGCCCGCGCGAAGACGGGATTCAAATCCGCATCCTCTTCACGCAGGGCGACATGGCCGATCTGGTCGGTGCCTCGCGCAAACGCGTCAACCAGGTGATGGTCTCGTTCAAGGAACAGGGTCTGATCGGCAACGACCCCGAAGCCCACGTCATGATCCTGGATCGCGACGGGCTGGCAAAGTTCTGCCGATAGCAGGGGCGGGCGGCGCGTGATATAATGAAAACGCAAGGGACACTCCCTGCCTGTGCCTGGGGATGACAGGCTTCGACGGGAGAGGCTGGTCCCGGAATGCGAGCCGAGAGCGCACCGAACTCGATAACTCAGTGCAACCTTTAAGTGCCAACCGCACTTCCTATGCTGCCATGCCCCTCGCCGCTTAAGGTGAGAGCATAACAGTACAGTCTCCCAGATGAGACTGCGTCCGCCGGCCCCGTTCTCCACCCGGTGACGGATCGGGCGACACAATGATGGAGCGCTGCGTATGACTCTGCTAAATACGCCTAAGACCAGCAGATGGCCGCGGGGTTACTTGCCCGCCGGGATCCCCGCGGTGACACAAATCGGCAGGCTACGCTCGTAGATTTCCGAGGGTCGATTCTTTCGGACCCGGGTTCAATTCCCGGCATCTCCACCTTCAGGTTTGCCCGGCAGTCCGCTGCCGGGCAAACTGGTTAACTGCTAAAATACCCCCATGAAAAAAATATTCCTGATCGGCTGCCTGCTCCTGACGGCTGCCTGCTCCTCTGTGGGGGGGCAGACGCCCACGCCGCGGACTGAATCCACGCCCAGTCCCGTCCTTCCCACCCGCACCCCGACCGAGGCCGCCACCGCCACCCTGACCCCATCCCCCGCCCCCAGCCTGACCCCCACCCCGTCCCCGCGCTACTTTACGGACGAATTCGAGCTTGTCCCGCCGGCCTGGGCGATCCTGCAAAGCAGCGGCGCCGAAGCCCCCGTGGTCGACAACCCCAACGGAATTCTGACGCTCTTTCTGACCGAACCTTATTCCTGGGTGTACGTCATGTATGGGGCGCATGAATACACCAATGTGTACATCGAGGCCAGCGCGGCCAGCTCCGAGTCCGAACCGGTCTCGCTGGGCCTGGTCTGCCGTTACAGCGAAGCCAACGGCTGGTATGAGTTCAACGTTTCCGAGGATGGCACTTACAACGTGCTCTTCGGCCAATGGCTGGCAGACGGCGTAGCCGCATACCAGCCGATTGCCGCGGACGTTTCCGAATACATCCATACCGATGGCGGGCAAAACCAGGTCGGGTTGGACTGTCAGGAAAATACCCTGTGGCTGTACCTCAACGGGAAACTCTTCCGCAAACTGGATGTCTCGCGCTTTGGGTTGGCGGAAGGCAAGGTGGGTTTGGCGGCTGCCTCCTTCGAGAATACGCCCGCCGCGGCCGGCTTCGACTGGGTCAAGGTGGGACAAACGGGCCAATAGCAAGCGCGTCGAAAACCATGCGATTGGGCTATAATTATTTCATCGAGCCAAATCTTATTTCACGGAGGAAAAGATGAATCGCCGCCGATTGACCACCCCCTTTCTTGCCCTTGCCATCCTGGTGATCGCCAGCCTGGGATGCAGCGTCCTGTCCAGCCCGCCGGCCACGTCTGTGCCGCTGGAACCACAGCAGCCGCTGGAACCGCAACAGCCGCAGCCGACGCCCGTCCAACCGACCCCGATCCAACAGGAACAGCCCAGCCCCATTCCGCCCACCGAGGCTCCCTCGCCCACGCCCGAAAACCTGAAATTCTTTACCGAGGAATTCGAGAACGGCGCCGCCAATTGGAAGCCGTTTGTGACGAGCGGGAAACTGGCCCAGCTCGATTTCTCGGCCCGCAACGGACGCCTGGTGTTTGCCATCAGCGAGCGACAGGTATGGAGCTACGCCGTCTACACACCGCAGACCTACTCCAACGTGATGATCGAGGTGCAGGCCGAGAACTTCGGCAACAACGAGAACAACGTCACCCTGATCTGCCGCTACAGCGAACGCGGCTGGTACGAGGTGACCATCTCGAACAACGGCCTGTACAAGATTTACTTCGGCAAATGGGACGATAACGGCACCACCGCCAGCTATGCCAAGATCGCCGATGGCGGCTCCACCAACATCCTGGCCGGCCGGGCGATCAACACCTATGCCTTTAGCTGCAAGGAAAACGTGCTGACCCTTATCATCAACGGCAAGGAGATCAAGCGTGTGGAAGAGAGACAGCGCGGCCTGCGCGAAGGCCAGATCGGCGTTGGCGTGTCCTCCTTCCGCTACGTCCCCGTCGAAGTGGAGTTCGACTGGGTCAAGATCACCGAGCCGTAGAACCCTACGCATGACATTCACGCCGCCTGCAAAGGCGGCGTTTTTTGTTGGCGCTGGGATGGAATCCGCCCATCAAAATTCGCGAAGATGGACGCGAAAACTGTTTTCAGGTCAGATACCGCGCATTACAATTTCCTTAATTTTAAGCTGGGGGGTCTGCAAAACAGGCGGAGGGGGTTAAAATACACCCTGTTCTCACTTCTCAAGGAGTTATTATGACCACACGGACAAAAAGAATCCTGGGCATGTACCTCATCCTGGCCGCCCTAATCGGGCTGTCGGTGGCGCAGGTCATTCCCTCTGCCCTGGCGGTACCGTTGTTTTTGGTGGTGCTGCTCGTCATGCTGGGATTCATCGCTTCACCCTATCTTCCGCCGTTGTGGGCTGGTCGCGTGGCCCGAAATGGGAAGCGGGCGCGGGCTACGATCCTGTCGAACGAATTCATCCATTCGGGCGGCGCGGATCTGTGGGTGACCCTCCCCGTGGAAGTCAACCCTGAAGGCGAGCCTGCCTTCAAAGCCGAAATGCGCTGCAAGGCTGCGCGGGCAGCCGAATTGGCGGTGGGGAGTTCGGTATCTGTTCGCTATGATCCCGTCAAAAAACTGGTGTTGCTGGCATAGCATTCCCCCATTATGAGTTGGGCGGCCCGTTTGGCCGCCCGTTTTTTTTATTGATCGTACACATCGCGCATCGAGATTTCATCGTCGTTCGGCTCCAGGTGGGTGAAGACGATGGTCCCGGGCAGCACCGCGCGGATATCGCCCTCGAAGTCCTCGGCGACGTGGTGCGCGTCATGCACCGTCCACTCGCCGGGCACCAGCACGTGCACCGAGATGAAGCGCCGCGCCGCCGACTGGCGGGTGCGCAGCGCGTGGAATTCCACGCCGCGCGGGCGGAAGCGGGCCATAACGCTCTCGATCTGTTTCTGCTCTTCTGCGGGCAAAGACGCGTCCATCAATCCCTCCACCGAGCGGCGGATGAGCTGGTACGCGGTCCAGATGATGTTCAGGCCGACGGCGATGGCGATCAGTGGGTCGAGCACAAGCCAGCCCGTCAGCGCCACCACGCCGATGCCCGCCACCACCCCCACCGAAGTCCACACGTCGGTCATCAGGTGATGGGCGTCCGCTTCGAGCGTGATCGAGTTATTCTTCCTCCCCGCCCGCAGCAGGATCTGCGCCACTGTCAGGTTGATCAGCGAGGCCGCCACCGACACCGCCAACCCGACCCCAATCTGCTCCAGCTCCTTGGGGTGGAGCAGCCGCCCGGCCGCCGTCCAAATGATGCCGCCCGCCGCGACGAGGATCAGAAAACCCTCCACGACGCTGGCGAAATATTCGGCCTTGCTGTGCCCGTACATGTGACTCTCATCCGCCGGGCGCGCGGCAATGGTCAGCATGGCCAGCGCCATGACCGCCGCCACCAGATTCACCCCCGATTCGATGGCATCCGAAAGCAGGCCCACCGAACCCGTCAGCAGGTACGCGCCCGATTTGAATCCGATGGTCAACACCGCCGCGCCGATGGACAGCCACGCGAAGCGCGTCAACGCCGCGCGGTTATTGACGATGTCGAGATTGGTTTCCTGTTTGTGAGGCATGAAATGGATGATACATCCGCGCGCCTGGTTTGCACAGGGACGGCCGGTCCGTCAACGTATCCCCGCCGCGACCGTGCCGACGATGAGGGCGAGGAAGGAGAGGCCCCCGCCGGCCACGGTCCCAGCCGTCACGGCCAACGCGACCGACAGAATCTGGTTCCAATTGAGTTTGGATATGAACAAGCCAGTCAACCGCCAGGCGAGGATTGCGGCCAGAATCAGCCCCACTCCCTGGCAGGCCAGCGAGATGCCCAGGGCCGACATTCCCTGGCGTTCGCTGGCGCCGTTGAGCAGGAGCATTTGCGTAAACGTTAAAACCAGGGAGGTGAGCGCCAGCAGGATAACGGTCAGGACGGTGGCAATGACGGCGGGTGTTTTGTTGGACATGCTGCTTCTCCGACAGTAAATTTGTCCCCGCAGTATATCAAATAACGCCTGCTCCGAATCGAAAGGCAGCGTCCCACCCTCCGACGCGCCGATGGACAGCCACGCGAAGCGCGTTCACGCCGCGCGGTTGGTGGAAACATCTGTTTTTTTCTGAGTCGTGCTGGTCTCAGCTGTATGAGAAATTTAAGGCGTCTGTGCTGATATGCCTTCAAATCTGTTGAAATGTTTCGTGTCAAACGTGTAAGCCTTTACGAGATCATGCTTGAGCATCCAGACGGCATTATATGCATCGATAAAATCAACGTTCTTTTCCGCATACCAACTGGCAGCTTGCAAGATTAAGTCAGATTCGATGATTTTCAAGCCGGGGGTGTTTAGGATGGCGAGGATTTTTGCCCCTATCTCTTTTTTGGAAAGACCGTAATAACTCTCCAATGTCCAGACGATTTCGGCAATTACCAGGGTGGTTGTGACCAATTCAACTTTTCCGTGCGCGGCGCGGTGTAACAAGGCTTCCACCTGGTCTGCTTGAGACGGGACATCGTTCGTTAAAAAACGCAGGAAAAGATTCGTATCTACAAAAGCAATTTCAATCTTCATTCTTGCTTCCCCGTTTGGCGCGCCTGGTCAAGACCTGTTTGCGGATGGTGTCAAAATCCTGTTCGCTTGAAACAGGCACACTGCCGCGCAGATCAAGCAGGGTGTGTGGGATGGATTTGATCACCACCTGCTCGCCGTCAATTACAAAGACGATCTGGTCGCCCTCTTCCACTTTGATGCGGCGGCGGACTTCTTTGGGGAGGGTGATCTGTCCGCGCCGTCCAACTCGTGTCGATAACATGAAATTCTCCTTGACTGACGTTGTTAATTTTGTCAGTCAAGGAGAATGTTATCAGGCATTTCTGTAAAAATCAAGACGGGGATTCGGCGTCCCACCCTCCGCCGCCTGGTTTACTGTTCTCTGATTACTGTATCACGCCCAACTTCTTCCCCACCTTAGCGAAGGCCTCCAGCCCCTGGCCGAGATCGTCGCGATCGTGCGAGGCGGAGATCATCACGCGGATGCGCGCCTTGCCCTTGGGCACGGTCGGGAAACCGAGCGCCATGGCGAACACGCCTTCCTCGAAGAGTTCGCGGCTGAACTGTTGGGCCAGCGGCGCTTCGCCGAGCATGACCGGCGTGATGGGTGTCTCGCTCACGCCCGTGTCGAAGCCGAGCTTCTTCATCTCGGCCTTGAAGTATTTGGCATTGTCCCACAGCCTGTCGACCAGTTCGGTGGAATTCTCCAGCAGGTCGACCGCAGCCAGGCAGGCGGCCGCATCGGGGACGGTCACTGCCGAGGAGAACAGGAACGGGCGTCCGCGCTGGCGCAGCCACTCGATGATGGTCTTGTCGCCCGCCACGATGCCGCCCATCACGCCGAAGGCCTTCGACATGGTGCCGATCTCGATGTCCACCTGGCCGTGCAGGTCGAAGTGATCCACGATGCCGCGTCCGCCCTTGCCGAGCACGCCCTCGCCGTGGGCGTCATCCACCATGAAGAGGATGTCGTATTTCTTCGCCACCTCCACCAGGGCGGGCAGGGGGGCGATGTCGCCGTCCATGCTGAAGACGCCGTCGGTGACGATCAGCGCGCGGCGGTAGGTACCAGCCGCTTCCTGGATCGCCGCTTCCAGCGCGGAGGCGTCGTTGTGGTCGTAGGCGATGATCTTCGCGCCCGAGAGGCGGCAGCCGTCGATGATCGAGGCATGGTTCAGGCGGTCCGAGAAGATGACATCCTCCTTGCCGACCAGCGCGGAGATGGTGCCCAGGTTGGCGGTGAAACCCGACTGGAAGGTGATCACGTCCTCGGCGCCCTTGAACTTGGCCAGGCGCTTTTCCAGTTCCACGTGCAGGTCCATGGTGCCCGCAATCGTTCGCACCGCGGCGGGGCCGACGCCGTATTTCTTCATGGCCTCCTGCGCCGCTGCCACGACCTGCGGATGGTTTGCCAGCCCGAGATAATTGTTCGAGCAAAAATTGAGCACATCCCTGCCATCCACCACCAGCCGCGCCCCCTGCGCCGAACCAATGGTGCGGATGCGGTTATACAGGCCCGCTTCCTTCAGGCCGTCGATTTCCTGCTTGAGCCAATCGAGTTTTGCAGACATGGAGTCTCCTGTTGGTTGGGAAGATACGAAGGAATTTTAACCAACCTGGCGAAGGTTGGGTTTTGCCGATGAAATGGCTGCGCCTGCAATGCGGTTCGCGGCCGGCAGTTGAAAGCAGCCGAAATGTTTGCAAGCGGATACGAACCAAAATCATTATAGACCGAAGACGCGAAAACGACTGTCACCTTTGGCGGGTGATATTCATTATCTGACCGTTTGGGGTTGCCATTATTTTGGAGGAGTATCGCTCAACCCTTATCGGCCCTGGGCTGTGGCCCGTTGTCCATTCCAATGTTTTGGCGCGCGAACCGTTTTCCTGCGCGGCCGCCGCGTCGGACAAATAGGGGATTTTCTGAACGGGCGAATGCGCTATAACCAGGACAATCGTCGAAGAAAAGAGGCCGTATGGAAAAATATGTCGGTGTTGGTGTGGCTGTCATCATCACCAAAGGCGGGGAAGTCCTGCTTCTGAAACGCAGGAATGTCCACGGTGATGGGACCTGGTCCACGCCGGGTGGGCATTTGGAGTACGGGGAAACGCCCGAGCAGTGCGCCATCCGTGAAGCCAAGGAGGAAACGAACCTCGACATCACCGAGGTCAAATTCAGGGCATTGACGAACGATGTTTTCGAACAGGAGGGCAAGCATTACATTTCCATCTGGATGGAGGGTCGGTACGCGGGCGGGGAGGTTCTCCTCAACGCGGAATACGAATCCTCCGAGATTGGCTGGTTTGCATGGACCGACCTGCCCGAGCCGCGCTTCCTGCCCTTCCAGCATCTGCTGGCGGGACAGTCCTACCCGTGAGAGACTCATGAAAAAATTCCTTAAATCCCTCCTGCTCGAAATCATCATTGCCCTGCTTCTCTTCCCTGGCCTGACCTGGCTGTGGAGTCTGAAGAACAGGTACATCATGGACGCTTCCTTCTATGGCGTTCCACTGACCTTTTACACGGTCTGGGGTCCCTGCCGTCCCGGGGAAACCTGCTCGGAATTCAGCCTGCTCAACTTTGGGCTGGACCTGGCCTTCTGGATTCTCATTAGCGCGCTGCTCGTCGAGTGGTTCACGCGAAGGAAAAGGAAGGGCGCAGCCCAATAGGGACTGCCCGGCGGGACCCGTCTTCGGCTGCGCCCACCGCACAGGGTCTTCTTAAAGTCACAGCTTCCACCTTCACGATTCGCGGGCAGCGCAAAATCCGCCTTCGTTGTTATACAAAACCGTTCGTGGGTAGTGGCATAAACGAAGTGATGATTTCCGTGGGGCGGGATGGTATCCCGCCAAATCACGGGTACGCGGAATGCCACATCGTACCCGTAGGGTATTCCGCGCCACGTCACTTATCAAATTACCACTACCCCGTTCGTGTTGTCCGTGTCCTCCGTGCACAAAAAAAGAGCCTCCCGACTTTACGAAAGCCCTGGCCCGCCGTAAATGGCCCCTTGCGCAAGCGGGGTTTTTGATTTACAAATGGACGTTTCAGCCTCCACGGCCAAATGCCGCGGAGCTGGCATCTTGACGACCTTTCATCGCAAGTGTTCAATCGAAACCATGGAGTTATCATGATCAATGAACCCATTTCCGCCGGGGAGGTGCGCTTCTTCAGCGGAAGCTCCAACCCCAAGCTGGCGGAGAACATCGCCGCCCGTTTGGGTGTGCCGCTCGACGAAACGAAGATCACCCGTTTCAGCAATGACAACATGTACATTCAGTTGGGCGCCAGTGTGCGTTACCGCCGCGTGTACATCGTGCAGTCGCTCTCGCAGCCCGTCAACGATCACCTGATGGAACTGCTGATGATGATCGACATCGCGCGCGGCGCGGCAGCCTCCGAAATCCACGCCATCATCCCCTACTTCTCGTTCGGCCGTTCGGACAAGAAGGATGCGCCGCGCATCTCCATCACCGCCCGCCTGGTGGCGGACCTGCTCAGGACCGCGGGCGCCACGCATGTGATGAGCATGATGTTTCACTCGCCGCAGGTGCATGGCTTCTTCGGCGTTCCCACCGACCCGCTCAGCAGCCGCCCCGTTTTCAAGGAGTACCTGACCCAAAAAGACCTGAGCGGCGCAATCATCGTTGCGCCTGATATGGGACAGGCCAAATCTGCCGCGCGGTTTGCGCGCACCCTCGACCTGCCCGTGGCAGCCGGCAACAAGGAGCGCGTCTCGGACACCGAGGTGGTCATCAGCGGGCTGGTCGGCAACCAGGTGCGCGGACACAAACGCGCCCTGGTCTATGATGATGAGATCGCCACGGGCGGCTCCATCGTGGAGTTGAGCCGTGTGCTGGTCAACGAAGGCGTCGAAGACATCCTGGTGGTTTGCACGCATGGCGTCTTCAGCCGCAACGGGCTGGATCGACTGGCGGCTGTGCCGCAGATCAGCGAGATTGTCACCACCGACACGGTTCATATTCCGCCCGAGAAGACCCACCCCAAACTCAAGGTGCTCTCCGTCGCGCCCATCTTTGCGGAAGCCATCCGCCACAATTTCAGCCGCGAATCGTTGAGCGACCTGTTCGTCTACGGCGAATAGAACGCGCCTGGCCCGGGCATGAACGTCATCGAGACTCCCCGCCTGCGCCTGGTCCCGTTATCGGAGCGGCAGCTTGGCTTATGCCTGCACAACCTGCCTGCCTTCGAACTGGACCTGGGATTTCCATTCGCGCGCGAGGCGGTGGATACGTCTGTGCTGCGCGCGCTGGGGATGAAACTCAAAAAAATGAAACTGGCCGACCCGTCCACGCACGAGTGGTACACCTACTGGCTGATTGTGTTGAAAGGGGAACGGGTCGGCGCAGGCCTAGTCGGTTTCAAAGGCTTCCCCGATGAAACCGGCGCGACCGAGATCGGGTACGGCATCAGCCCCCGTTTCCAGAACCAGGGCTACATGACGGAAGCCGCCCGCAGCCTGGTCGATTGGGCCTTCACACATCCCTTCTGCCGGACTGTGACCGCCACCACGGTCAAAAATCCCGCTTCCAACCGCCTGCTCGAAAAACTGGGCGCGCAGGTGGTCGAAAAGAATCGCACGTCGATGTCATGGAAGATCGACCGCGCCTGAGCGCCCGACGTGGAGGCCATGCCGCCGCTTTTAACGCAATGTCTCGCGCAGCGTACTTCACCCCCGAAACAATCCAGGAAAAATCACGCGTCATGCTGGCCGCTCTCTCGTCCCTGCGCGCCCGCCATGCGGACCTGGCCTTCCAATTCGAGCAGGCCGCCCTCCTCGTGCTGGATATGCAGGTGTATTTTCTGCGCCCCGACTCTCATGCCTTCATCCCCAGCGCGCCCGCGCTTCTCCCCAACCTCCAACAATTGATCACCGCTTTTCGCGCCGCCAACCGTCCCACCTTCTTCACCCGTCACTTTAACAGCGCTGCGGACGCGGGTATGATGGCCCGTTGGTGGCGTGACCTGCTGCGCGTCGATTCACCCGACAGCGCCCTGGAGCCTGCGCTGGACACGTCGGGGGGTGTCGTTCTCCCAAAGTCGCAGTACGATGCCTTCCACGCCACCGCCCTGGAAAAGACCCTGCGCGGGATGAATGTGCGGCAGGTTGTCATCACCGGGGTGCATACGCACCTGTGCTGCGAAACCACGGCGCGTTCCGCCTTCGTGCGTGGTTTTGAGGTTTTCTTTTGCGTGGACGGGACCGCCACATACACGGAGGCGACGCATTGCGCGTCCCTCTCCAACCTGGCGCATGGTTTTGCGCTGCCCGTCCTGTGCAGGGAAATCCTTGCACAAGCCGTCGATCATTCGGCCTGAGGCCAGGTTGGAGACCATGCGCACAAATCCCAGGCAGGTCATCGTCATCGGCGGGGGGCCGGCCGGCATCGCCGCCGCCATCCAATTGAAGCGTTACGGCTTGGAACCGCTTCTGCTCGAAAAGCGCCAACTCGGCGGCCTGCTCTGGAATGCGAACCTGGTGGAAAATTACCCGGGCTTCCCCAACGGTGTGCGCGGGGAAAAGCTGGCTGCTTTAATGAAACAGCAAGTCGAGCGTCTGGGCGTTGACGTGGGCACGGAGGAAGCGGCGCGGGTGGACTGGCAGGATGACCACTTTGAAGTGCTTACCGATACTGCGTCACATTCGGCGCAATACCTGGTGATCGCCGCCGGCTCCAAAGCGCGCCCCCTGCCGGGCGGAATTGCCCCGCAAGCGCGCGCGAGGGTTTTCACGGAAGTTTGGCCGCTGGCGCATGTGACCGGGAAACACATCGTCATCATCGGCGCGGGTGACGCGGCCTTCGACTATGCCATCAACCTGGCCCACAGGGGAAACTTCGCCACTATTCTCAACCGCGGGAAGGCTGTAAAATGTCTGGGGCTGCTGGCAGGGCGCGCGGCGCAGGAGGCGCGTATTGCCTACTTCGAGGCGGCCGGCCTGCAAAAAATAAGCTGCGGCGCATCGGGCGCGTTGGAGCTTGTGAGTGAGGCCAGGACCTTCCATGCCGATTACGCCTTGTTTGCCATCGGGCGGGAGCCAAACCTGGATTTTCTGCCGAAGGCGGCGCAGGAGGCGGCCCCGCCGGGCCGTTTGCTTTTTGCCGGCGACGTGAAAAACGGTTTGTTTCGCCAGGCTGCGATTGCGGCTGGAGATGGCTTGCGCGCGGCCATGCAGGTGTATTTCGCCCTGCAAGATTCAGCGCACAACCAGGAAGCAGAATGACTTTTATGAAACAGGAGAGCGTATGAAAATTTTAGCGACGACGGGTAATTCTGATTTGGCAACCGTGTACATGGCCGATATGGGCGGGGGACGGCTGATCGAGTTCGTGGAAGCCTGCCAGCCGCCCTATGGACGCGACCAGCGTTGGATTTTAATGGTGTCCACCTTGTACGGCTGTCCCGTGAAGTGCCTGTTCTGCGACGCAGGCGGGGGCTATCAAGGCAAGCCGACCGCCGGGGAAATCCTTGCGCAGGTCGATTACATGGTGAATGAGTGGTTCCCCAACGGCGTGGTGACCGCGTCGAAGTTCAAGATCCAATTTGCGCGCATGGGCGAACCGTCGCTGAACATGGCCGTGCTGGACGCGCTGGAGCAGTTGCCCAATCGCTATGGAACCGCCGGGCTGATGCCATCCATTTCCACGATTGCCCCCCTGGGCACAGATGCGTTCTTCGAGCGCCTGGTCGATGTGAAGGACCGCCTGTATTCGGGTGGACGATTTCAATTCCAATATTCGATCCACACCACCGATGCGGCGCAGCGCGCCCAATTGATCCCTGTCCGCACCTGGGATTTTGCGCGCATGTCCGCGTATGGCGAGCGTTTCCACAAGGCCGGCGACCGGAAGATCACGCTCAATTTTGCGTTGGCCGAAAATTCCCCCATCGCAGCCGAAGTCCTGGCGCGTTACTTTGATCCGTCGCGGTATCTGATCAAATTGACACCGGTCAACCCGACCAGCCGCGCCACGCAAAACAAGCTCGGCTCCTTCATCGATCCCGCCCGTCCAGGCGCGGCAGAAGCAGTAACCCGCCCGCTGATGGAGGCGGGCTACGATGTGATCGTCAGCATCGGCGAGGTGGAGGAAAACGAGATCGGGAGCAACTGCGGCCAGTATGTGTTGAATTATCTCGAAAGCGGCGTGACGGTCGACGGCGGGTATTCCTACGAGGTGCAGGATTTACGCTCGAAGACCGGGCTGCTTTCGACTATAATTTAAGCGACCATTTCGCCCTATTCAGATTCAACAAGGAGATACGCATGATCGGAAAAGCGATGCAAGACGCGATGAACGAACAGATCAACAAGGAATTGTTCTCTGCTTACCTGTACCTCTCGATGGCTGCCTATTTCGAAGATCGCAGCCTGCCCGGCTTTGCGCACTGGATGCGCATGCAGGAAGCCGAGGAGCGCGAACACGCCATGAAATTCTACGACTTCATCCTCGAACGCGGCGGCAGGGTGACCCTCAAGGCCATCGACGCGCCCAGGACCGAATGGGCCTCCACCATGGAGGTTGTCGAAGAGGTGGCCGCCCACGAGGCCAAGGTCAGCGCTTCGATCAACGCGCTCTACGAGCTGGCCCTGGCCGAGAAGGATTATCCCTCCCAGATCATGCTGCAATGGTTCATCACCGAGCAGGTCGAGGAGGAGAAGAATGCCGCCGAGATCGTCGCCAGCCTGAAGATGATCGAAGCCCACGAGACCGCCGTCCTGCAACTGGATCACCGTTTGGGGAAGCGCAGCGCGGACTAACCTTGCCAGCAAGACCCTAAGGGTCTGTCGGACCCTTAGGGTCTTTTTTCTTTTGGAGACATCATGGATGAGATCATCATCCGCCGCGCCGACGCGGAGGATAAACCCGACTGGCTGCGGATGCGCCTGCTGCTGTGGACCTACGCCACCGCCGAAGGCTTTGCATCCCAACTCGACCTGACCCTGGCGGATCCCGACATGGCAGTCTTTATCGCCGCCCTGCCCGATGGAAGGCGGGTTGGCTTTCTCGAAGCGGGCATGCGCGCCTACGGCGAAGGCTGCGAGACCAGCCCTGTCGGCTATGTGGAGGGCATTTACGTGGACGAAGACCTGCGCGGACGGGGCGTTGCCCTGCGGCTGATGCGCGCCGCCGAGGACTGGGCGCGCGACATGGGCTGCCACGAGATCGCCTCCGACACCTGGCTGGAGAACGAGGCCAGCATCCAGATGCACCTCAGGCTGGGCTACGAGGAAATGGAACGCCTCGTGCATTTCGCGAAAAAGTTATAATCGTAGCGCGAGATAGTATCTCGCGCCACTTGCCATGAAAAACTTCCTCATCTACGGTTCCTACGGATACACAGGCCAGCTCATCGTGGAGTTGGCGGTACAGAACGGCATGCAGCCGCTGCTGGCGGGCCGCGACGAATCGCGCCTGAAAGCCCAGGCCGCCCATCACGGACTCGACTACCGCGCCTTCGACCTCTCGAACTCCGCTGCGTTGGACTCGGCCCTCAACGAAGTGGATGCCGTCCTGCACTGCGCAGGGCCGTTCGTGCTGACCTTCCGCCAGATGGCCGAGGCCTGCCTGCGCACGCAGCGCCACTACGTGGACATCAGCGGCGAGATCGAGGGCTTCGAGGCGCTGGCCGCCCTGGACGAACAGGCCAAGGCCGCAGGCATCATGCTGCTGCCCGGCGCAGGCTTCGACGTGGTGCCCACCGATTGCCTGGCGGCGCATCTCCAGACGCGCCTGCCTTCGGCCACCCACCTGCGCCTCTTCATCCGTGGGGTGGGCGCGGGCGTCTCACGCGGCACGGCCAAATCGGGCATCGAGAACATGCAGCGCGGAGGACGCATCCGCCGCCAGGGGAAGATCGTCAGCGTGCCGCCTGCCTGGAAACTCATGCCCGCAGACTTCGGGCGCGGCCCCGCGCAGACGGTGTCCATCGGCTGGGGCGATGTGTCCACGGCGTATTACAGCACGGGTATCCCCAACGTCGAGACCTATATGGCCTTCCCGCGCGCGATGGTGAATGGGCTGTATCTCCTGCGCTGGTTCGGCCCGCTGATGTATTCGCGGCCGGTGAAGAACCTGCTCAAGTCGCTGCTGAACATCGTGCCGCCCGGCCCGGATGCGCAGGCCCGTCAGCGCGGACTGGCGCTCATCGTCGGGGAAGTGAGCGACAGCACGGGACGGATCGTGCGCAGCCGCCTCCAGACGAGTGAAGGCTACTCGTTCACCGCCCAGGCCACAGTCGAGATCATGCGGCGGATGCTGGCTTCCGACTGGAAGGCAGGTTTCCAGACTCCCAGCCGGGTCTACGGTGCGGATTTCGTCCTGCAATTCCCGAAAGCCAAACGTGAGGATCTGTGAGATACATCCTCCTCATCCTGATTTTGTTGAGCGCCTGTTCGTCCCCCGCCACCCAGGAGGTTGAGATGACTTTGAGCCTATCCAGCAACGCCTTTGCGCCCGGACAATCCATCCCCTCGAAGTACGCCTGCACGGGCCGCGACATTTCGCCCGACCTGGCCTGGATGGATGCGCCGGCTGCGACCCAATCCTATGCGTTGATCGTTGACGACCCGGATGCGCCGATGGGCACCTGGGTGCATTGGGTGGTCTTCAACATCCCCGCGGCAACGACGGGCCTGCCCGAGGATGCGGGCGCGTCCCTGCCAGCCGGCAGCGTGCTGGGCAGGAACTCTTCGGGCAACGCAAAGTACATGGGCCCCTGTCCGCCTTCGGGCACGCACCGTTATTTCTTCAAACTGTACGCGTTGGACACGATGCTGACTCTCTCCGCAGGCGCCAGCAAGGCCGACCTGCTCAAGGCCATGGACGGTCACATCCTGGCACAGGGCGAGTTGATGGGAACGTTCAGCAAGTAGCGGGCCTCGCAAGTTCCTCCCGCAGTTCAACTTCGGGAAGAACGAAAGAGACTCACCGCAAAGGGTGTGCAGAGTCCCAAAGGTTTTCTTTGCGCTCTTTGCGCTCTTGGCGGTTCAAAAGTTCCGCACCCATGCGCCAACTTGTTCATTCCGCAGACAGAACTTAAGGTTTTTCGGCTCTGTGGGATTTCCCGTGATGCGCCCAATATATGGCGGTACGCCGTAGGGCGGAATTAATTCCGCCCTACATCTGGCGGTCCATCACGGCAATTCTGGCGAGCCGGTTTTTCCTTTGCGGCCCTGCGCCATTGCGTTGAATCCTGCCAATAGAACTCTTGCAAAAGTCCCAGAGCGCTAACCACGGAGGCACAGGGGCACGGAGTTTTAATTGTTTTTCTGGTGGTGGCAATTTGATAAGTGACGTGGCGCGGAATACCCTACGGGTACGATGTGGCATTCCGCGTACCCGTGATTTGGCGGGATACCATCCCGCCCCACGGAAATCATCACTTCGTTTATGCCACTACCGTTTTTCTCTGTGTTTCCGTGCCTCCGTGGTTCAAAAGGTTTTTCACACGTTTCTCTTGTCACTTATGCAAGAGGTCTATTATCACAAGCCGGCAACCCGGATAAAATTATAGGAAGCATCATGACCAACCACCTCGGCGAGATCGCGGGGATCGCGACCTCGCTCTTTTACGCACTCAACTCCGTCTTCATCACCCGCGCGGGACAGCAGGTCGGCGCGGTCGTCTCGAACCGCACGCGGGTGGTCTTTGCCTTGCTGTACCTGATCGTCCTGAATTTCATCCTCTTCGGGCAGCCGCTTCCATTCAGCGCCGACCCGCAGCGCTGGGGCTGGCTTGCGCTCTCGGGCGTCATCGGCCTGGCGCTCGGCGATGCCTTCCTGTTTCAATCCTATCTCGCCATTGGGCCGCGCCTGGGCAACCTGCTGCTCAGCCTGTATCCCATCGTCGGCGCGTTGGAGGCCTGGCTCTTCCTGGGCGAGTCCCTGCGCGCGGGACAGATCCTCGGCATCCTGCTTACGCTGGCGGGCATCGTCTGGGTGGTCTTCGAGCGTAACGGCAGCGGGGAGAAAATGCCCCGTCACGTGGCGGTCGGCATCCTGTACGGCGTGCTCTCAGCGGTCCTCCAGGCCACGGGCTTTGTCTTCTCCAAGCAGGGCATGGTTGGGACATTCTCGCCCTTTCAGGGCAACGCCATCCGTATGCTGGCCGCCCTGCTGGCGCTGCTCGTCATCGCGCTGTTCCAGAAACAGGTTGGGCAGACCGTCTCGACCCTGCGCGCCAACCCCGCTGCCTTCCGCCGCTTGATGATCGCGGGCTTCATCGGCCCCGTGCTGGGCGTGTCCTTCTCGCTCTACGCCGTCCAAAACGCCGAGGTCGGCGTGGCCAGCACGCTCACCTCGCTTGCGCCAATCTTTATGCTGCCCATCAGCCACTTCATCTTCAAGGAACGCCTGAACTGGCAGGCCATTGCCGGCACCCTGCTGGCCATGGCGGGCGTTGCCATCCTCTTCCTCTTATGATTATGAAAAAAGACATCCTCACCCGACTGCAAACCGAAGGCAACCCGCTCATCGACGGGAAGCGCGCCAGCTTTTACTGGATGGGCGGCCCGCCCCCGCACCTGATCGACGACCTGCACGATTGGGACGACCAGCCCCAACCGCTCGCCCCCGTGCCTGGTTCCGACAAACCGCTCTGGTCCACCTCCCTGACCCTGCCCCGCGACGCGTACGTCGAGTACGTCTTCTTCGACCCGCAGACCAAACAGCGCTACATGGACCCGTTCAACCCGCGCCGCGTCAGCAACGGATTTGGGAACTACAATCATTATTTCTACATGCCCAATGGGAAGCCGACCCTGCTGGCCCAGACGCGCACCAACGTGAAACATGGCGCGCTCACCCGCCACATCGCCGACACGCTCTTCCTGGTGGACAACGGCCTGCGCGAGGTGCATTTCTATTGTCCGCCCGTCAAGCGGCCCGTGCCGCTGCTGGTCGTCTACGACGGCACCGACTACCTGCGCCGCGCCCAACTCGCCACCCTGGTCGACAACCTGATCGCCGAAAAGCGCATCCGTCCGATTGCGATGGCCTTCCTGCAAAACGGGAAGAGCCACCGCAGTGTCGAATACGCCTGCTCGGATGCCGTCATCACCTGGCTGGATCAGGTCATCCTGCCGATGGCCGGGGAACATCTCAACCTGCTGGACATCAAGCGCAACCCGGGCGCCTACGGCGTGCTGGGCGCCTCCTTTGGCGGGCTGATTTCCATGTACACCGGCCTGCGCATGCCCGAGACTTTCGGGAAGGTGCTCAGCCAGGCCGCCATCTTCGAATACGAAGGCCGCGACTTCGCCGCTGTCGACCTGATCCGCGCGGGGCAGGGGCGCGACCGACTCAAGATATGGATGGATGTGGGCCGCTTCGACTCGCTCCTCAAAGACAACCGCCGCCTGCAGCCGCTCCTGCGCAAACTCGGCTACGACGTCACCTACCGCGAGTTCAGCGGCGGCCACAACTACACCGCCTGGCGCGATGACCTGTGGCGCGGACTGGAAGCCCTATTCCCGGCTGGGCGGAGTCGGTCATGATCGTCGCCACCCTGTGCTACGTCCAGCACAATCACCGCACGTTGATGGTGCACCGCAACCGCAAACCCAACGACATCCACGCGGGCAAATGGAACGGACTGGGCGGAAAGGTCGAGGCAGGCGAAAGCCCCGAGATGTGCGTTCGCCGTGAGGTGTTGGAGGAATCCGGCCTGACCATCCACGATCCCTATTTGCACGGCCTGCTCATCTTCACCAACTTCAAAGGCCAGGACTGGTACGTGTTTGTCTTCACCGCGACACGCTTCGACGGCGAGCTGATCGACTCGCCCGAAGGCCGCCTCGAATGGATTCCCGATGCCGACTTCGATACCCTGTCCCTGTGGCCCAGTGACCGCATCTTCCTGCCGTGGATCGGGCAGGGCCGCTTCTTTTCCGCACATTTCCGCTACGAAGACGAGACCATGTTGGGGCACGAAGTCTCGTTCTATCCGCCTGCCTGATTCCGCATCCGTCGTTTGCATGGGGGTTGTTCAAGCCTGAGGCAACCCCGTGAGACCCGCCCGAACCCGGTGCTCATCCCAACGCCTTGGCGCGCGAACCTTTTGCGTCCAAAAATGCCTTGCGAAGCGGCATTTTTCGCCCAAAAAGCCAAAAACACCTTTCCAGGTTGTTAGTTTTCAAAAATTGTAAAGTCCCCCTAAAGTAGGGGGGCTTGCGTTGTGGCTATAATAAACATTGCAAAATCATTGCAGGAATTTTTTACCCTGTTGCAACGCATTTTTCCAACATGGAATGGATTGGTCCAATGTCTCGCAAACCCCTGGAAATCATTCGTGGACTGGCGCTTTTCATCGTCCTTTGGGTGGCCGCCCTGGCAGCGGTACGCTTGCAATTGGTATTCCCGCGCACTGTCCTGGTTTGGTTGAGTCAAAGCCCCAATCCGCAGCAGGCAGTGCTTGCCTTTGGGGCTTTCATTGGCAGTGGTGTGCTGATCCTCTTGCGGCTGGGAATCGAAATCCCGCAGATCAAGCCGCTGGTAGGCTCCGAGAAAGTGCGTGTGTACATCACCGGGCTGCCGCTCTGGGCAATCTCGGTGGTGCTGGCCGTGTCTGCGGGCGGATTGCTGCTGGTCTTCCCGGCTTGCTCGCCGCCCACCTCCATCGAGTTCTTTGTGCAGGGGCGCGGCGAGCCTCTTCAACCGGGCGATACGCTGCTGGTATCGGCCGGCGAAACGCTGACCCTGTCGGCCCAGTCCACCCTGGACGAGGCCATCCTGTCCTGCCGCTGGCAGTACAGTGGCGATGCCTTCGAGATGCTGGGGTCGACCAATGGTTGTGAAACGAGTGTCAAAATGGCGCGTGCGGAGGGAAGCGGATTCCTCACGCTGCAAGCGGCTCAAAATTTTTGTAACCAAAGCGCTGCATTTTCATTGATCATCCAAATCGAGCCGAAGTGAGTGCCCATGTCCCGCAACCGCATCCTTTTCATCACCGCTGCCCTATGCCTGTCCGTGATCGCGGCAGGCTGTAGCACCGCCGTCACCACGCCCAGCCTTGCGAAGATCCTGCCGGACGAGTGCATCGTCCAGAGCGGACAGCGCATCGCCCTGGCTCTGGATGGGGTCATCCCGCCCAACGCCATCATCCAGTGGGAGGTCAGCGATGGGAGTATTGCGTTCACGCCGCCCGGCTTGAATGCCTATTTCTCCGCCCCGACCACGCCCACAATCGTGACGATTTCCGTGTCGATTTCCTCGGGAACGCCGGGCGTCAGCGCGCCGATCACACGCCAGTGCATCGTTCAAGCCGATGGGAGCGGCCCGCAGCCCACGCTGCCCACCAGCGGAGGGAACGTGCTGCCCCAGCCCCTGCCTTCCAACGTGACCGTGGTCATCAGCGAGGTCATGGCCTTCCCGTGCGGGTCGGTGGATTTCAAGAAGTGGAATCAGTACGTGGAACTGTACAACG
Source organism: Chloroflexota bacterium (assembly GCA_049324895.1). Taxonomy (GTDB): domain Bacteria; phylum Chloroflexota; class Anaerolineae; order Anaerolineales; family Villigracilaceae; genus JACPVF01. The sequence continues at coordinate 50,650 of JBMOMS010000177.1, forward strand.
CCGGCGACCAGCCTGTGGATGTTCGCGGGTTGTGGCTGCACGACGGCGGCGGCACGGGCACGCCCGACCAGATCGTGGCGTGGCAGGAGCGCGCGCCGCACACCTCGCCCGGGGCCAACACAATCGTCGATACCACTGTCATCCCGCCGCATGGTTTTGCCGTGGTGCTTTCACCCATCTACGCCCAGGGTGAGCCGCCCTATCACATGCCGTACCAGTTCCCGCCCAATACCATCATCCTGACCATTGCGGGCAGCGACAGCCTGGGCGACGATTATTTCAACATCGTCGGCGACGGCGAAGGGCGCGACCCCGTGATCTTGTATGCGGGCAGCGCCAGCGTGGTCGACCACATCCTGTCCACCTACGGCTCGCCTTCCACCAGCACCTACGTGGTCGAGTTCCGCGACGACCGCCAGGACAACCTCCCGCTCGACCTGCATGCCTGCGGCTCCGCCGAGCGCGTCTCCCCCTTCGGCGCGGATGTCTTCGACAATTGGCACGAGGTGCCCGGCGGCTCGCCCGGCGATGCGCCCTATTGAGATCCGTCCTGCGCGCCAGGAAAAACCGAACGTCCTCCTTATGCAGGAGGACGTTCGGTTATAATACCCTTTCGGGTAAGGTTCCCAGGTGCCGAAGGAGGGAATCGAACCCTCATACCCGAAGGTACACGATTTTGAGTCGTGCGCGTCTGCCTATTCCGCCACTTCGGCCAGGCGAGCGATAGTATAACTACTTCCCATCACAAGGTCAAGACAAATTTTCGGCGGATCGCTGATTCGCCCCCGCAAAGGTTAACATGAAACTAGGTATCATCGGACTACCCCAATCTGGAAAGACGACCCTCTTCAACGCGTTGACACGCGGCAACACCCCCACCACCGCCTCGGCCGGCCGCTTCGAGGTGCATACCGCCGTGGTGGATGTGCCCGACCCGCGCGTGACCCGTCTCTCGGAGATGTACAAGCCGAAGAAGACCATCTACGCCAAGGTCACCTACGCCGACATCGCCGGGCTGGAGGCGGGTTCCGCCAAGAGCGGTCTCTCCGGCCAACTGCTGAACCAGCTGGCGCAAATGGAGGCCTTCATCCACGTGGCGCGCGGCTTCGAGAACGACAATGTTCCGCCTCCCGTCGGCGGCGTCGACCCCGTTCGCGACGCGCTCTCGATGGGCGAGGAATTGCTTCTCAACGACCTGATCACGGTCGAGCGCAAACTCGAAAAGTTGGGTGACGAACGCCGCAAAGGCGGCACCGACAAGACCGTCAACGCGCGCCAGATCGAGCTGTTCGAGCGCCTGCACCAAAGGCTTTCCGAGAACAAACCCCTGCGCGGCATGGAATTCAGCGCCGAGGAACAGCGCGAACTGGCTTCCTTCGGCCTGCTGACCCGCAAGCCGATGCTGACCGTCTTCAACCTCAGCGAAGGACAGTCTGCTCCCAGCGTGGCGCTCGACCATCAGTTCATCGCGCTGCAGGGCAAACTGGAAATGGAACTGGCGCAGCTGCCCGCCGAGGATGCGGCCCTGTTCATGCAGGAATACGGAATCGAGGAACTCAGCCTCAACCGCATGATCCGCCTGTCCTTCGACCTGTTGACCCTGCAAACCTTCTTCACCGTCGGCGAGGACGAGGTGCGCGCCTGGACCACCCGCCGCGGGGCCACCGCCCAGGAATCAGCGGGCGAGATCCACACCGACCTGCAGCGCGGATTCGTGCGGGCCGAGGTGGTGGCCTACGAAGACCTGGTCACCCTCGGGTCGATGGCCGAGGCCAAATCCAAGGGCAAGTTCCGCCTGGAGGGCAAGGAATATCTGGTCAAGGATGGCGACATCGTTCACATCCGCTCCAGCCTGTAATCTGAAAAATGGAATCAAAAAAAAGTCCAGGAGCAAGGCTGCTGGACTTTTTTGATTCTGCCGTTCGCGCGCCGCTTACTTGAGGCGTTCGGCCAGGTCGCGCAGTTGCGAGACGCTGACCGGCTTCAGCAGGACGATATCAGCCTTGTCCTGGAGTTCAGCGGCGTGGCGGGAACTGGCGGTGACCAGGATCACGCGGGTGGAGGCGAAGCGCGGATCGGCGCGCACCACCTGCAGGATCTGCGCTCCCGATGCGCCGGGCAGGTTGATGTCCAGCACCAGCAGATGCGGGACGACCTCCGAGAGCCGCACCAGGGCCTGGGCGCCGTCGGTAATGGGTTCCACATCGAACGAGTCGCTCAAGGTGATGGTGAAGATGCGGCTGAGCTGTGGGTCATCTTCGACGACGAGGGTGAGCGGTTTGTCCATGCACACCTCCTTACTTCCTGGTCGACTCGGCCAGTTTCAACAGGCTGGCAACGCTGACGGGTTTGATGAGGATGTGGTCAGCCTGCGTGGTCAGCGCCCTGGCCTTCACGAAATCGGCGGTGACGACGGCCACTACGGTATCGGGGTATTGGGCGCGGATGTCTTTGAGGATGTCACTGCCGAATTTGTAGGGCAGGTGCAGGTCGAGGATGACGAGGTCGGGGCGGCGGGCGGCCAAAAAGGCCGGGTAACGGTTCCCATTTGCATCCAGGTCGGTTTCGTAGCCCGCCTGCTGCAAGGCGGTCTGGTAGATGGCTCCCAGTTTGGGGTCGTCTTCGATTACGAGCGCATACAGTGTCGTCATTTCTATTCTCCCGGGGCGTTGAGGATGGGCAGGGTGACGATGAACAAGCTTCCCTCCTCTACCTTGCTTTCGAGTTGGATGCGACCGCCCATCAATTCGACCAGCTGCCTGGTGATGGCCAGGCCCAATCCCGACCCGCGGTTTTCGCGGGTGATCGAGTTGCTGACCTGGCGGAACGGTTCGAAGATGGTTTGCTGTTCGTGGGCGGGGATGCCCACGCCAGTGTCGCGCACTTCTATGGACCAGAAGGCCGGGCTGGGGCGGTTGAGGCTGAGGCTGACTTCGCCCTGCTGTGTGAACTTGATGGCATTGCCCACCAGGTTGATGATGACCTGCTGCAAGCGGTTGACGTCGCCGTACAGTTCGCTGGGCAGTTCGGGCGAGATCGCGGAGCGGCAGGCCAGTCCCTTCTTGGCGGCCAGCACCGACATGGCCGCCTTGGTTTTTTCGACCAACTCGGCGGGATCGAAGTATTCGTTATCCAGCGTGAGGGAATTGGCTTCGATCTGCGCCTCGTCCAGCAGGTCGTTGACCAGGCCGGTCAGGAAGTTGGTGCTTTCGATGATGTTGGTGACGGCGTCGAGTTGTTTTTCGGTCAGCGGGCCGAAGGCCTGGTATTCGAGCAGTTCGGCGTATCCCAGGATGCCGCCCAGCGGGGTGCGCAGTTCGTGACTGACCCTGGAGAGCAACTGGCTCTTGAAGCGGCTGGCGTCCAGGGCCTGGTCGCGGGAAATGGCCAGGGCCTCCTGCGCCTGCTTGAGCTGGGTGATGTCGCGGGCCACCGCCTGGAACCCGGTCACTTGGCCGTTTTCCATGATGAGCTGCACGTTTTGCCCGATCCACAAGACCTCGCCCTGCATTGTGACGGCCGGGAACTCGAAATAGGTATTCCTGGTCTTGCTCACATATTGGCGGTCGTACACCCGTTTCAACCTCTGGCGGAAGTCGGGCGTGGTCATGTCGAGATAATGCCTGCCCAGGGCTTCCTCTTCGCTGCCGAAGCCCAGCAACTTCCATGCAGCCGGGTTGGCATACGTGAAACGACCATTCGCATCGGCGCGGTAGATGATGTCGCTGGCGTTTTCCACGATCTGGCGGAAACGGACTTCACTTTCCAGCAGGAGGACCTCGGTGCGTTTGCGTTCGCTGATCTCCCGCATGGCCGAGTCGATCAGGCTGGCGTTGTCCAACACCAACGCCACGAGGCGGGCGAACAGGATGCCGGTTTCGACCTGCTCGGGGGTGAAGCCGTATCCGGGCGTGGAGCGTCCCAGGGCCAGGATGCCCAGGCAGCGCTCCCCGGCCATGACGGGGAAATCGGCGACGGCGTGCAGCATCACGCTGTACACATCCCGCCTGTGTTCCCAGGTCGAATAATTTTCGAGAACGACGGGCTGGTGGGTGTCGAAGGCTTGCCAGGAGAGCTTGGCCTGGCTGCGGGTGACGCGGTCGCCTTTCAGGTTGGATTGGTTGGTCGTGAAGGCCTCCACCACCAGCACCCCGTCCTGTTCGAGCATCAGCTCGCTGAAGGGCGCGTCCAGCAGGATGGCGGAACGGTCGACGATGACCTGCAGGAGGTCGTTCAAATCGCGGCGGTTGAGCAGGTCGAGCGCGATCTGGTGCAGAATGGACAGGTAGTCGTTTTGCTTTTGGATCTGTTCCTGCAGAATCTTTTGTTCGGTGATGTCCTGCTTGATCTCGACGAAATTGATGATCTCGCCGCTGCTGTTTTGCACGGGCGCGATGGTGGCCGATTCCCAAAAGACGGACCCATCCTTGCGGTGATTGCGGAATTCACCGCGCCAAATCTGCCCCGTATTGACGGTCAGCCACCACTCGTCCCGGCTGAAATCCGGGGTGCGCTCCAGTCCATTCATCAGGGAGATCGGGGATTGGCCGATGGCATCCTGCGGGGTGTACCCCGTTACCTGGGTGAATTTCGGGTTGACGTATTCGATCAGGCCGTTGCGGTCCATGATGATGACGGTATTGCCGCTTTGCTCCACGGCCTGCGAGAGTTTTTGTAATTGCTCTTCCACCTGCCTGCGCGCGGTGATGTCTTCTTTGATGGCGACGTAGTTGGTAATGACGCCGTTCTGGTCCTGCACCGGGGCGATGGTGGCGGATTCCCAATACAGGGTGCCATCCTTGCGCTTGTTGAGGAATTCGCCGTTCCAGACCCTGCCGCTGCTGATGGTCTTCCACAGGTTTTCATAATATTCGGGGGGTTGCCTGCCCGATTTCAACATGCGCTGGTTGCTGCCGATGGCCTCCACGGCGGTATACCCCGAGGATTTCTCGAACTGGGGGTTGGCGTATTCGATGAGTCCGTTCCTGTCCGTGATGACGATGGTGTTGCCGCTTTGTTCGATGGCGCGGTAATACTTGCGCATTTGCCGGCTGATGATGATGGCCTGGTCGCGCGCCTCGGCCAGGTCGCGGGTGCGTTCCTCCACGCGCTGTTCGAGCAGGTCGCGTTCCTGTTGCAGAAGGTTGTGCGCCTGGGTTTCCTGGTGCCAGGCGTTGTTCAGATTTTCCAGCAGGATGACCACCGAGGCCAGCACCGCCGCGGCGCAAGCGGTAAAGGCCAGCAGGCTGCTTAGCCCCGCCTGGATGTTGGGCGGGGTGACGAAGCCGCCTGCTGAATCCACAAAGGGGGTGAAGGTCTTCGAGCCGATCAACACGGCAAAGACGCCCAGGGTGGCCACGCTCACCACCAGGCCGTGCAGCGCGCCGCGCCGCGCCGTGAGGACCGCCGAGACCACGCCAAAGGTCATGAAGAAGGTGAAACTTTCCACCGAGAAGCCGAAGTTCAGCAGTTCGACGAACGCCAGGCAGTAGACCAGGAACAGAAAGGCCGAAACGCGAATTTCATATTTGACGTTGCGCACCAGCCCCAGGACCCACAACAAGACCAGGATTGCCAGGAACAAGACAAAGGGCGTGACGGCCTGTTGCAGCAGGTTTGGGCCGGTGAATAACAAGCCCAGGATGCCGACCGTGCCCGCCAGCCTGAGGATGACCGTGAAGAGGCGCTCCCGTGTCTGGTACCAGGTTGGACTGGTATTTTCGGGAATGACCAGGTCTTTTTTGAGGGGGATGCGATAATAATCGATTACTGCATTCCAGAAGGGCTTTCTGGATGGGCTTTCCCTGTCGGGGGCAGGCGGTTCTGTGGTGGGACCCGGCCGCACAGGGCGGGTCTGCGGGTCATTTTCCGCGCCCAGGGCGCGCAGCAGGATAACGCGTCCTACAAACTGGCCTTGAAGATCGTTCAGCGAAGAAAGGCGCACCTCGAAGCTGCGTTCTGTCGCTCCCGTGCCCACCGAGATTACATCCAGCGCCTCAGTGACGTTGCGAAAGCGTTCCACCAGGTGCGGCCAGGGATGAAAGATGTCCGCGGCTGTCCTTCCCAGGGCATCGGCTATGACAACGCCAATCATACGCGCGGCAGCGGTGTTGATATCCACGACATACCCGCGCGCATCGAGTACAACCATGCCCTCGCGCATCGAATCGACCACCAGGTCGCGCGCCAGGGGCGTGATATCCACCAGGCGAAAGCCGAAGATTGCCCAGGCCACCGCAGCCACGGAAACGGTAAACGCAAATGGAGTTAAATCCAGATATGGAATTGGGCTGTTTTTCGTAAGATAGAGTATATTGCCGATCCACGGGGCAAGAACCGCCAGCAGCATGGCGATAATCTGTCCGCGGTACATTCCCTTGCGACGAAAAAGCATGCGGACGAGGAAGTACGCGCCGATCAAAAGGATGATATAGGAATATGCCAAATGCACAAAAAACCAGGGACCGTGTGAAACCTCCAGCGCGGAAAAATTGCCCTGGCTGGCCTGGTGATATTCACTCCAGACCAAGCCATGCCAACGGGTGGTCCAGGCAAGCAAAACTGTAATGGATGGGATCAGCGCGGTCAGGACCAGAAAGCGACGCGAAAGAATCCGCTCCTGTCCACTATACGCGATTGAAAATATCAACCAACTGTACGGCACAAAGGCAATGCCGACATATTCCAGCACTCCAAAAAAATATTTTGTCTCGAGGCCGGTCCCCATAACCTCCAACAAATAACTGACGATCCATTCGAAAACAAAGATGGCCAGCACAAACAACGCCCGCGCGCCATTCGCGGCACGGCGTATCCAGGTATAAACGGCTACAATGGCCGAGACGACTGCCGCCGCGACCAGAGGGAAAGTGTAGGGGGGAAAATCGAACTGCATGGTGAGCCTCAATAAATTCGACCTTGCGAAGGTTATGACGGTTTCCAGACGAATTGACAGGAAAAAATGAGATCGCGACCGCTTTGATGGCAACAGTCCAACCTTCGCAAGGGTGACTGAATAGGTGCGGTTGTTGAAAATAGATGGGTTGATTATACCCAGTGTGGTCGCAAAACCTGCGGCAGATTCCCCAATGGCCGTCCGCAAGCCGGGAGACTGGTCCTGGGATACGGAAGACACGAACAACGCGGTTGAATATCTGTGGAAGCGGAGGCAACCTCCGCGCCACCCGCCAAGTGTCGAAGGGAAACCGTGACTTCAGGAATACCTTTGTCGGCGCAATGGAAAGATTGGCGTTTGGTCCCATTTGCGTATAATAGACTTAAGTTTCGCGCCGCGTTCGATTTGTCTTTGCTGTCGGGAGGAACTGCCATGAATCGCAAGTGGTATGCGTTGTTGTCTTTCCTGGCGCTCGCCAGCCTGGTGCTGGCCGCCTGCGCCCCGTCTGCTGTCGAAACCGCGCCTGCCGGGCCGGGGGATGGGATGGAAAAAACCGTGGTGATCGGTTTCACCTCCTCCCTGACCGGGGCGCAGGAGGTGTCCTCGAAGCGCCAGGTCAACGGCCTGACCCTGTGGATGAACCAGGTCAACGAAGCTGGCGGCATCCATTTGAGCGATGGCACGGTGGTCAAGTTCACCGCCCAAACCTACGATGACGAGTCCAACAAGGAACGCGTCCAGGAACTCTACACCCGCCTGATCACCGAGGACAATGCGGACTTTCTGATCAGTCCCTACTCCTCGGGCCTGACTGCGGCGGCGTCCATTATCGCCGAACAGAATGGCAGGATCATGATTACGGCTGGCGCCGCTGAGGACGATGCCTACAAGACCGGCAACACCAGCCTGTTCCAACTCTACACACCCGGCAGCCAGTACCTGCTCAGTACCGTGGACATGCTCAAGACCCTCGACCCCTCGGCCAGGGTAGCCATCGTCCACGAGAATGACAAGTTCTCCACCTCCGTGGTGGAGGGCCTCAAGCCCTACCTGGAGTCGCAAGGCTTCGAGGTCGTCCTGGAGGAAGGCTACGCCTCGGACACCACTGACTTTGGTCCCGTCATCAACAAAATCGTTGAATCGGGCGCCACCGTTTTGCTGGGCGGCGGCCATTACCCGGACGGCAGCACCTTTGCGCGCCAGCTCTATGAACGCAAGGCCGGGCTGAAATTCATCTCCCTGCTGGTTGCGCCCGCCGATTCGAAATTCCCCGAACTGGGCGACGCCGCGTTGGGCGTGTCCACCTCCAGCCAGTGGGAGTTGAGCGCCACGCATACCCCCGAGGAGGCTGCCGCGCTCGGCAAGGAATGGTACGGTCCCAGCGGGCAGGAATTCGCCGACGCCTACACCGCCCTGACCGGCGACAAGCCCACCTACCACGCCGCCGGCGGCTATCTGACCGGCCTGGTGCTGCAAAAGGCCATCGAAGCCGCCGACTCGGTCGACCCCGACAAGGTGCGGGCGGCCCTCGAAGCCCTGGACATCTTCACCTTCTACGGCGGAATCCAGTTCGACACCAGCGCGGAGGCGCACGGCCTGCAGATCGGCCACGAGATGGTGGTGGCCCAATGGCAGAAGAACGAGGCGGGCGAACTCGTCCGCCAGGTGATCTGGCCGGCCGACGTCGCCACCGCAGCCCCGCTCTATCCCATCCCGATGCCATAACTTCGATTCCTTTGGCCCAGGGGCAGGCCCGCCCTGCCCCTGCATTTTGTTTATGACGGGAGTTGCACATGCAACAACTCAACCTGCTATTGGTCTCCCTGCCGGATGGCATCCTGTTGGGATTCGTCTATGGGCTGGCGGCGATGGGCCTGACCCTGATCTGGGGGGTGATGAACGTCATCAACCTGGCGCACGGCCCGATCATTGCGTTGGGCATGTTCAGCACCTTTTACGTCTACTCCAAACTGGGTCTTAATCCCTACCTCGGCGTGATCCCGATCGCGCTGATGGGATTGCTGTTCGGCATCCTGATCTATGCCGTGGCGGTGCATCGCGTGATCAACGCCCCGCACCTTTCCTCGCTGCTGGCGACCTTTTCGGTGAACATGATTATCATCGGCCTGGGGACCGCCGCTCTGACCACCTCGCCGTACAACGTGGACTTTTTCGCGGGCAGCCTCCAACTGGGGTCGACGACCCTGTTGGGCACGCGCCTGATCGCGGCCTTCGTCACGCTGCTGTTCACAGGCGGACTGTACTTCTTCCTGTACCGCACCCGGCCGGGCAAGCACATCCGCGCGGTGGCCAACAATCGCGCGGCGGCTGAGCTGATGGGCATTCCCTCCACCCGCATCCTGGCCCTGAGCTTTGGCCTGGGCACCATGCTGGCGGCTGTCTCCGGCGCCCTGATCGCCACCTTCTTCCCGTTCAGCATCCTGGCGGGCGGCGGATATGAATTGAAGAGTTTCGTCATCGGCGTGCTGGGCGGACTGGGCAACCCAATCGGCGCCCTGTTTGGCGGCCTGATCCTGGGCGTGCTGGAAGGCATCATCCCCGCCTTCCTGGAAACCTCCTGGGTGCCGGTGATCGAGTTTGGCCTGTTCGTGGTGATCCTGCTGGTGCGCCCCAGTGGCCTGTTTGGAGCAAAGAAATGAAACTGTGGAATCAATACCGCGGTTTGATCGCACCCGTGCTGGTGGTGGCCGCCCTGGCCGTCTGGCCCATGCTCACGGGCAAGCCCGCCAACCGGGAAAGCGCGTTTACCATCCTGAAGGCCATTGCCCTGGCGTCCAGCCTGAACATCCTGCTGGGCTACACGGGCTACGTCAGTTTTGGGCACATCGTCTTCTACGGTTTCGGCGGCTATGTGGGCATTTTCCTGTTGAGCGGGATGGGCTGGCCGCTGTGGGCCTCCATCCTGGCGGGCGGACTGGCCTCGGGCATCCTGGCCTTCCTGCTGGGGTCGGCCATCCTGCGGCTGCGCGGCGGATACTTCGCCCTGGCGACCATCGGCGTCAACGAGGCCATGCGGGCCTTCATCAACAAGTTCGACCTGTTCGGCGGGCCGACCGGCATCACGTTGAATTTCAGCGTGTACAAGGCCTATGGCGGCGCGGCGCAGGCGCTGCAAATGGTGTTTTACATCGGAGTGCTGCTGGCCTTGCTGGCGCTGGCGATCAGCTATCTCGTGCGCACCTCCAAGTTTGGGCTGGGGCTGCTGGCCATCCGTGAGAACGAGGACGCCGCCGAGGTGATGGGCATCGTCGCGCCGCGGGCCAAGACCTGGGCCTACGTGCTTTCGGCCATCGTCCCGGGCATGATCGGGGTGCTGTTCTTCTTCAAGAATGGGAACGTCGAACCGAACGACGCCTTTCCCCTGCATGCTTCCATCGAATTGCTGGTGATGGTTATGCTGGGCGGGCAGGGCACCGTACTCGGGCCGATCCTGGGCGCCTTTGCCTACCAGGGCATGCGCGGATTCCTGGTGACCAGTCCGGTCTTCAAGGACATCCAACTTTCGGTCTCCGGCGCGTTGCTTCTGCTGATCGTGCTGTTCATCCCGGCCGGCGCGATTGGCTGGCTGCGGCAGCGCATCCCGCCCTTGAGGAGGGTACTGGCATGACCATTCTGCTTTCCCTGCAGGGCGTATCGAAGCGCTTCGGCGGATTGCAAGCCCTGACTGACGTGACCTTCGATCTGCCCGAAGGCCAGATTCTCGGACTGATTGGCCCGAACGGCGCGGGCAAGACCACGCTCTTCAACGCGATCAACGGCGTGTATCCGCCCGAAGCGGGGCGCATCCTCTTTCGGGGCAGGGATGTGACGCGCGCCAAGCCGTATGAGCATGCCCGCCTGGGCATGGCGCGCACCCACCAAATCGTCCAGCCGTTGAACGAGTTGACGGTGCGCGAGAACGTCATGGTTGGGGCCTGCTTCGGCCACGAGGACCAGTCCCTGGGCCAGGCCGCGCGCATCGCCGACGAGGTGTTGGAATTCGTCGGGCTGGCAGTCCGCTCGGAGCAACTGGCGGGCAGCCTCAACGTCGCGCAAAAGAAGCGGCTGGAGATGGCGCGGGCGCTGGCGGCGCATCCCCACCTGCTGCTGCTCGACGAAGTGCTGGCGGGACTCAATTCCTCCGAGATCGACGGCATGGTGCAGACCGTGTTGAAGATCCGCGAACAGGGCGTGACCATCCTGATGATCGAACACGTCATGAAGGTGGTAATGAACGTTTCGGATCGCATCATCGTGTTGGATTACGGCCAACAGATTGCGGAGGGCAACCCGCAGGAGATCGCCGCCAACCAGCGCGTGATCGAGGCTTACCTCGGCGACCCGAAACTGGCCGAAAGCCTGATGAAGGAGGCGTAACATGGCTGTGCTCGAAATTCGCGACCTTGTCTCGGGATACGGCGAAGTTCAGATTCTATGGGGCGTCAGCCTGGCCCTGCAGGAGCAGAAGTTGACCTGCCTGGTGGGCGGCAACGGCGTGGGCAAGACCAGCATGTTGCGCACCGTGATGGGCCTGGTGCGCCCGTGGAGCGGTTCGGTCTGGTTCGAGGGGAAGGATGTCAGCCGCCTGCCCGCCCATGCCAAGGCCGAGATGGGCCTGACGCTGGTTCCCGAAGGCCGCCAGTTGTTCACCGATATGTCGGTGGAGGAAAATCTCGAAATGGGCGCCACCAACCGCCGCGCCCGTCCCAAGGCGGGGCGGAACCTCGAACGGGTCTACGCGATGTTCCCGCGTCTCAAGGAACGCCACGGACAGAAGGCCGGCACCTTGAGCGGCGGCGAACAGCAGATGCTGGCGGTGGGGCGCGGCATCATGTCGGACCCGACGGTGCTGATGGTGGATGAGCTTTCCCTGGGCCTGTCCCCCGTGCTGACCCTGCAGTTGTTCGAGAGTATGCGGCAGTTGCGCGACGATGGCATCACGGTGCTGCTGGTGGAGCAGAACGTTCACATGGCGCTGGCCATCGGCGACTACGGCTACGTCCTGGCCGAAGGGAAGGTCGATCGTGAGGGCCCCGCCCGACAGTTGATCAAGGATGAACACATTCGCAGCGCGTATCTCGGGTTGTGAACCGTGGGATTGGGT
>JBMOMS010000178.1:0-8414 GCA_049324895.1 Chloroflexota bacterium
TGGAGTTGATTGTCATAGCGCGTCTCCTGAGATTGTGTTTTCAACAAACCTATCTTTTCAGAAGATTGCCTATCTTTCAACTCCTTCTTCTTCCTCAGATGCTACCAACCCATTTTAGTCACACTCTTATTATTTTGACATACATGCAGTCTTGTATGCAAGAAGAGTTTGCGGGCGTGGTGGCGCGGGTCGAGTCACTGCGGGAGCGGATGGGGGAGTCCACGCGGCAGGTGGAGGGGCTGTTTGAGAGTCTGCTGGTGGAGAGTTTCTCGTGAAAAGACCTGACAGGTTTCCACAGAAGTCTTGCGATCAGAGTCTCATGTCCGCGCGTGGGTTGCGATTGAGTCACGTCACGGTGAAACCTGTCAGGTCTGGATTGGTCGAGTCCCTGCGGGGGCGGATGGGGGAGTCCACGCGGCAGGTGGAGGGACTGTTTGAGAGTCTGCTGGCGGAGAGTTTTGAAACAGGATAAGGAGTTGAGAACATGCAAGTTTACATAAATTACCCTAACCCACATTTCACAATTCATAAAAACCCTTCCTGTCAACAAATCCACATGCACCAAAAGAGTGGACAACGAATTGTCAAAGTCAATTCTGCAACTTTGAAGAAAATTCTCGGTCAATTTATAAACGACGCTCACGACTTCAAGTCCGAAACGCAGTTGAATGATTTGTGGCTGGATATATCGCTGTCCACGCATGAGCAAGAAATTGGATTTGTTCACATCATTCAAGCTATTCTCGGTCAGCGTTACAAACCCCTTGGTTCTGCTCCAATAAGCGAACATTGCTAAATGCAGAAACTACTCTCTACTCTCGAATATCTACTCTCTGCCTTTGCAGGCGTGGTGGCGCGGGTGGTTGTCGAGCCCAGTCGAGACATCGAGTCCCTGCGGGGGCGGATGCTCGGCGTTTGAGGCTCGGCGTTTAAGCCTCGCGGGGATATGCGGCAGATCGATGGGTTGTTTGAGGGTTTGCTTGTTCTGACGCCCACAAGGGCGTGTCGTGGGGCTGGCGGAGGCGTTCGCGCAATAGCCCCCTCCCAACCTCCCCCGACTGCCGAACTGCACGGAAGTCGGGGGAGGAGAATGGATAGCATTTATAAAAATGGGTTTTTGCAACTCCGCAACTGTTACTACCCCTCCCCAAATCCGACGTGTTCTTCGTTGCAATTGGGGCTTCCACATCTCATTCCCTCCCCAAATCCGACGTGCTCTTCGTCGTATTTGGGGAGGGGAGGGAGGGGCAGATGCCGCGTCCACGTAGAAGCACACCCACCACCATGCACCGCGCTGGCGAACTCCGCAAGGAACCCACGCCTGCTGAGCGAAAACTCTGGGCATACCTGCGCGGGGACAAACTAGGAATTAATTTCAGAAGGCAACACGCCATTGGGAAGTACATCCCCGATTTCGTCTGTATCGAAAAGAAACTCATTGTTGAACTGGATGGAAGTCAGCATTTGCAACAGGTAGAATATGACGAAGAAAGAACAAAATACCTGAACTCGCTCGGTTACAAAGTCATCCGCTTTTGGAATAATGATGTGATGAAGAATATTGAAGGCGTTATACTTGCCATTGTTCAAGCGATAGAAAATGAAGATAAGAAAGATTAGGTTTCACGTTGGCTCACCGCTGAGCCTGCAAGAAGAGTTTGCCCCCTGTCGGGGATCTTCGACGGGCGTGGTGGCGCGGGCCTGCCCTGAGCCTGGTCGAAGGGTCGAGTCTCTGCGGGGGCGGATACTCGCCGTTTGAGGCTCGCCGTTTGAGGCTCGGCATTTGAGCCTCGCGAGTCCGCGCGGCAGGCGTTGTGCTGACTGCCCGAAGGGCGTGTCGAACGCATGGAGGGGTTGTTTGAGAGTCTGCTGGCGGAGGCGTTTGCGTGAAAAGACCTGACAGGTTTCCACGAAAGTCTTGCGGTCAGAGTCTCATGTCCGCGCATGGGTTGCGATTGACTCGCATCACGGTGAAACCTGTCAGGTCTGGAGTAGGGAGGAACTTTTTGAGCGTCTGCCGAATCAAGGTTTTGACCTGATGGTTTTCCTGTGGGATTTCAGGAGTAAAATCCAACCATGCCCATTACCTACACCAACCGTAAAGGGTTTACCTACTTCCTCAACAAAGGCGTGACCAAAACAGGCAAGCCGCGCTATTACTTTGCGCGCGAACAAAAGGACGAGCCTGTGGAGGAAATTCCCGCTGGATATGAGATCGACGAAAGCGTCAACGCGATTGTGTCGCTGGTCAAGGCGCGTCCGCAGTTGATTCACCCCGGGGAATCTGCCAGCGTGAAATCCGCGTTGAAGCGGCACCCCAGGGCAGGGAATTATCGGGTTGCAATCAAGAGTGACCAGGTCATAATCTATGAAGGCATCGGCGTCGGGATGGACAGCCTGCGAAGCCTTCTGGGCCTGGCTGGGTTGAATATGGAAGGGGCGGAGGAAGGCCTGCAAGCGGCGCTGGATCGCCACACCCAGTTCACACCCGTCATGCGATTTGTTTTGGACGACCAGGAGACGCGCGCATATCACGCCGATTGTTGGCGCCACGGCGGCGGCATCGACGATTGGGTCTACGCGGGGCACAGCGGGAACATTAAGTCTTTGGCTGCAAAACTAATCCCCACCCTGGGCACGGATGCGTTTTATGGACTCTATTAGCGCCCCGACGGGTTAAACCTGTCGGGCAAATTGCCAAGTTGCGCTGCAACCTCCAAACAAAATCGGAGCCTTGCGACTCCGATTGAAAAGGCTTTTACCCTTTCAGCAACTCGACCTGCTTCTCGGCCTCCGATTCGGGCGTGGCCAGCGGCGGGAGTTCGAGGATCGAGTTGATGCCGAAGTGCTGCAGGAACTCGGGCGTGGTGGAATACAGGATCGGGCGGCCGGGGCCGTCGGCGCGGCCCGATTCCAGGATCAGGCCCTTGCCCAGCAGGCTCTTCATCATGCCGTCGCTGTTGACCCCGCGCACCGCGTCGATCTGCGGGCGGGTGACCGGCTGCTGGTAGGCGATGATGGCCAGGGTCTCCAGCGCGGCGCGGCTCAGGTGGCTGACCGCCTCCAGGCCGAGGAAGCGCTCCACCAGTTCGGCCAGCTCGGGGGCCGAGGTGAGTTGCACGCGGCCGCCGTGGCGCTGCAGGCGCAGTCCGCGCGTTTGCAGGGCTTCCTCCAATTCCTTCAAGCCGCGCTCCACCACCGAGTTGGTCACATCCAGGGCGGCGGCCAGTTGGGCCGGGGCGACCGGCTCGGGGGCCACGAACAACATGGCCTCCAGTTTCACCGCCAGGGCGGGTTCGGCCTGCGGCGCGGGGGTCGGAGTGCTTTCAGAGTCGCTCATGCTATAATTGCTCCCGTTCGAAGAATGTAGTATTTCGGAGTGCGGACTTCAGTCCGCCATTTTTGAGCCGATGCAGGCTGAAGCCTGCGCTCCGCTGTATGAAGAAGTATTGGGGTGCGGACTTCAGTCCGCCCCTTCCATGCCAACGCAGACGGATGTCTGTGCTCCATGAGTTGAGTCAAATGAAAAAACTTGCCTTTCCATTCCTCATCTTGATCCTCGCGCTGGCTTCGCTGGCCTGCACTGTCTTCATCGGCGGGCCTGACTATCCGGCCGAGGTCATCCCTGTCTCGACCGAAGCCGCCCAAAGCATCCAGGAGCAGGTCAGGCTGGCCCTCGAAGCGGGCGCGCTCACGGGCGTGGCCACCTTCCAGATCAGCGAATCCCAGTTGACCTCGTACCTGACCTACAAACTGGAGGCGCAGTCGGAGCCGTTCATGACCGAACCCAAGATCTTCCTGCGCGACGGGCAGATGCAGATCTTCGGCAAGGTGCAGCGCGGCATGTTTGCGGCCAACGTGGCCGTGATCCTGGGGGTGGTGCTCGATGAAGCCGGCACGCCCAGCCTGCAGGTGCTTTCCGCCGACTTCGGGCCGTTCGACGCGCCCGAGGGGCTGAACGAGGCCATCAGCAAGCTCATCAACGAGGCCTACACGGGTTCGCTGGGGCCTGTGGCCACCGGCTTCCGCCTGGAGTCGATCAGCATCGCCGACGGCCTGATGACCGTCAGCGGGCGGATCAAATAGCGGCTGGATTATACCGCAGGACATGAACCGCCCCCGCCTGTCCAAGCTGTGGATCGTTCTCCTGGCCGCCATCCTGCTGGCGGCAGGTTGCCGTTTTCCCCAGGCCGGCGGCGAGATCACTGTCACCGTCCTGGCCGACGGACGCAGCATGACGGTGCAGGCGCCGGCCGGCAGCACCGTGCTGCAGGTCCTGCAGCAGGCGGGCATCAGCCCGGGCGACCTGGACCGCGTCGACCCGCCTTATTACAGCACGCTCAGCGACGGCGACCAGGTGAAGCTGGTGCGCGTCCGCGAGGAATTCGAGACCGAACTACAGGTCATTCCCTACGAGCGCCAGACCATTCGCAACGAGACCCTGCCCGAAGGCGAGACGCGCCTGGTGCAGGCCGGCCTCAACGGCCAGCAGGAGATCACCCTCCGCCGCGTGACCGAGGACGGGGTCGAGACCGGCCGCTCGGTGGTCAAGACCGTGGTGCTGCAAGAGGCCGCGCCCGAGATCGTCATGGTCGGCGCGCAGACCTCCTTCACGCCGCTCAACATCCCCGGCAACCTGGTCTACCTGGCGGGCGGCAACGCCTGGGCGATGGACTCGTCCACCGCCAACCGCCGCCTGATCGTCAACACCGGCGACCTGGACGGGCGCATCTTCATCCTCTCGCCCAACGGCGAGTACCTGATCTTCACGCGCAAGTCGAAGAAGCCCGCCGACGAGGAGATCAACACCCTGTGGGCCGTGCGCGTCAACAATACCACGCCCAAGCCGATCTACCTGGAAGCCAAAAACGTGGTGCATTTTGCGGCCTGGATCCCCGGCACGAACTCGGTGGCCTATTCGACGGTCGAGCCGCGTCCCACCTCGCCGGGCTGGCAGGCCAACAACGACCTGTGGCGGGTCAGCATCACGGGCGGCGCGCCGCGCAAAATGCTGGATGCCTCCAGCGGCGGCGTGTATGGTTGGTGGGGCACCGCCTTTGCCTACTCTGCCGACGGCCGCCTGGCCTACGTCCGCCCGGACGGGATCGGGCTGGTCGACCAGGACGGCGGCTACCTCAAGCCGATGATGGACATCACCCCGCTCAACACCCACAGCGACTGGGCCTGGATTCCCGGGCTGGCCTGGGGCGCGGACGGCAAGACGCTCTACGTCACCACCCACGCCTCGGCGCCGGCGCCCTTCACCGACGAGGAGTCGCCCTACTTCGACCTGAGCGCGGTCTCGCTCGAAAGCAAGGTGACTGCGCCGCTGGCGCTGCAAACGGGCATGTTCGCCTACCCGTCCGTGTCGCCCATCCGCCAGAGCGGGCTGGAGAAGGTCTACCAGGTGGCCTACCTGCAAGCCATCTTCCCCGACCAGAGCGAGACCAGCCGCTACCGCCTGGCGGTGATGGACCGCGACGGATCGAATCGCCGCGTGTTATTCCCTGCGCAGGATGCGGGCGGAATCGAGCCGCAACTGCCTGCCTGGGCGCCCCAACCCATCCCCGGGCAGACAGGCGATTTCATCGCCGTGGTGTACCAGGGCAACCTGTGGATGATCGACAGCGGCAGCGGCCAGGCCTTCCAGGTGACCGGCGACGGGTTGATCACGCGCATCGACTGGAAGTAACGTCATTGCGAGGGCGCGCCCTTCGCGCCGAAGCAATCTCACGGCTCCCGCTGAATGTGCAATCCAGCGGAAAGAACGAACGCAAAAAACACCGCTCTCGAAAAAAGGGCGAGTCTTCGAAAATGTCCTTCGACTGCGCCGCGCATCGCGCGGCTGCGCGCGGGACGGAAATAATGAGGTATCATGCGCATCTTGATCACGGGGGCCGCGGGATTTCTCGGCTCGCATTTGTGTGACCGCCTGCTGGCGGAAGGCCACGAAGTCATCGGCCTGGACAACTTCATCACGGGCAACCCCGACAACATCGCCCACCTGATGGGCAACCAGAAATTTTCCTTCCACAAACACGATGTCTCGAATTACATCTTCGTGCGCGGCAAGGTGGATGCCGTGCTGCACTTCGCCTCGCCGGCCAGCCCCAACCCGCAATCCCCTTCGGGCTATTTCAACCTGCCGATCCAGACCATGAAGGCCGGCGCGCTGGGCACGCATAACTGCCTGGGCGTGGCGCGCGTACACAACGCCCGCTTCCTGCTGGCCTCCACCAGCGAGATCTACGGCGACCCGGAGGTGCATCCGCAGGCCGAGACCTACGCGGGCAACGTCGACCCGGTTGGCACGCGCGCCGTGTACGACGAGGCCAAGCGCTTCGCCGAATCGCTGACGATGGCCTATCACCGCGCCCACGGCCTGGACACGCGCATCGTGCGCATCTTCAACACCTACGGCCCGCGCATGGACCTGGAGGACGGGCGCGCCCTGCCCAACCTGCTCAAGCAGGCCCTGCTCGGCCAGCCGCTGACCGTCTACGGCGAGGGTCTGCAGACGCGTTCCTTCTGTTACGTGGATGACCTGGTCGAGGGCATCGTCTGCCTGTTGTACTCGAACGAGCACCTGCCGGTCAACATCGGCAATCCGCGCGAGATGAGCATCCTGCAATTCGCCGAGTCGATCAACCGCATCACGGGCAACGCGGCCGGCCTGACCTACGTCCCCGACGCCCGCAGCGCGCGCGACCCGCAGCGCCGCCGGCCCGATATCACCCGCGCGCGCGAACTCCTGCACTGGGAACCCAGGGTCGACCTGGACGAGGGCATCCGCCGCACCATTCCATACTTCAAGCAAAAGCTGGGCCTGGCATGATCCTGTCGAACCACAAGGAGCGCCTGCGTTTCATGCGCTTCGCCATCGTCGGCGCCATTGGCGCGTTGGTGGATTTTGGGGTGATGAACCTGCTCTCGCATTTCACCCCCATGCCGCTGGTCGTGGCGGGCACGATTTCCTTCACCTGCGCGGTGGTCAGCAACTTCACCTGGAACCGTTACTGGACCTATCCCGAATCGCGCTCGCGCCCGCTGCTGCACCAGTTGGTCATGTTCTTCGTGGTCAACACGGCGGGGGTGCTCATCCGCCTTCCGATCCTGCACTTTGTCGAGCCGTTCATGCTCAGGGTGTTCGAAGACACGGCGCACCTCAGCCACCTTTCGGCCGATTTCCTGGCGCGCAACGGCACCCTGGCCCTGGCCATTGGGGTGGTGATGCTGTGGAATTACTTCATCAACCGACATTGGACGTATAATGATGTCGAGTGAGCGCCTCCGTCCGCGCCACATCGAGACCCACATGGAAACCATCAAAACCAAACCCCTTATTCCCGTCTACATTACCAAGGGCGATGTCGAAGCCTTCCTGCTCTACCCCCACCTGTACAACCGCAGCGGCGATTGGATCGGCTGGGTGACGCCCGCGCGCGAGGTGTATTCGGTGCTCGGTTATTACGTGGGCTACCTGTCGAACGACCCGCGCATCCTGCGCAAGCGCGCCACCAGCACGCTCAAGCCGCGCCTGACCCCGCCCGCGCACCCGCCGCGCATCCGCGTGCCGGCCACGGTGCCGCTGGCGCCGATGATGAGCGAGCTGACCTACAGCGTGATCGACGTGCTGCAGGAGGAACCCGAACGCCTGCACACCGTGGAGACGGGCGAGTTCCGCGACGACCTGGATTAAACCACCGCCATGACCGACCTCACCCCCAAACCCGTACGCGCCTCGCGCATCAGCATCGCCCAGCTCATGCAGCCCGAACACGCCAACAACCTGGGCAACGTCCACGGCGGCTGGATCATGAAACTGGTCGACGAAGCCGGCGCGCTGGCCTGCATGCGCCACGCCGGCCGCCGCGTCGTGACCGTGGCCATCGATTCGATGGTCTTCCGCCAGCCCATCCGCATCGGCGACCTGGTGATCCTCAACGCGGAAGTGACCTACACCGGCCGCACCAGCGTGGAAGCCGAGGTGCAGGTGGTGGCCGAGAACCCCGTCACGGGCGAGCGCACCCACACCAACACCGCCTACCTGGTCTACGTGGCCCTGGACGATGACGGCAACCCCACCAGCATCCGCCCCATCCTGGCCGAGACGGACGAGGAAAGGCAAAAACTGGAAGCAGGCCGCCAACGCCAGCAGCGGCGCTTGCAAAAATAAGCCCACGGACTCCCGAAGCTCTGCTTCGGGATTTTTTATTCCCCCGCAAAAGCGGATGCAGGTAGTGGCGACTTCAGTCGCCTTTTTTACAATACCTTTGCCAAAATTCAACAAACTTAATCTCGTGGGGCGGATTGGTAATCCGCCCGCCATATCGGGAGATTGCAGGGAGTTTTGGATTTATCTGGCGTTGCGGGATGCCATCCCGCGCCACAGCGTTCTTGAATATGGAGTTCCG
>JBMOMS010000179.1:0-8385 GCA_049324895.1 Chloroflexota bacterium
AAGGTATCCATAACGGAATCAATTATCCCTGCGTATGAAGCGCTGGCGAAATTCATCCGCGAAGAATATGCGCCGCGCGCCCGCGAGTCCGTTTCATCCACTGACCTTCCCAACGGGCGTGAATTGTATCGTCATCGAATCCGCTACTTCACCACGCTCGACCTGACGCCCGAAGAAATCCACGTGCAGGGACACGCGGAGGTGAAACGAATCCGCGCCGAGATGGATGGCGCGATTCGGCAATCTGGTTTCACGGGAAGTTTCAATGAGTTCGTGGAGTTCCTGCGCAGCGATCTGCGCTTTTACGCCGAGACGCCCGAAGCGTTGCTAAAAGAAACGGCGTACATTTTGAAGCGCATTGATGGCGAACTGCCAAAGTTTTTCAAGACCCTGCCGCGCCTGCCGTATGGCATTTTGCCTGTGCCCGATTTTCTCGCGCCAGGCACGACTACGGCTTACTACATGCAAGGTACGGGCGATGGCACGAAGGCGGGCATGTATTACGTCAATACGTATAACTTGAAGAGCCGCCCATTGTATGAGATGGAAGCGTTGTCGTTGCATGAGGCGGTGCCTGGTCATCACCTGCAATTGACGTTGCAGCAAGAGATGAGCGACCTGCCTGCCTTCCGCCGCTTTTATGTTTTTCATTCCTACATCGAAGGCTGGGCATTGTATGCGGAGCGGCTTGGCTTGGAGATGGGTTTCTACACCAACCCGTACAGCAACTTTGGACGGTTGAGTTATGAAATGTGGCGCGCCTGCCGCCTCGTGGTGGATACGGGTCTGCACGCGCTGGGCTGGTCGCGCCAGCAGGCAATTGACTTCATGGCGGAGAACACTTCGTTGACCCTGCTCAACATCACCAATGAAGTGGATCGCTACATCGCTTGGGCTGGGCAATCGCTGGCGTATAAAATCGGTGAAATCAAAATCCGCGAGTTGCGCGAAAAAGCGGAAAAACGCCTCGGCGCAAATTTCAACCTGCGCGACTTCCATGATGTCATCCTGCTCGGCGGCGCGCTGCCGCTGGATGTGTTGGAGACGCGGGTAAATGAATGGATGAACAGAGGAGAATGAGGATGATTTCAGAACAAGCCCAAAAGATTCACGACCAAGCCCTCGTCTGGGATACGCATACCTGCTTTCCCTTCAAGCCCAACGCGGATATGAAAGACCTGAAGCGCTACAAAGACAGCGGCGTGAATTTCATCAATGTGAACGTGGGCTGGGACATGGTTTCACTGCAGGAAGTCATAGAAGCGCTGGCAGGTTATCGGCGTTATATCCTTGCGTGTCCCGCTGAATACGTGCTGGTCTCCACCGCCGATGATATTCTCGCGGCAAAGGAAGCGGGCAAACTGGCAATCGCCTTTGACCTCGAAGGCTCTGACCCTTTGCTTGGAAATGTGGACATGGTCTCGTTTTATTACGACCTCGGAGTCCGTCAAATGCTGTTGGCGTATAACAAAGACAACCGCGCCTCTGGCGGCTGTCTGGAAGGGAACATCGGGCTGACGGATTTCGGCAGGGATGTGATCCGCGAGATGAACCGCGTGGGCATGATGGTGGATGTCTCGCACATGGGGTACAAGGCGACGATGGAGGCATTTGAAGTTTCCCAAACGCCTGTCATCTTTTCACATTCCAATCCCAAAGCCTTGTTCGATCATTTTCGCAACATTTCAGACGAGCAGATCAAAGCCTGCGCCAAAACGGGCGGGGTGATTGGCATAAACGGCGTGGGTGATTTCCTCGGCGGAATCGAAAGCGAGTTGGTGGTGCAGAACATCGAGTACGTCATCAACCTCGTCGGTCATGAACATGTCGGCTTGGGGCTGGATTACATCGCCGATCAAGTGTGGCTGCGCGAATATCTGGAGAGCCTGCCCGACGTTTTTCCGCCAGACAAGATCAAAGACCTGAAATTCGTCGCGCCTGAACAAGTCCCTGAATTTACCGAACTACTGTATCAGCGCGGATACAGCGAACAGGTCATCGGTGATATTTTAGGCGGGAATTTTCTGCGGGTGGCAAAGGCGGTGTGGAAATGACCAGATGAGCATTGCGCACTTGTCCTGGCATGCACGCCTATGATCAATAAATAGGATGAGGCCATCCATATTACGCAACAAGCCCTGAGACAGCTCAGGGCTTTTTCATTTCAATCCTCCGAATCCCCCTCGGCAAACGCTCGGGGGACGCGTAGAGGCAAGGTGATGGGGACTTTCCCGCAAGGGCGATTGAAGAGTCTTCTGGTCATGGATGTTTCAATCCTCAAGATAGAGGCATAGGGGGCCGGACTTTTGGGGAACGAGATACGGATGATAAAAAATAAGAAAAAAGTTGGCTCTCCCGTAATTAACGGGAAAAGCAGAAAGGATGTGCTAACATCGGAGTAGAAAGGGATTCTCCGATGAACAACAACGATTTGCTCAATAAATTACTTGGCATATCAAAACTCCGCGTGGTGAAGTCTGAATTTATTGGCGAAGAAAAGCTCCATCTGGAAGTCGTATCGACATTACCTGTTGCCGGTTGTCCTGATTGTGGCGCATCAGCAATCAGGTGCATGATAAGAGCGAAGTGCAAATGATCCGCGATCTATCGATATCCGAAAGGCCGCTGAAAAACGATTGCGGCGTTGGATCGCTCAAGTGGAAGCCGTGCCATTCAAAGCTTTGAAGTCATTTGTCGCCACGGTGCGAAATTGGTGGGAGCAAATCTTGAATTACTTTGACGGACGCTTCAACAATGGATTTGCCAAAGGAGTGAATTTGAAAATCAAAATGCTCAATCGTCGCGGCTATGGCTACCGCAATTCCAGTTCCTTTCGTTTGCACGTTCTGGTCGCTTTTGACCCAATTCCCCGTTAAAAAACGGTAGGGCCGAAATATTTTGCTTCCCACTCGTTGTAAAAAGCAACTACATTTGCCATAACGCAACCACAAAAAGGAGACTCCTATGAGTGAAACGCGTGTCGGAACACGGGAATTGAAAACCAGGTTAAGCGAATACATGCGCCGTGTCAAAGCGGGTGAGACGATTACCGTTACCGAGCATGGCAAAACGATTGGTCAGATTGTCCCGGTCAGGGCCACGATCGAGGAGCGGCTTCAGGCCATGGTGGCTGCCGGCCAGGCCGAATGGAATGGACAGAAACTCAAGCCTTATCGGCCAAAAGCGCTCAATAAAGGGAAGCGCCAACTCTCCGATCTGATTGTGGAGGATCGGGAATGATTCTTTATCTTGATACCAGTGCATTGATCAAACGCTACGTAGTGGAGGCTGGGTCAAACGAAGTTAGTGCTTTTATCGAACAGGCTGAAACGGTCGGTTCTGTCCTTCTGACTCGCGTGGAAATGGCTGCCGCGCTGTCCAAGGCCGTGCGCATGAACTGGGTGGAAGGTGGAGAGGCGGACAGCGCCTGGCACGATTTTCTCGCGCACTGGCAGTCGTTCACTCGTCTGTCCATGACTCCGTCATTGGCAGAGCGCGCTGCGCGCCTGGCTTGGGAATATGGCTTGCGCGGGGATGATGCCGCTCACTTGGCGGCGGCTTTGCTCTGGCAGGAAACCCTGGAAATGCCCGTCACGTTGGCAACCTATGACCGCGAATTGTGGCTGGCTGGACAAAAAGCCGGACTGACGGTCTGGCCCACAGGCCTGGTATCTTGAAATCCGGTTTATCGGCAATCATCTCCGGGTTGGGAAGCAGGGGCAAGTCACCATGAGAATAACCAGCAAGGAATGAAGCAAAGCCTTGCCACGACGACGGACATTTTGGACAACGCGATTGCGAAAGGGTCCACCCAGTCAGCGCTAATCACACTAAACATGCGATGCTCAATCAGATTCCATTTGGATGTTGCTTGTCTTATCCGCCAGTCTCTTTAAGGTCTGAAAATGTTTGCTCAGAGAAGGAAGTTATCTGATGCTTTTCGGTAAGTCTCCCAAAGATACACTACGAGAAACATGGTCCAGCCTCATTTTGCCTTGACATCTTTTTTTAATTACATTATATTCGGAAACAACCGAAATAAAAGAAACGAGACCGAATGGAACTAACACCCGTCGCGCAAAAATTCATTGTCCACTGGGGAGAGATGGGCGAAAAGTGGGGCATCAACCGCACCATCGCCCAGATTCACGGGCTGCTGTACCTCTCCCCCAAGCCGCTCAACGCCGAGGAGATTAGCGAAACCCTGTCGCTGGCGCGGTCGACCGTCAGCGTGGGACTGCGCGAACTCGAAGGCTGGGGCATCATCCGTGTCATCCAGTTGTTGGGTGAGCGCACCGACTATTTCGAAGTCAAGGGCGACGCTTACGAGATGTTCCGCTTCATCGTCGATTATCGCAAGCGCCGCGAGGTGGATCCTACCCTGCACATGCTGCGCGAGTCGATGGCGCAACTCGAAGCCGACGAAGACTCCCATACCAGGGAAAAGATGCAATCCATGCTCGACCTGTTCGAGGTCTCCGACTCGCTTTACCAGCAGGCGCAGAAGATTTCCACCAAAACCATCGTCCGCGTTGCAAAGACAGGCGACATCCTCACAAAAATATTGAAGCTCTTTCCCGACTAGGAAAGAGCTTTATTTTTTTGCCCGCACATTTCGATTTATACCGAAAGAACCGATATGGAAACATTATTGAATACTCCCCCCGTTTTGATGAACCCACCCACCGTCCAGTTGGATCAGGTGGAGGCGCTGCTGGCTTCACAGGTGGATGGAAACCGCTCCCCGCTCGATGCTGCCCTTGCCCAGTTGATTTCTGCCGGCGGAAAGCGAATCCGCCCGCGCCTTGCCTTGCTGACGGGTGGTCTGCTCGCTGCTGACCCTGCCCCGCTGCTGCATCTGGCTGCGGCAATCGAGATGCTGCACACCGCCACCCTCATCCACGACGATCTGGTGGATGGGGCAAGCCTGCGGCGCGGCGTCGAGACGCTCAACGCCCATGCGTCGGCGGCTGCCAGTGTGCTGGTCGGCGACTTCGCCTTCACCCGCGCGGCGCGGCTGGTGCTGGCGACTGGTTCTCTTTCAGTCGTGGATATGTTCACCAAAGCCATGGCGACGATTGTGAACGGCGAACTGGTCCAGATTGCCCGTCCGCGAGGGATTGCCAACCGCGAGGAATATTTCGACTGGATCGGAGCCAAGACCGCCGCGCTGTTCGAGCTGTCCACGGGCGCGCCTGCCCTGCTCAGCCGAGTCGACGCCGAAGCTGCTTCGTCCGCCCGACGTTTTGGCTGCGCTATCGGCGTGGCTTTCCAAATCATGGACGACGTGCTCGACTTCACCAGCGACGCCGCCCATCTGGGGAAACCGTCTGGTCAAGACTTGCGACAGGGGATTTTGACCCTGCCAGCTTTGATTTATCTCGAAGCCCATCCCGACGACCCAGGCCTGGGTCGGCTGATCAACCGTCAGCGGCTGCCCGAAACGGAACTCGCCCGACTGGTGGATTCCATCCGACAAGGTGGTTCCATCGAACAGGCTGTCGAAGTCGCGCAGGGTTACGTCCGCGAGGGGCTGGATGCGCTCGATCAACTACCCGATGGACCCGAACACCCCATGCTGAAAAAAATCGCCCGCTCGGTGGTGGACAGGGATGAATAAAAAATCAAGGAGAAAACAATGAAACGTCTCGTGCAAATCGGTGGTGGAATCAACCTGCTCTTTGCCGCATTCCATCTCTCATTCTGGAAGCTCTTCAACTGGCAGCAAAGCCTGCCGATGATGAACGCAGAGGACCGCGCCCTGATACAGGTTCTCAATATCCATACAACCTATGTGCTGGCGGTCTTTGCCATCCTGTCGTTTGTTTTTCCAAACGAAATGAGCGCCACAAAATTGGGGCGGATGGTCGGCATGAGCATCGCGGGCTTCTGGATTCTCCGCGCCGTGAACGAGGTTGTTTTCTGGGGCGTGTCGTTCACTTCCTGGATCATCATCTTTATCTGCCTTGCGATCGCGGCGCTCTACCTCATCCCTGCGACTCGTAAGGGCGCGATTCAAAATTGAAAATCGGATCGCTAAAAAATAACCCGGGAGAAACAATGTCACAGATCATGGAATTCATCCTCAACATTGCGCTTGTGATCGGTGTTCAAATCGCCGTATATGCCGTTTTTCTGCGCTCGAAAATCATGGCTTGGGGAGCTTCGGCAGAGGAGGCGATCATGCCGCTGGTCGGAGACGATCTGGCGCCAGGCATCAGTTCCACACGAGCAATATCCATCAACGCGCCGATTTCCGAAGTTTGGAAATGGATCATTCAACTGGGGGCGGATCGCGGAGGTTTTTTCAGTTACTCGTTTCTTGAAAAGGTATTGGGCTACCAGGCGCGCGAGGAAAACCCCACTCTCGAATTTCAGGAAATGGAAGTCGGGCGTAATGTGCCTGGGTCGATTGATGAGTCGAAAAGCATCATCAAATACAATTTTCGAGTCGTCGCTGTTGAAACTGGAAAGTCCTTCGTTTTGGAAAATTGGGGAACCTTCGAGTTGAAGGAAATCAATTCGAAACAGACCCGCTTGATCGTCCGCACCCATGAACCGAGGCTGCCAAACCTAAAGAGCAAAATCGCAGATTTCTTCTTCATGCCCTTGCATTACATCATGGAAAGAAGAATGCTGATGGGGATGAAAGCCCGAGTCGAAGGCAGGCGGCTGTCTGCAACCTCGGACAATTGGTGGCTGCTCGGGGTCTTTTTGTCGGGCGTTGGGATTGCCGTGAGCGCGCTTTTCGGTCAGGGCGTCTTGAATATATCTTTGTCTGTTATCTATGGCATCCTTTGGCTTTTGACCTTTTTGATTTTCGAACCAAAGCCGCAATACAGTCTGAGCCTGCTGCTACTGGAAGCCGTGACGATCGTCATGAGTGTGGTGGCAGGAAAATAATTTCAATCGAATAAGGGGTGTTCCATACAAGGCTGGCGCGCCCCTCTTTCTATTCCAACATGCCTTGCCGTGAGGAAATACACAACTGGATAATTCAAGATGCAATGATAGGCTCTCGCCAATAAATTGAGTTGGCTCATGCGCAGCACGATGTCGCGGAGCGCATCAAGCGCTGACACTTCGGCGAACTCAGTGCATCGCCTTCCGACTGGAGATTGCAAAATTACCCTACTTCCCCGACGCGCATATATGGGCTGGAGAAGATGTCTTTTGCTTCTCCGTTTGAGAAATGTTTGTTTTGTATATCGCGCGCGGCTTGCACAAGAGCACGAATAGATGCGAATATTTGACACTGTAGCAAGCCTATCGAAGAGATTACGAAGGTGTTCTTGCGGCATGCAGATGTCCCAATGTAAGTGAACGCAGGGGCATCAGGTCACCACAGAATACACCCAACGCCATTGAGGGTGCCCAGCGTCTCCACGAATTCCGCAATGGAAGTCGGCCCGGGCCGCCGCTCCCAGCGGCGCTTCACGGCTTCGTGCAGGGCGGCCTGCACGCCCGCAGAGAGAACGGATTCGCCCGCCAGGGTCGCCAGCAGGAAGCGGACGGCCAGCAGCAGTTCGGCGGTATTCTCGCCTTGCAGGGGCTGGATCAGGCAAGTCTCAGTATCCTCGGGGATGCCGGCTGGCACCACCCGTCCGCCCACCGCTTCGCACAGGCGGTTGTTCTCGCCCTCGGGGTCGATGGAGATGACCGTGCGGCCTTGCAGCAGGCGCTGCAGCATGATCCAGCGTAAAAGCGTGGTCTTGCCCGAACCCGGCTCGCCCAGGATCAGGGTGGTGGCATGCGGCGGCGGGGGGACGGCCGGGTCCAGTCCGCGGGTGAAGGAGAAATGCACGTCGCGCCCGTCCCGCGCATGCGTACCGATCCAAACGGAATCCTCCACAGGCAGCACCTGGCGGGAGGGTGCAGGCAGCAACGGCAGGGTTTCCTCCAGAAAGAGGGTCGGTTCGTCCAGGCCAGGAAACAACCGGCCGCCCGGCTGGAGGTGGTGCAGGGCGCGCTCGGCAATGTAATACAGGCGCTGGGCGGTCAGGCCGCGGGCGCGCAGCTGCGATTCGATCACCCGCCGCGCAGTCTCGCCGGCCTCGAAGCGCTCCCGTTCCACGAACAGGGCGGCCAGCAGGGCAATCCGAAAGGCCGGCTTGCCGAAGGTGAGGTCTGATTCGGCGGCGTCCATCGCAGAGTCGGAGGCGCGCTCAGCCATTGAAGGGCGTCGGCCGGTCTTCTCGGCCAGGGCCAGCATGAAGCCTTCGAAGAGCGTGCGGCGCGCGCGCAGCGATCCGCGCAGGACGTCCGGCGGTTCGCGGCGCAGGACAAGCGAATACATCACCGGCAGGTTGGGATAGAAGACGTCGGCGGTGAGGCGCGACCAGGGGCGGTCGGTCATACCCGGCACGCCGCCCCCGCGCGCAGAGA
>JBMOMS010000180.1:0-4665 GCA_049324895.1 Chloroflexota bacterium
GCGCCAGCATGGCGTTGTAGATGCGGTCGCTGCGTTCGTAACTGCGCAGGAAGAGTTGCCCCGCCATGTTGCCCGCCACGCGCGCCCGCCAAACCACGTTCCGCCCGGACCTGCGGCCTGGTTCCGCTGCCGAGCGGGAGTCCCGCGCCCGCAGCAGGCGCATGACCTCGTCGGTCAACACGAACAGGTAGCGGTACAGGAAGGCCACGATGGTGGTCAGGACGCCCGGCACGCGCAGGTGCTCGAAGGCGTGGATCATGTCGGGGAAGCGCGTCACCGCCACCAGCAGGATGGCCGCCTGCACCGAGACCCACGAGCGCAGCAGGATGCTGGCAAATTTGACCAGGCCGTAATCGGTGGGGATCAGCACCAGCGGCCCCAGCGACCAATCCGCCAGCGGCGTCCCGAGGGGCGAGAAAATGGCCGAGACGGCGGCCAGCGCGAAAGGCAGGGCCACGAAGGAGCGGCGGAAGGTGAAGTCCACGCCCAGGCGCGAGAGCACATTCCATCCCAGCAGGCACAGCCAGGACAGCCCAAAGGCGGCCCAGGCGCCGTCGGGCAGCAGCGCGTTGGACAGGATGAACAGCACCGTGACCACCACCTTGACGCGCGGGTCGAGGCGGTGCAGGGGACTGTCTGCGTCGTGAAAACGGTCGAAGGCTTCAGCGTGCATGATGAGGAATTAATACCATGAAATATCCCAGCGGATGAAGAAGAGATGAGCCTAAAAAGAACAAGGACAGGAACACAAGCCTGTCCTTGTTGCCAAAGACGATGTAAAGCTAGCTGGCCTTACGCCGCAGCATGGTGCCGAGCACGATCATCAGGCCCAGCAGCACCAGCGCCCCGACCGCTCCCGCCACGATAGTGGAGAGGGCCGTCTCGCCCAGGAACGGGATGGTGTAATCGGGCAGGATCTGGTACGGCGCGGATTGTCCCAATTGGAGGAAGCCCATATCCTCGGCCACGCGCTCCAGCCCATCGGGGTCGGCGGAGGCCAGCGGCGAGAGCAGCACCGCCAGCAGCGAGACGATCACGCCCGCCACGACCCAGCCGACTCCGCCTTTCTCGGCGGTGGACTTTTGTCCGAGCAGGTCGGGGCGGGTCTGTTCGATGAAGGCCAGCGCCGCCACGGTAACGACGGCTTCTCCAATGCCGATCAGCACATGCACGCCCAACATGGCGGGGATCACGATCTGCAATTGCGCTGCGCCGCTCAGCCACAGTTGCAGGGAAGTCATCAGGGCGGCGGCGACGACTGCCAGCCAGGCCGCTCCGCCCGCCACGGCCAGGCGGATGCCCTTGCTCTGGTTGAGGACGCTGCGATACAGCCCGTACCCGATCATGGCCGTCAGCAGGCCCATGTTGAAGATATTGGCGCCCATGGCCAGCAGGCCGCCATCCTGAAAGAGCAGACCTTGCAGGGCGATGACCGCGGTCATGACCAGTACCGAGGCCCACGGCCCCAGTACAATGGCTGCCAGCACGCCGCCCAGGAAGTGCCCCGAGGTGCCGCCCATCACAGGGAAGTTCAGCATCTGCGCGGCGAAGATGAAGGCGGCCATGATGCCCATCAAGGGCACCTGCTTTTCGCCCAACGATTTGTTGGTTTTCGAGATGGCCAGGCCCACGGTGATGGCGGTGATGGCCCAGAAGACTAGCGCGATCACGACACTGAGAAAGCCGTCCGGGATGTGCAGGGGTGCGGGGGAATATAACATTTTGGATTCTCCTTTATGTGGTATGGATTCCAAAGTTTCGAACTTTGGATGATGTATGGAACCCCCAACGTCAAGAGACGTTGGAGTCCACAAGCTGACATTGCGGGCACAAGCCGAACAGGGTGACGTGGCTGGAGTCCAGTTTATAGCCCGTGGTGGTTTCGAGTTGGCGGTACAGTTTCTCCAGGGGAGTGTGCGCAATTTGCATGGAACCACCGCAGCTGCGGCAGATCAGGTGATGGTGATTGGCTTCGGCCAGTTCGTATACGGTCCTGCCGTTGCCCATGTGCGCGGCCAGGACAAAGCCGCTTGCCGCCAAAAAATCCAGCGTGCGGTAGATGGTGGGCTCCGTCAGTCCGGGCATTTCGGCGCGGGCCTGCTCGTACACCTGGGACGGGGTCAAATGTCCGCCCGCGTGGCGCAGGACGTGCAGGATGACCATGCGCTGGGGGGTGGCGCGAAAGCCGCGCGCGCGGAGTTGGGGAGCAAATTCGTTCACACAGCTCATGCAGTTAAATCCTTATTGCAAGTTTTTGCAATTGTACTCCTTGTCCTGTCGCTTGCAGGCGCAGCATTCTTACCGATTTGCGCTCGCAAAAGGTATCAAAAAGCCCTGCAAGGGAAACTCCTTGCAGGGCGGGGGCGCAGGGGACAAGCGCTTCGATTACGGTTCCCAGCGGTAGGGCAGCAGGGCGTAGAGATAGGGCCTGCCGTTGACGTACTCGAAGCCGACCAGCCAGGTCAGCCAGTCCATGTTGCCGTTGGCCGTCGTGCCACCGTAGTAGACCGAATAGAAGTTGGCCGAATACGGCCAGGATGCCTGATAGGTGGCGCCGCCCACCTGCACCTGGTTGCAGGCCAGGGTGTAGGTCGAGTTGAAGAGTTTCAGCAGGTCGGGGAGGATGACCTGGTGGAAGGCGCCCACGCTGGGCAGGCCGCTGCCGGGCGCGTCGCCCCAGTCCACCTGCCAGGTGGAGGTGAACAGGAAGTGGGCATGTTCCTTGTCATAGATGACCGTGCGCCCGTCGCGGTAGTAGCGCACTTCCATCCCATGCACGGGGCTGACCAGCGAAGCCAGCAGGGTTCCGTTGGAGGTTTGCAGGGCGGTCTTCAAACTGTCGAGGAGCGCCGTCACCTGGGCATCGGAGCAGAAGGTGGCCGCGGGGACGGGCGTCACGCCGCCGATCTCACCCACGTCCGCCGCCGCCGTGGATGGGAAGAAGACCACCGTTGCGGTTGGGGTGATCACGGGCGATATGGTTGCGGTGGGTGGGGGCGGGGTGGGAACGATGAGGGTGGGCGTCGGCAGGATGGGCGGGGTGGGACTCGGCTGAACCGCGCCCGGGAACGAGCAGCCTGTCAAGACGATGAGCGCCAGCAAGCTGGTCAGAACGATTCTGTTTTTCATGGAAAAGCCTCCTGTTAGCCATTGATGGCGATTCGGCCTTGCGAAGGGGATGCCGCTTTCTGCCCGTCTGCCGCGACAACAAAATTGCAGCGGCGGCCATGTCGTTGGCAACATCCAGCTTTTGCAAGGTTGGCTGGACAATTGCCCATTGACAATTATAGTGGATTGCATATAATCGGCACAATCAAAAGCGAAGACGAGGACGAGTACGTTTCAAACGACGGTTCAGAGAGCAGGCGGAACGCGGTGAAAGCCCTGCCCGAAACAATGAAACGGAATGGACCTCCGAGCCACAAGGTGAACGCGTGATGCAAGTAACCAATGTCGGGTTGCCCCCGTTACAGGGCTAGAGTATAAGCCTGATTGGCCGTACTCGAAAAGAGTGAAGCTGGCTCCCGTTGCTCATGACGGGATTTTTTTATAGCTTCATTTGGGTGGCACCACGGATGCGACAGCGTTCGTCCCATATTGGGATGGACGCTGTTTTTATTTGGGCGCATCCCGGAAATCGGAATGCAGACTTCAGTCTGCAAGTATTCAAAGGCACTTCGTCAAAAGGAGAGATCATGAACCCGCTTGCCCACCCCGACCCCGAGCCCATTCCCTTGCAGGAACGCCCGGCCCAGGTCATCGAAGATACCTCCCTGCCCGCCGAGCAGATCCTCAAGGAACAGAGCGAGCAGGAGAACCGCCCCACGATTTTCGTACCGTAGGAGAGAGGCCGAAGCCATGCACATCCCCACCCTCCATCCGCCTTGAAGGGCCTCGCGTTGAAATTGTCCATGCCGCGCGGGCCTCATTCCCGCGTAACACTTGTGCGTAATCCATTTTCATTTCACAGGAGAATCCCATGTCCGACCAGACCCGCTTCCTTTTGAACGAAACCGACCTGCCGAAATTTTGGTACAACATCCAGGCCGACAGCCCCGTGCCGCCGACCCCGGTCCTGCATCCTGGAACGCTCGAACCCATCACCCCCGATTTCCTGTCTGTGCTGTTCCCAATGGAACTGATCATGCAGGAGGTCACGGCGGAGCGCTACATTCCGATCCCCGAGGAAGTGCGCGAGATCTACAAGCTCTATCGTCCCACCCCGTTGATCCGCGCCCGCCGCCTGGAGCAGGCGCTCGGCACCCCGGCCCACATCTACTATAAATACGAGGGCGCTTCGCCTTCGGGCAGTCACAAGTCCAATACCGCCATTCCGCAGGCCTTCTTCAACAAGGCGGCCGGGACCAAGGCCCTGACCACCGAGACCGGCGCGGGGCAGTGGGGTTCGGCGCTTTCGATGGCCTGCCAGATGTTCGACCTCGACCTGGAAGTGTACATGGTCAAGGTCTCGTACACTCAGAAACCCTATCGCCGCATCCTGATGGAAACCTTTGGCGCGCAGGTCTTTGCCAGCCCCACCAACCTCACGAATTACGGGCGCTCGGTGCTGGCCCAGGATCCGCAGAGTCCCGGCTCTTTGGGCATCGCCATCTCCGAGGCCGTGGAAGTGGCGGCTTCTTCGGGCGGGGCCAAGAAGTACAGCCT
>JBMOMS010000180.1:4765-61001 GCA_049324895.1 Chloroflexota bacterium
CCAACCTCACGAATTACGGGCGCTCGGTGCTGGCCCAGGATCCGCAGAGTCCCGGCTCTTTGGGCATCGCCATCTCCGAGGCCGTGGAAGTGGCGGCTTCTTCGGGCGGGGCCAAGAAGTACAGCCTCGGCTCGGTGTTGAACCATGTGCTGATGCACCAGACGGTGATTGGCGAGGAATCTCTCAAGCAGATGGACCTGGCCAACGAATATCCCGACGTGGTGATCGGCTGCGTGGGCGGCGGCTCGAACTTCGCGGGCATCGCCTTCCCCTTCCTGCGCGAGAATCTCAAGAACGGCAAACGCACGCGCCTGCTGGCCGTCGAACCGACTGCGACGCCCTCGCTGACCAAGGGTATCTACACCTTCGATTACGGCGATACGGCCAAGATGGCGCCGGTCGTCAAGATGCACACGCTCGGCCACGACTTCGTGCCGCCGTCCATCCATGCGGGTGGATTGCGCTATCACGGCATGGCGCCCATGTTGAGCGCCCTGGTGGATGCGGACCTGATCGAGGCGACGGCGGTCAAGCAGACGCCCACCTTCGAGGCGGCCCTTCAATTTGCCCGCGCCGAGGGCATCGTTCCCGCGCCCGAGTCGTCCCATGCCATCCGCGCGGCGATTGACGAGGCGCTGGACGCCAAGGCCAAGGGTGAGAAGCGCGTGATCCTGTTCAACCTCTCGGGTCACGGCAACTTCGACATGACCGCCTACGAGTCCTACCTGGCTGGTAAGCTGGAGGATTACGAATATCCCGCCGAGGCCGTGGCCGAAGCCATGGAGCGCCTGCCGAAGGTGGCCCTGCCGGCCTAACAGGCTGTCGGAGAGCAGTGCGTGACGAGAAAAAAGCCGGTTCGAGCCGCGAAGAGCGCAAAGAACGCGAAGTTTAAAAGGTTTTCTTGGTGTTCTTAGCGGGCTTTGCGGTAAAAAATGCCTGATTCTGGGGTTCTCCGACAAACTGCTAGGCGGAAATGTACCGCCCTGTCTTTACGAATGAACAAGCCCGACTCACACGAGTCGGGCTTGTGGTTTCGACCAGGGACAACGAAGCGGACTATTCTTCGCCGAAGGCAATTACTACGATGTGTTGGTTGAGGAAACTGGGCGCGCTTGCGCCGGGGATGATCTGTCCCAGGGTGTATCCGCCCGCCAGCGGCACCTGCATCCCAAGCAATTCCTGCACGGCGGTTACTTCCGCGCCGGGGTCAGCCCTGAGCAGCATTTGCCAGGCGATGTCGACCAGCAGCAGGGCAAAGACGGGTTTGGCGCTGCCTAATCCCAGCAGGGCCTGCTGCGCGGCCTGCCGGGCGGCTTTTTCACAGTCGCGGCGGGTGCCGACCAGCACGTAGGCGTCGATGCCGTCGCGCACGGCGCCGTTCATGCGGAAGCTGCCGTCCGCTTCCACGCGGATGGGGGAACGCACGATAATGGCGTCTCCCTGTTCCACACCCAGCGGGTACAGGCGCGCCAGGTGGCTGAGGGGCGGGAAGGCCCATTCGCGGGCGGGATGGCCGAACAGCCCGGCATAGGTCTCGGAGGCGGGCCGCCCGTCGAGGGTGCGCAGCCAGAAGCCGCGCGAACGGGTGACGCGAAACTGACTGCCGACCGGGTTCCAGCCGTGGGCGTGCCCGATGCCGATGCGCAGGTTGCCGCGCAGGAAGGCGGCGGTCAGCGCGCCGGCCCCGGTTTGCAGGCCCGAGATCTGGTAGGTGCTGCCGGTGTGCAGGTCGCCGCTGGAGAGGGCGCCGGTCAGCGGCAGGCCCAGGCCCGAGAGGCCGGCGCACAGTTGTTCGGCGTCGCCGTTGAAACCATCGGCGAAGAGCAGCAGGCTGCGCAGGTTTTCCTGGGCGTTGGCGATGTTGAGTAAACGGGCGGCGGTCTCACGTCCCGACTGGGCGTAGCCGGGCAGCCAGTGGGATTCGGCTTGAATATCCCCTCCCAGCAGGGCGACCACCACCGAGTGTGGTTGCAAGC
Organism: Chloroflexota bacterium; assembly: GCA_049324895.1. Lineage (GTDB taxonomy): Bacteria > Chloroflexota > Anaerolineae > Anaerolineales > Villigracilaceae > JACPVF01. Next base: position 6,742 of record JBMOMS010000180.1, read on the forward strand.
CCGCCGAGGTAAGGCCGGCCGGGGTGCTGAATCCGATCAGGGGGACGTCGCCCAACAGGCTGGAGACGCCGCTGGCGACTTCGCGGGCCTGGTATTGATGGGAGGCGATGACCAGTCCCAGCGTGGGTGCGCCGGCGCCAAGCTGGTTGAGCGCCTGGTGGGTGGCTTGCAGTCCGGCTTCGCGGCCGTCGAGGGCCTGGGCAGATCCAACGGATGCATACAGGGTCATGGAGGGTTATCCTTCCGCCACCGGGACCGTGAAATGGAAGGTGGTGCCTTTGCGGAATTCGCTCTCGAACCAGATCATGCCGCCCTGCATTTCGACCAGGCTCTTGGTGATGTTCAGGCCCAGGCCGGTGCCGGGCGCTTCGCGGGCTTTCGAATCGTCGGAGCGGAAGAATTTCTGGAAGACTTTGGCCTGGTCCTCGGCGCTGATGCCGATGCCGTTGTCCTTGACCCATACATGCACCACGCGCCCGGCCCCACCGGGGTCCCACAGGTTGGCAGACTCTTCGGCGCCGACCGTGATGACGCCGCTTTCGGGGGTGTATTTGTGCGCATTGCTGACCAGGTTGGTGAGCACCTGTCCCACGCGGGTGCGGTCGGCCCACACCGTGGGCAGGCTGGGGGACAGGTCGAGCTGGACGGATTGTTTCTTGTCTTCGATCTGGCGCTTGGTGGAGCGCAGCACCTCGTCCACCAGGTCCGACACCTCCATGGATTTGAAGTCCAGCCGCAGGCGGCCGGCTTCGATCTTGGAGTTGTCGTTCAGGTCCGAGACCAGGGTGGACATGCGCTCCACGTTCGAGCGGATGGTGTTGAGGAAGTTGGCCTGCATATCGTTGACGCCGCCGACGGCGCCGCTGGCGAGCAGTTCAGTGTACCCCTTGATGGAGGTCATTGGGTTCTTCAACTCGTGCGCCACGAAGGAGACGAACTCGCTCTTGGCCTCGTTGGCGCGTTGGACTTCATCGTACAGCTGCGCGTTCGAGATGGCGATGGCGGCATGGTCGCTGAGGCGGTTGAGGAAGGCCAGGTCTTCCTGCGAGTCACTGATGCTTTCCAGCAGGATCAGGCCGATCACTTCGGCCTCGCGGCGGATGGGAATGGAAATTTGCGTGTGCGCGCCGGGCAGCAGGCTGCGGTTCGTCCCACTGCCGGCCAGGGAGAGACGCTGCGGCTGGCCGCTTTCGATGGAGGCCTTGAGAATGGGCAGTTGCAATTGCGTGACCTGTTCGGTCAGAAGGGCGGGGCGTTCCTCGTAGCCCTGTTCGGCCATGATGGTAAGCTGGTCCTGGGCCAACATGCCGATCAAGCCGGCTTCGGCGTGGGATTGGCGCAAGGCCCAGTCGAGGGTGATGCGCATGGCGCGGTCGGTTTCGAGGCTGGCGTTCAACTCACGGTCGATGCGCTGCATCACCTGGAGTTCCTCCACGCGGTTGGCCAGTTCCTGGTCGGTCAGGGTGTACAGGCGTGCGTTCTCCATGGCCACCGAGGCCTGGCCGGCGAAGGCGGTCAGCAGGTTCTGGTCCTCTTCCACAAAGGGCAGGCCGTCGCGGCGGTTGATGACCTCGATCACGCCGATGACCCGCCCCTTGACTTGCAGGGGCACCGCCAGGATCGAGCGGCTGGTAAAGCCGGTCTGCTGGTCGGTGTTGAAGCGGGTGGGTGATTGCTGGGCCGCGTTTTCGATGATCGGCATGCGCAACTGAACCACTTTTCCCACGATGCCGCTGCCGGGCGGAAGCCGCTGGCCCGCCAGGTTGGCCGCCACCGGGCCGACGGTTACTTTGAAGATCAACTCGCCGGTTTGCTCGTCCACCAGGAAGAGGCTGCCGGCTTCGCAGTTGAGGATGGTCACGGCGCTGTCGAGCATGTTTTGGAGCAGGGGTTCGAGTTCCAGCGTACCGGTGATCTGACGGGTCAGCTCGTTCAGCGTGGAAAGCTGATGGGCGCGCTGCTGTGTTTCCTGGAGCAGGCGCGCTTTGACGATGGCGCCTGCGGTCTGGTCGGCGATGGCTTGCAGGAGTTGCAACTGGCTCTGGGTGTAGGTGACGCTGGTGTCGCGGTCGCCGATGCTCAACACGCCGATGGTGGCGGCTGCCGCGTTGAGCGGGACGCCGATCCAGGCGTAGACGCCGTCGAGGGCGGGAATCGTGTTGCGCACCTGGCATTCGCGGACATAATCCTGGGTCAGGATTGGGCGTCCCCTGCGAACGATCTCTGCCGCCAGGCCGCTGCCGGGAGGCAGGGGCAGGTTTTCGCGCTCCTGGAGGCGCTCGCCGTCTTCCACGCAGAAGCCGTAATAATAGAAATCGCTTTGCTTATTGTAGAGCGTGATATGCAGGTGGGTGAGTGGAATGATCTGGGAGGTCTGGGCGTAGATCAATTCGAGCACATCGTCGAAGGTCAGGGTGATGTTCACGCCCTGGGACACGCGCACCAGCGCATCCGTTTCGAGGATGCGGCGTTCCAGGTCGGCCACGGTCTGGACGCGCTCGATGCCGATGGAGGCCTGGTCGCTGATGTTTTCGAGGAAGGTCAGGTCCTGCGGAGTGTAGGGTTGCCCGGAGCGGCGCGCTCCCAGCGCCAGCCAGCCGGTGGGCAGGTCGCCTTTGCCGGGCAGGGCCACGAACAGGCGCGCGTTGAGCAAGGTCAGGCGGGCCTTCTCGGGTTCGAGCGTGTGCGGAAGGCTGGCGCCATCCAGGTAGAGGGGCAGGTTTTCCCGGGCGAAGTAGCGCGTCAACGGGCTGTTGGCCCCAAAGCTGATGTCGCTGGTCGGGCGGCCGTCTTCGCCGGGCAGGGCCGTGAACTGATCGTTGGCCTTGTCGTACGTGTAAATGTGGAACAGTTCCGGGGCAAAGACGGTATGGACCTGTTCGCGCAGGCTGGCGGCGATCTTTTCCATGTCGAGGGCGGTGGTCAGGGTGTGGCTGAACTTGGTGATTTGCTCGGCGTACACCCGCTGACCGCGGAAGAAGGTCGCATCCAGCAGGCTATGCAGGCGGTTGCGCAGTGGTTCCAGAACAAGCACCACCAGGAAGACAAAGACCCCGACCCAGATATTTTCCCACGGCAGGTAAACGGTGACCATCATGCTGATTCCGCTGGCGATCAGCCCATAGGCCGCCACCACCAAAGCAATCAGGATGGTATATACCACGCCGTTGCGCACCCATTCATCGGTGCGCAGGAAGCGGAATCGCAATATCGTGTAGCCAATAGAGGATGGGAAAAAGACAATGGGCAGGAACAGGTAAGGGGAGAACTGAAATAAATCCCACGGGGAGGTCATCAGCCAAAAGGTGATCGGCCCCAGCCCCAGCATGGTTCCAAGCAGGATGGTCTGGGCCTGCGCGCGGATGACAGGGGAGGGGGCCACGAAGCGGTGGAAAATGTTCATCCCCAGGAATGCCAGCACGGCCACGCCCACGAACAGGTAAATGTAACGCCAGGGAAGATAGTAGGCGGTCGGATGCGCCAGATCGTAGACCGTGGGGTAGGCGTATAGGAACAGCCCAATGGCTACATACATGCCAACCCAGCGCAGGTACGGACGCCCGACGACCAGGCGCAGTTCGCGCGGGAAGGACAGGGCCAGGTCGATCAACGCGCCGCCCGCAATGGCCGCCGCCCCCGTCCAGAGGTAGGCCAGATAGTGCGTTGTGTACAAGTCGAAGAATGTCGTGGTGACGATCGAAAGGGAAGAGGCAAACAACCCGAAGGACCGTCCCGCCTGTTCCGTGCGGCGCAGGCCAAAGGTCCACAAGCTGATCGCCAGGAACACCAGGCCGATGATCATTGGAACGATGAAGTAGGCCGCCAGGTCCGCCGTTGGGAAGTTGTCCAGCAGGGCGTTTAATTCCACGAGCGTGCCATCCGCTTTTCGGATCGTGACAGGCACGCTTTCACCGGCGAAATTGGTTCGCAGCAGGCTCATGATTTCCTGCGTGGAACTCACGGGCGTATTTTTGACCGCGATGATTTGGTCGCCGGCGCGGATTCCCTGGTCGTACAAGCTCCAGGTTTCTGAGCCGGTGGGGCCGGCCCCGTTGACGACCAGCGTGGGTTCGGTGATGATCCCGATGAAGGGCACCCCCAGCCATTGCACGGCCAGCAAAATGGCCGCCAGGAAAGCCGCCAGGGTCACCGCCTGATAGACGGCTACGGTGGTCAGGAGAACGCGAGGAAGGAACGAATTAATCCGCTGCATGGGGGTATCGTGTGGTGAGGTCTGGGCCTTTGATGGTATTCCGATTCAACATTTACATCGAACGCGAAAATTTTGCGGCGCGCTTTCATACCGCACTGTCAGGGGGTGGAGAACGCAATTTTCACCCGTGGGTATGACGCCGCATCGGATGCTGCGGCATGAATGTCGTGTGATGGAATTTTACTCTACTCTTTCCCGATTGGTGTATGGTACTTTCATGACAAACAAAAGGCGGCCATGACGGGCATGGCCGCGCAGTTGACTTGTCGATCTTCCGCGTTGAAGCGCGTCAGTGCTGGATCTGGAAGGTGTTAAGCATGGTCTCGCCGGCCTGGTTGACCGGGATGAGCTGGTAGACCCACTGACCATCGAGCACAAGGTAACTGCAACCGGGGAAGACCATGGTGGACAGGCATACCTTCAATCCCGAAACGCTTGTGGTGTCGAACTCCTGGGTGGTGAGGCCCTCCCCGCCCAGGCCGGAGGCGGCCAGCCATTCTTTCAGCGAGGTCGCTTTCAGGGAATCGTATACCCGCACTTCCAGGTCGCCCGGTTCCAGTTCGGCGATGTCGCTGGCGGCGGCCTGGGGATTCATGAAGCGATAACCGGCCAGCGGCAGCGGAATTAGCCCTTCGAGTTGCCCGTCGGTCAGTTCGAGGAGTGTGAAATCGGCCGGGTATTCCAGGCTGAACCGATATGCAGCATTCGTGTACACCAGGCTCGGACCCATAGCTTGCTGTTCCAGGGACGGCTGGTCGATGTCGGTGGGCAGTTCCCCCTCTGCCGCGCCGAACTCGGAACTGCCCGCTTCGTTGGGACTGCCGGCAAGCGGAACGCTCTCGATGGTGGTTTCATCGTTTTGGATGGAGATTACCTCCTCACTGGCGGTCGAGGGCGCGCAGGCGGTCGCAGCCGCCAGGATTGCGAGCATTACGGTCAGCGAAAACCATTTGGGGAACATATCTGCACTCCTTTCTTGGAGGGGAAACCGATGGTTCATTCAATCAATGCAACGACGCAGGGATGGTTCGATTTGTTCCCCGCGCCCCGAAAAAAAAAAGTTGGAGGCCGGGGCCTCCAACTTTTTTGGATCACGTACGGGGAACTCGCTGGCTAGCAGCCGCGGGCGTTGCAGATCGGGACGATGTTGTTGCTGGTGAAGCGCGGGCCGTACATGTTGGGGGTGCCAACATAGTAGCCGGAGTTCACGCCATCCACCCAGCCGGTTACCTGGGTCTGGGCATAGCCAATCAGCCACGGGCCGCCGCTGATGCCGGGTCCGAGGTTGCAGCCCGTGCCGCGGGTGTCGGTGGTCTGCTGGAAGCTCTCGGAGGCGCAGGTGCGCAGGTACATGCCGGCGCTGGGCAGCGGGTTGCTGTTGGTGTCATTCCACGGATAGCCCATGTCGAAGTAGTGGCGGACGTAGCCATAGTTCCAACTGCGGCCCGCAAAACCGACGGCCTGGTTCAGGGTCTGATTGGCGGCGTTCTTGCCGACGGTGCAGACGGCCACATCATACTTCGACCAGCCGTTAATGCTGAAGCTGCCGGTCAGGTTCATCCAGGCGGTCAGGATCGTGCAGGTGGTGGCCGCGAAGGAGCCGTAGGGCGCAGAGCCGGCGCGGTAAGCCGGGGTGAAGACCCAGTTCGAATACCAGCGGTTGTTGGTGGTGTCGTACACGCAGTGCGCAGCCGTGACGAAGTTGTTGCCGCTGATGGCGGTGGCGGAGCAGTAGCTGGTGCCGCTGACCGTGCTGAAGCTCAGGCGTCCAACCCAGCGATGGGGATAGGCGGTCTGGGCAGCCGCCCAGCCGTTGATGTTGTAGCTGGTGTAGGTCGCAGAGGTGCCGGCCGGCTCGCCAGAGTTTACTTCAACAGGGGCGGCAGCGTTGGCCTGGCTCAACTTCCAGTCGGCAGCGAAGGCCTTCTGGGCGATGCGGTCGGCATCCGGGGCGGCTGCGCCGGGCAGCGCGAATTCGGGCGCCACGGCAGCTTCCGGCTCATTGCTGATGACCGGGGCCATGTCAGCCGAGGTGTCGACCGGCATTTCCATCGGGACGGCCTTGGCAATGGCATCGCGCGACCAGAACTTCAGGGCAGCTTTTTGCTGGGCCGCGGTGACGTCCACGGACATCACAGCCTTCTGGTCAGCCTGCGGCTGAACGGCAGCCTGCGCTGCACTGACAGGAGCCAGCATCATCGCCATGAGCGCGAAAACAACGGTTACAAACACGAACTTCGAAATCTTCATCTTATATCTCCTCAGATATCAAAACTGAATTGGCCAACACAAACATAGACTGCAAGAAAAAAATGTTTCGCTGAAGCCTCCTTTCGATGTATCTGATTAAGAAATTATCCCCACTAAACACAAGCAGGTCCTGTAAAGTATTGCCTGTATTTTGTTTATTTCCCATGCAAGAGCATGGATAAAACTTACAATTCCATTATTGCATGTTGAAATTGTTTTGTCAATCTGATTGTGTAGTACTTTTGTAATGCCATTCGTTTTTATTCACACCCTGCCCGGTTTTGTCATTAGTTTTTGTGATTAGTTAGACCGTGTCCCATTTCAAAACCTTCTACCACAAAGTCGACAAGCTCCACCCAGGGTTGCAAGAGCGCAAGCTGCTGAAATCCCAGTCGCCTTTGGGGCGCGGGTTGAGCGGTCAGGAAAATGGCGGGGCCGGAAGTGTTGCACTTCCGGCCCCAGAAAAGGCGGCTATTCCCGTTCCGTTCCCAACCGCTTGGAGCTTACTTCATCCTCTCCGCCACGATTTCCGCCACATCCTTGACCTGGACCGTGCCGCCGTCCGCTTTGGAGGCATCCACCATCATCGTCAGGCAGAAGGGGCAGCCGACAGCCACAGTTTCGGCCCCCGTCAGTTTGGCCTCGGCAAAGCGCGCCTCATTGACGCGCGCCGTGCCCGCTTCTTCTTCCTTCCACATCTGCGCGCCGCCCGCGCCGCAGCAGAAGGACTTGGCCGAATTGCGCGGCATCTCGATGGTCAGCACCCCGGCGGATTTCAACGCGTCGCGCGGCGCATCCACGATCTTGTTGTGCCGCCCCAAATAGCATGGGTCGTGGAACGTTACCTTGAACTGCTCACTGTCCACTGACAACTGCACTTTCCCCGCGCCCACCAGTTCATTGATGAACTGCGTGTGATGGATGACTTCGTAATTTCCGCCAAAGGCGGGATACTCGTTCTTGAGCGTGTGCAGGCAGTGCGGACAGGTGGTCACGATGCGTTTCGGTGCGACCTCGTTCAAAATTTCCACGTTTTGCGTCGCCAGCCCAAAGAAGATGTCCTCGCGTCCCGCGCGCCGCGCCGAGTCGCCCGTGCAGGATTCATTTTTTCCAAGCACAGCGTAGTTCACACCCGCGGCATTCAAAATTTTGGCAAAAGCCTGCGCAGTCTTCTGCGCGCGCGTATCGGTGGCGGGAGCGCAGCCCACCCACCACAGAATCTCAGGTTCGGGATTCTGCTCGATGGTCGGGACGGTGAGACCCTGCGCCCACTTCATGCGGTCGGCCTGGCTCACGTTCCACGGGTTGGTGTTGCGCTCCATGCCCTTGAAGGCCGTCTCCAACTGCTTGGGGAATTCGCTTTCCATCATCGACAAATTGCGGCGGATGTCGAGGATGTCGCGCATGGGCTCATTGCCCACGGGGCAAATGTCCACACAGGCGCCGCAGGAGGTGCAGGCCCAGACCGCCTCGTCCGAGATGAGCGTTTTGAGTTCCACGTCCGTCGCGCCGCCGCCGTTCAGGTGATAGCGTTTGTTGATTTCCAGTGCGGCAGGCGAAAGCAGCTTGCCCGTGTTGTATGCGGGGCAAACCTCCTGGCAGCGGAAGCACATGATACAGGCATAGCTGTCCATGATCTGCTCCCAACCCAGGTCTTTCATCCTGGCCGCGCCAAACTGTTCGATGCTCTGGTCGTCGAGATTAATGTAGCTCAACTCGCCGATGGATTTTCGCTCGGGCTTGAGCGCAAAGTTGATCGGCGCGAAGAACAGGTGGATGTGCTTGCTGTACGGGAAATAGGGCAGGAAGGCCACCACCGCGCCGATGGACAGCCAGAAGGCGACGTGTTCCCCCGCCACGAGCGCGCCCGGATTCACCCCCGACCACCAGCCTGCCACCGTTGAAATGGTCGGCTGCCACGGGTCGGCGTGTCCCGCCAAGGCCAACCCGAAGGATTCTCCCAAAAACCGCATCGAGTTGTGGAGGAAGATGAAGCCCGCCACAATGGCCGAGTCGCGCATGATGCCAAATCGCGCCTTGGGGTGCAGCAGGGTTGTCTCACGCGTGGACAGGGTCGCAGGCCGCAGGACGAAGCGGCGCACCGCCATCGCCACCATGCCGAGGATAATCAACACATTGGCGATGTCTGCGATCAGGCGGTAGACATCCCCGAACAGGCCCGTATGTTCGAGCAGCTTGAAGTCGGTGTAGGCGTAGATCAAATCCGCCAGGTTGATCAGCAAAAAGGACAGGAAGCCCCAGCCGATCAGCCCGTGCAGGAGGCTCGCTCCCAGCCTGAAACGAAAAACGGGCTGGAAGAGACCGACCTTGACGATCAGTTCTCCAATCCGTTTGGGGATGAGCGACCAGTCCACTTTGCCCTGGCCGCTGCCAATGTTTTTGATGATGCGTTCCGCGCCGCGCCAGGTGTAGTACAGGGATAGGACCACCGCCAGCGCAAAGAGGATTTTTTCAACGAGGGTGAGCATGACGCCTCCATGACAATCCTCTCCCGCGTGGGGAGAGGATGGATTTTGGAATTTGGTTCATACCGCACTCGGGTGAAAATTGCGCCTTTTCAGGGGGCGGAGGGTGCATTTTTCGCCCGTGGGTATTATAGTGTAGCATACCTTCAGGCATTGGTGGGAAAATTCACCAGGCTGTCCCAAATTTCGGTATTCAATTTTTCACGCTGGGTCTGGGCAAAATTCCAGAACAGCGATTGGGCGCGCGTGAAGGGGTAATTGACGTGCCGCGAAATGTAAACGGTGCGGTGCAGGTTGAGTCCCTCCACATCCACTTTCCTGATCCGTCCCAGCGCCAGACCGCGCGCAGCCACCATCTCGGAAACAAAGGCGATGCCCACCCCGCGTTCGACCGCCATTTCGATGGCCTCGGGGTTGCCCAATTCCATGGCCACGTTGAGCATGTCGGGCGTGATGCCGTAGGCGCGCAAGCCTTGCATGACGGTCTCGCAGGTGCCCGAAAGCTCCTCGCGCAGGATCAGGCGTTGGTCCAGCAGGTCGTCTGGAGTGGCGCGCCCAAAACCGGCCCAGGGATGTTCGGCGGGTACGATCAGGATGATGCGGTCTTCGAACAGCGGCTGGCAATCCACCTCGCGGTGTTCGAACAGCTTGCTGGAAGCGCCCATTGGGATGGTTTGCTGGAGCAGCCGCTCGAAGATGCCGTCCCGCGACATGATCCTGACGCGCGGATGCACAGCCGGGTACTCCAGTTGAAACATGGAGAGCAGGGCGGGCATCAGGTATTTTCCCGCCGAGGTGGAACAGCCGATCAACAATTCCCCGCCCACTTCATGGGAATGTACATTTTGCAGGCTGTCATCCAGCAGGCGCGCCGAGCGCAGCACATCGCGCGCCAAAGGCAGGATGGACTCGCCGGCCTCGCTCAGGGCCACGGAACGCCCGCGCCGCAGGAAGAGTTCGACGCCATAGGTTTGTTCGAGGGCCTGGATGTTCTGGCTGACCGCCGATTGAGACAGGTTGAGCCGCCGCGCCGCCTGGCTGAAATTTTTTTCTTCTGCGGCGGCAAGAAAGACGCGCAAAGTCGATAATTCGATCATGGATGCTCCAAATCTATACCGCACTCGGGTGAAAATGGCTCTTTGTTAGAGGTCGAAAACACCATGTTCATCCGTGGGCATTGTATAAGCCTTGTTGATATAGTCCAGCGCCTAGCATAAGTTCTATTCATAGACTTAGCTAGTGATAATCCTCCCTTATTTGCAATGATTGATTGGGCTAATGTATCCAAGAATGGCCCGAAGGAGGCGCATCTCCGCCGGGCACTGCGTCTGCGCGGGGACTGCCGCGAAGCAGGCTGAACCGCCCGGTGTTTCGGTGATTCACAATTTAACCTGGAAATAAATGCAATCAGGAAGCTGCTGCCTTATCAGCCTATTTGCTGATGTCCCCCACGTAGTCGATGGCCGCCGTGCAAACGCCAGGCAGGTAGGCTGAGACGTTTTCCCAAGTCAGGGCCTTGCCCTGGCCTTTGGCGCCTTCGATGGCGTCGCCCAGGCAGCCGGGTCCGGCGTTGTAATTGACCAGCGTGAATTTCCACATGTCTTCATAAGTGACATTCTTACCCGGGGCGCTGCCCGTAAAGTTACGCACGATGCGCCCGGCTTGTTCGCAGTTGGCCAGCAGGGTATGGGCGAAGACCGTTACCGAGAAATGCGCCTGACTCAAATCGAGGCCCAGCGGACAATTCTCGCAGGTGGCGTTGACCGATCCCACCAGGGCGCCGCGCAGCATGGCCTGTTCCTCGGCAGTCATGTGGGCATAGCCCGCGCTGCACGTGTCGCTCGAAAGCACCAGCGGGCAGAACTGGGTGAAGAAGGATGGATTCCAAAACAGGGTTGTATCCGCGCCGCCCTCCGTCAATTGGCCCAGTCCGGCGTCGCCGTTGATGCGGAAGACGCCCGGCCAAAACTGGCTTTCGCGCGCAAACAGGTTCTTGAGCAGGCGGGCGGGGACCGAGGTCTCGGAAGCAGTCGCCAGGATCAGTTCATCGAACTGGTTTTGCCATTCTGTGACGGCCGGGCGGGAAACCTCCAAGCCGCAGGTGTTGGCGCCGCCGCCGGGCACCAGGCCGTTGTCGGGACAGGCGCTGGCATCCACGGCCCCTTGCAGGATCAGGTTGGCGGCCAGGTAGGTGTAGGGAATGTCGCTGGACAGTTCCTCGCTGAGGGTGGGGGTGCTCAGCCAGTCGGGCGCGCCGCCCACGGGGGGGAAGACCTCCCACGAGTCCGAGCAGGTGGCCACGGGTTGTCCCTGCCACTGCGGGGAGAGCACATCCACGTACCAGTACATTTGATCCGGGTCGCCCTCGTCAGCCTGCACCACGCGCACCTGGGCGGTGAAGATGAGGCTGCTGTCGCCGTAACTCGAATAGGCCCAGAACTTCACCGGGACCCCCTTCTCATCCGTGGCTTCGAGCGGGATCGAGCAACGGTCGGCGTCGCAGGCGAAGGCCCGATCATTGAAGGTGCCTTCCACACGCGTGATGAATTCGTTGGGCAGCGTCTCCTGGCCTGTCACCACCAGGCTGGGCAGGTTTTCACACACATGCGTCGAGATGGTGGAAATGGACTCGCAATTTTCGAGGCTCAGCCAGGCGGCGGCCTCCGGCAGTTTGGTGGGAATTTCCTTGACGGCGGGTTGTTCAGAAACGGGGAAAACGTAATAGCCGATGCAGGCCTGGGACTTTTCGGGTTTGATGCAGGGCGGTTGGGTGACCCACTTGTTGTAGACGGTCTGGCCGCAGTCGCGGTAGATTTCTGTGGGCGTGGGAACGCCCAGGTGGTCGGTCACCACCGCGCAGACGACCTCGTTTTCGCTCCAATTGGCCACCCACCAGGTGTAGGCAGTGTAGTCGATGCGGATGACCGTGTAACGATCGGGCCCGGGCGGGGAGTTGGGGGCGGCCTTTACCTGCGGCAGCGGCCCGAAGGCCGTCCCCAACAGTGTAAACAGGATGAGTAAAAATCCGAGCCGTCGAGTGCGCATCTCAGCGGGAGCCAATTCTGGACCAATTATAGCGGATGAAGGTGAAATTTAGCTAAGAGAGTGTTGCTTTGGTTCTTTTTTTACCACGCAGATTGATGAACTTCCATCCACCCCACGGGGATTGATCCCATCCATCCTGGCTGCCCGATGGATTTCCCGTTGCGCAGACGGAGTTGTGGCAGCTTTGGGCGGCAGTTGAACCACCGCCCAAGCTGAAGGTGTGAAGGTTACGGCTTGCCGCTGCCGGCTTCCAACTCTTCCAGGATTTGTTCCTCCTGGCGCAGGTTGCGCGTGCGGATGTACAGGCTGGCGACGTAAATTCCCATGACCAGGAAACTGATCACGTATCCAGCGATCATGTAATTGGATGTGTCGGGGATGGGGTCGAAGAACATGACGGTCTCCTTAGCTGCCGGCGTTGAGTTTGAGCTGTTCGACCTTTTCCTGCAAGGCCCCGAGGCGGAGGCGGTGCCAGACCAGGTCGACGAAAATGATCGTAAAGGCGAAGAGCGCAAAGAAGAAGGCCACCCGCATATTGCCGCTCATGCCCATGGTTTCCTGGGATTTTTCCGCCGCATTGCTCAAAACGGGATGAATGGAACGGAACAGGCGAATTACCAGGAAGGTCAGGATGGCGCTCGGGCCGCCCAGCAGGGTGTAGACTGCGCCGAAGCGGGCGCGTTTCTCGGGATCGTCGATGCCCGCCCGCAGCATGAAGTAGGCCACGTAGATCAATTCGGTGATGGCGGCGGTCGTCAGGCGCGGGTCCCAGGTCCACCAGGTGTTCCAGGCCGGGTAGGCCCAGATCGAGCCGAGCACGATGGTCAGGAAGAAGAACACGGTGCTGACTTCCACGGCGGCCACCTCGAAGCGGTCCCATTTCATGTTCTTGCTGACGAGGTAGGCGATGCCGGCGATGGAGGCAATGACAAAACCGAGCAGGCCGGTCCAGGCGGTGCCGATGTGAAAATAAAATACGCGCTGCACGTCGCCCATGACCGCCTCGGTGGGGGCGAAGACCAATGCCAGGTAGGTGGAGATGCCCAGCGCAATGACCGAGACGATGTCCAGGACGGTGAGGGCGAGGGGTTTGGATTGCATTTGGACTCCTTGATAAAGATGCAAGGTTGATTGGTTGTGCAAGCCCTATTCCTCCACCACGGCGTCGAATACCATGTATGCGATGGCGGTGAAGATCACGTCATACACGATCAGGATGCTGAGTGGCATGAGGATTTCGGGCAATTTTGCGTCGGTAAGCAACCCGTTGCTGGCCTTGACGGCCGCCAGCAGGACGGGAATGGCAATGGGAAAGAGCAGGATGGGCAGCAGGATTTCGCGCATGCGCGTCTGCACAGACATGGCGGCCAACATGGTGCCGACGGCAATGTAGCCGATGGAGCCGAGCAGGATCACACCCAGGAAGCCGGGCTGCAGGATGCGCATCTCGTTGTAGAGCAGGGCATAGACCGGCAGGACGATGGCCTCCACGATCAACATGAAGACCAGGTTGCTGATGGCCTTGCCGAAGAAGATGGCCGAACGGTCGACCGGGGCCAGCAGCAGGCCGTCCATGCAACCGCGGTCCTTTTCCACGGCCATCGAGCGGTTGAGGCCGAGCGTGCCGGCGAAGGCGAAGGTGGCCCACAGCACGCCGGCTGCCACTGACTTGCGCACTTCGATGTCCAGTTCGAGCGCAAAGTTGAAGATGATGATGACCAGCAGGGAGAAGACCAGCATGGCCGAGAACAGTTCGCGGGAACGGAACTCGGCGGTCAGGTCCTTCTGAATGATGGCCAGGACCGCTCCAATGAAGGAGGGGCGGGCGGTGTGGCGGGGGGTGAAGTTGGGATACATGTCAGTCCGCCAGGGCCTGTTTGTAGAAGGCCAGCAGGTTGGTGTTCCGCAAGGCTGCCTTTGTGGAGGAGGCCGCAATCACACCGCGCGAGAGGATGTCGAAGCGGGTGGCCAGGTCCTCGGCGCGAACCAGGTCGTGGGAGGTCATCACCACGGTCCGTCCCTTGTATGCCACGCTGCGCAGCACCTCATCCAGCATCTCGGAGGCGTCCTGGTCGAGGCCGGTGTATGGTTCATCGAAGAGAATCACGTCCGGGTCGTGGATCACGGCCCGCCCGATGGCCAGTCGCTGCTGCATTCCGCGCGAGAAGGTGCGCACCAGGTCCCTGCGGCGGTGCGCCAATCCCACCAGTTCGAGCACTTCGAGCACATGCCTCGCAGGGTTGGGGATGTTGTACATGCGGGCGTAGAAGAAAAGATTCTCCTCGGCGGTCAGGTCGGGGTACAGCAGGGGCAGGTGCGAGACCACCCCCAGTCGCGCGCGGACTTGCGCCGCCTGCCCGGGCAGGGCATAGCCGGCCACGCGCACCTCGCCCAGGCTGGGACGCGAGAGCGAGGCCAGGATGCGCAGAAAGGTGGTCTTGCCCGCGCCGTTGGGACCGAGCAGGGCCACGAATTCCCCGGGCTGGACGGTAAAATTCACGCCGCGCAGGACGGTCTTCAGGCCGAAGCGCTTGACGAGTTTTCTGACTTCGATCACGGGGTTATTCCCTGCTCTCCAGTTTTTTGTACAGTTCCTTCAACTCGGCGCGGCGCTTCTGGTAGGCCTCGGGCGGCAGTTTGCCGGCGCGGTGCAGGTCGTCGATGGCGATGATGGCGTCCAGCACGCTGTTGGCGTCTTCGAACTCGCCCTGGTCTTCGTCTTCCTCGTCGACGGATTCATTTCGCTTGCGGTCGCGAAGGTAGAGCCAGACGCCCAGGCCGATGAGCAGGAGCCCCAGCGCGCCCGCCCCAATGGTGACGAGTTGTTGCGCATTGACGGCCGTTTCGGTTCCGCCGTCGGTTTTGGGCCGGCCGCTCATTTGGACGGTCAAACTGCCGCCGGCCGGCAGCGGGCCGAAGCCGTAGACCTGGTAGATGGTGCCTTCGCCGATGTCCTGCTGGCCCATGTCGACCAGGCCCTCACCCTTCAGGGTCACGCCGACGGGGACAAAGATGGAGGAGGTTGCGGGCATGCCCAGCACGAAGGGGATTTCGATTTCGGCGGACGAGTCGTAGGCCATTTCGAAGCCGGCCACCAGGCCGTAGCTTTGCTCGCTGGGCGGGATGGCGAATCCGCCCGGGGCATCGACCGGGCTGACCGCGCCCTGCTGGGCGTCGTAGCCGAGGCTGGTGGTGCCGGGCGGCATCTTCGCGATCGCCATCATGTCATTGGAGACCGGCACGAGGATGGAGGTCCCGGTGCTGTTGACCAGGTTGAAGAATTCGACGATCTGCACCCGGTCTTCGAGAACATCCAGGAAAATGTGGCCCTGGCTCAGGGTCAGGGCGTTCATGTCCTCGGAGGTTTCGTACAGGGTGAGCGGCGCGAAGGTCACCTCGCTGGCGCCTTCTTCGACCACGTACATGTCAGACTGGTAGATGATGCCCAGGTATTCGGCTTCGATCAGGAGGATGCGGTTTTTGGGCAGTTCGACGCCCTCAAAGAGCAGGGAGCCGTCTGCGCCGGGCGTGGCGGTGAGGGTCAGGACCTGCTGGGGGCCGCTGGCGTCCATGGCGTGGTCGAAGCCGCGCAAGGTGACGGTGATCCCGTCAGGCGGGTTGCCATTGGTGAGCAGGATGCTGCCATGCACGCTTCCGCCGTCGGAGGCGGGCAGCGCTTCGGATGGGTTGGGGTAGCCGTCCTCAGCCGCAGCGGGCGTTGGGGTGGCGCTCACAGGCGTAGCGGCCGGGGAGGCGGAAAAGGTCAGGGAGCGCAGGTAGGCGGCCGCGTTGTAGAGTTCCTCTTCGGTCAGGTCGGCGCCAAAGGCGGGGAAGGAATCGCCGCCCTGCACCATCAGGCCGAGCAGGTCGTCGTCCGAAAGGGAGGCCATCCGTTCCTGGTCCTCGAAGAAGCCCAGGTCGCAGGCGGGGCAATTCTTCTCGATGGCCTGGCGGCCCTGGTCGAGCGCCTCGGGCGAAGCGTGAAGGCTGAGGGCATAGGCCACCACGTCCCAGCGTTCCTGTTCGGAGAGCGCGTTGGAGAAGGGCGGCATCATGCGCGCCATGTTGCCCTGCGAGACGATGATGAACCAGTCGGCAGGCGAGGCCTTTTGCGCGATGGAGGGCAGGCCAATGGCTGCCACGGGGACGGCGAGCTGCTTGTTCATTGGGCCGTCGCCCAGGCCGCTCTCGCCGTGACAGGGGGCACATTCGGTGCTGTAGATGGCGGCGCCGTTGGCCAGGTTCGGCGTGGAGGCGGGATGGAGCGGTCCCAGGGTGGGCGCCGCGGTGGGGGGGATGTAATTCGGCGGGGGTGTAACATCCTCAGCCAGGGACATGTTGCAGGCGCTGAGGAACAGGGCAAAACCGATCAAAAGCAATGGGAGGAATCGTTTCATGAGGGGTCCGAATGGTTACGTGAGGGATTTGCCGCAGGAGGGGCAGAAACGGTCGCTGACCAGCACGGAATTGCCGCAGCGGGGACAGAAGCCGGCGGCCTTGTCTTTGCGCTGCTTGCGGCGCGAGACCAGCAGCGATTCGATGTCATCGTCTGTGACCGCGGTCCTGGCGGCGGCGTCGGCGCGGCGGGCGGCCACGGCGCTCTCCAGGCGTTCTTCGGTGTCAGCGTCGGCATTGGGCGCGGCCTGCAGTTCGTCCAGTTTGCGCAGGATGTCCGCGCCCTGGCGCAGCAGTTCTGTGCGCTGCGCGGGATAATCTTCTGCGGGGATCTTGCCCAGTTTGTAATCGAAGTCGAATTCCTGCAGGGCGTTGATGACGCGGTCGCGCTCGGCCATCAGGCTGGAAATCTCATGCTCCTTGTGGGTGACGGAGATGCGGCGCGGGCGACCGCTGAGCGGGGCGTACAGGTACATGCCGACCAGGATGAGGACGGCCACTACAAAGAAGGTTGCGCTCAAATCCATGATCATTTCCCTATGGCAGCATCTGGTCGAGCCGGGCGCGGATCTCGTCGGGCGAGGTGAATGGGCCGACCTTCACGTATTGCAGGACGCCGTTCGCGTCGATGAAGTAGGTCTCGGGCACGCCGGTGGTGCGGAACAATTGCGAAATCCTGGTGCCCATGTCTGGCCCGTTCGGGAAGTCGATTCCAAATTTTTGCAGGTAGACGCGCGCTTCCGGCTCGGTGTCGACGTAGTCCACGCCGAGGAAGATCACGTCGCCGCGGCCGGCGTATTCGCTCCAGACCAGTTGCAATTCAGCGGCTTCCTGTTCGCAGGGTTTGCACCACGAGGCCCAGAAATTGATCACCACCACCTTGCCGCGCAGGTCCGAGAGCTTGATCTCGCTGCGGCCTTCGTACTGGTAGCCGTCGAACAGGGTCAGGGTGAAGTCGGGAATTTCCGTCCCGGGCTGGGCGGAACCTTGCTGGCGCTTGTTGAGGGTGACTGCCACCAGGGCCAGCAGTGCGACCAGCAGCGTCCAGATGATGATTTGCGCCCACAGCGGAACGCCGCGCCTGGGGGCGGTTGTGTTGAGTTCGGTCATGCCATTCTCCTGCCCGCAACCCGCCTGCCTCCTGTGGGAGGGCAGCGGGCTGCGAGGGTTTGTTATTTGCGCTTGCGCATTTCAGCTTCGAATTTGGAAATGTATTCGTCCTGGACGGGGGGCGGGGGCGCCGCTTCCACCGGGGCCGGGCCTGTTTCTGCGCTGGACGGTTTCGTCCAGTTCCGCATGGCGCGAAAGAGCACGAAGGCGCCTGCCAGGATGAGCGCGGGGGGAAGCAGGTAGACGACCCAATTCAGGCCGGTGCGCGGGGGTTCGCTCAGCACGCGCGCGCCGTAATTATCCACGAAATATTGTTTGATCTGGTCTTCGGTCCAGCCATCGGCCAGCTGCTGGCGGATCAGTTCCCGCCACTGGCGGCAGGCCTCGGTGGGGCAAACGTCCAGCGGGGTATTTTCGCACACCGGGCAGTACAACTGCTTGGCGATGGCGTTGACCTCGTCGTCGGAAGGGGTGGAACTTTGCGCCGCGGCGGCGCCAGCCCACACGCCCGTGAGGATGAGAACCAGGATCAGAACCTGGAGTGCAATGCGAAGGTGCTTCTGCATGTCGACGGCTCCCGGGTCAATCGGCGGAACTGGGCTGGTAGGCTTTGTTGCGCGCGCGGACGGCGGCGTATTCTGCCTCTTTTTCCGGCCAGGCTGCGATCAGCACGCCGACGAAGAACAGCAGGCTGCCGACCCACAGCCAGTTGACCAGCGGATTGACGTAGATTTTGAAGGTTGCGCCGCTGGCCGTGGCGGGCTGCCAGTCGACCAACAGGACGTACAAATCGTCCTCGAAGGTGGGCCGCTGGCCGGGGATGGTCATGGACTGCTGCGAGTCGAAATAGAAGTCCTTGCGCGGGTGCAGTTCGCCCAGGTACTCGCCATCCTTGTACACGTCGACCACGGCGCGGGTGTAGTTGACGCCGTCTTCGGGCATGTCCCAGGAGGCCAGTTCCTTGTATTCCACCGTGTAGCCGGCAACGTTCAGGGAATCGCCCACGGCCATCAGGCCCTGGGTCTCCTTTTGGAACATCTCGATGCCCAGGATGCCAATGGCCATCAGCATCATGCTGACGTGAATGATGTACCCGCCGTAGCGGCGGCGGTTGCGGCCGATCAGGCGGCCAAGGGCCAGGGCAAAATTTTCCTGCTGGGCATGCTGCCGGGCGCGCACGGCCCGCCAGAATTCGCGCAGGGTGACGAGGATTACCAGCGCAATCAGGAAGAAACCGATCAGGGCAATCAGGTTGGAGGTGTAGGTGAAAGCCAGGTAGACCGTCAGCGCCGATGCGATCAGCGCGGCCTGCCAGAGTGTTTTGCGGAAGAGGTACATCAAGGTCAGGACAACCAGCACGATGGCCAGCGAGATGACCACTCCGGGCCAACTTCCGATCATGAGGTCGAGTTGTTTCCAGAAAATGGCATAGACTACGACCGGTGCGGCCAGGAGTCCGCCCAGCACGGGCTTGTTGATGTTCGAGAGTTTCTCCTGCGAGGAAAGTCCCCACGAGGAAAGCGGCGCGATTGCCATCAGGAACATCAGCATGGCGAAGAGGGGCGAGGTGCTGAATTCGTACCAGGGCGGGCCGACCGTCACTTTAGAGCCGGTCGCCAGCTCGGAGACCAGCGGGTAGATCACGCCTACGAAGCAGATCACCAGCACGCTCATGAAGAGCAGGTTGTTCAACAGGAACAGCGCCTCGCGCGAGAGCATGGACTTCATCTCGGTCTCGGAGCCTAGTTCAGGCCAGCGCCAGATCAGCAGGGCCAGCGAGGCGATCAACGTCAGGGCCACGAAGGTCATGAAGAAAGGACCGATGGGGCTGCTGGCAAAGGCATGCACCGAGGAAAGCACCCCCGAGCGGGTCAGGAAGGTGCCAAAGATGACCAGCGCATAGGTCAGGATGATCAGGATCATGTTCCACTGCTTGAACAGGCCGCGCTTCTCCTGGATCATGACCGAGTGCAGGAAGGCGGTGCCGGTCAGCCAGGGCATGAAGGCCGCGATTTCCACGGGGTCCCAGCCCCAGTAGCCGCCCCAGCCCAGCACGTCGTAGGCCCAGCGTCCGCCCAGTACCAGGCCCAGGGAGAGGAACAACCAGGCCCACAGCGTCCAGCGGCGGGTGATGCGGATCCAGCGGTCGTCGCTGCGACCGGTGATGAGGGCAGCCATCGCAAAGGCGAAGGGGATCACGAAGGAGACGAAGCCCAGGTACAACATGGGCGGGTGAATGATCATGCCCGGGTGACGCAGGAGCGGATTCAGGCCGCGTCCGTCCTGGGGGGTGAAGACCACGCTGTCGGCGGGGGCCAGGGTGTAGGCGTCGATGCCGATGGGAGTCTGATACAGGCGCGCAAACGGATTCTCGAAAGCAACGGACATGAGCAGGAAGAAGGCCAGCGTGGTGGACGACACCACGATCACCCACGGCAGGAACTCCCGGTCGCGGTCCCATTTACGCAGGGTGACCAGCGAGGCGAAGGCCGACATCAGCCAGGACCAGAAGACCAGCGAGCCGGCCTGCCCGCCCCACCAGGCGGTGATCTTCAAATAGGTGGGCATGCTGCGGCTGGTGACTTCGTACACGAAGCTGATCTCGTAATGGTCATTGACCAGCAGGTAGATCAGTGCGAGCGCCGAAACGGAAATCAGCGGCCAGGTGAGCAACATGCCCCGCCGCGCCGATTCGACCAGGGTCGACGATTTGTTGATTACGCCCACCACCGCCGCGCCCACACTGTACAGCGAAACCACCAGGGATACCACTAAGATTCCATATCCAAAATCTGCGATCATGATTTCTCCTCGTTCCATACAAAAACCTGACAGGTCTTCCCTGCCAGGTTTTCCGTCCTATGGGTTGGAGGCCTGTTCGGGCACGGCCTCTTCGTAGCGGGTCGGGCACTTGAGCAGCAACTCCTCGGCATAAAAGATGCCGTCCTCGCCCATGTGGCCGGTCATGATGGCCTGGGCCTCGTCGCGCAGCAGGTCGGGCTTGGGGCCATTATAGAGCACGGAAATGCGGCTGCGCGTGGGGTCGATCACGGCCTGGTGCAGCACCTCGGCCAGACCGCCCAGCGCCTCGATCTCGGCATTGTCGCCTGGCACGTGCGCGACGTCGAAGGTGAGGGTCAGGGTCGCCGCGTCATATTGGATCGAACTGCCGATGATGGCGCCAGAAACGCGCAGTTTCCTGCCCTCGGCGTTGGCAGCCTGGGCGTTCAATTCATCGATGGTCATGAAATATTCGGAATTGGCCTGGGAGGAGGCGACGATGAGAAAAATCACCGCCACCAGGATGACCAGGCCGCCGATCAGGAACTTGTTGACTTTCATGGGAGAGCCTCCGGACAAAACGATTGAAGCATTGGGTGATAAGACCAAACGGCTTGCGCAATGGAAAACCCGCCCGTGGGAAATTCGTGTCGGTGTGTTTTCCGAAGCGCAAGCGTCGAATTTTGGAATGTCTTCATTTTACATGAAGACATTAATCCACCCTGAGAAGAGTCTGGATGGATGTCATGAAATACCCCTTATTCTGTCCTGTTTTGGGTTATTTGCTCCAATGAGAAATATTCCCCACTCCATTGGGGGCTATTCGAGCGCGGCCAGGCCGGAGCGGATGGCAAACCTGACCAGTTCGGTGCGCGAGTGCATGTTGAGTTTGGACATGATGCGCTCCCGATGCCTGGCGATGGTCTTGTGACTCAGGTTCAGCCTTGCGCCGATCTCGAGGTTGCTCCTGCCCTGAGCCACCAGTTCGAGCACCTGGCGTTCCCGCGCGCTCAACACATCCAGCCCAATCGCCCCATGACCCGCGGTCTCCTCCTGGGCGCGCGGCTGAATGCCCACCTGCCGCGCCAGCCGCTGGTAATCTTCCAGCAGCCAGCGGGCCAGCGCCGGCTGGAGATAAATGTGGCCTTCTGCAACAGCGTGGATGGCGGCCACCAGTTCGTCGGCCGCCGCCTGCTTGGTCAGGTAGCCGGAAGCGCCCGCCGCCAGCATTTCCATGAAGTATTGCTTATCCTCATGCACGGTCAGGGCCAGCACCAGGCATTCGGGCGCTTCCGCTTTCAAGCGCCGCGTGGCTTCCAGGCCATCCATGCCGGGCATGGTAATGTCCATCAACACAATCTGCGGGCGCACATCGCGCAGAGCTTGCAGGGCCTCGATCCCGTTGCGCGCCTCGGCCACCACCCGCATCCGCGGCTGGGTTTCCAGGTAGGAGCGCAGCCCGGTGCGCACCACATCGTGATCGTCCACCAGCATGAGCGTGATTTCTTCCATGGTTCAACTCCTCCTTACAGCGGGATCATGGCATCCAGACGGGTGCCCTGCCCGATGGCAGATGTCAAGGCGAAGGTTCCGCCAGCCGATTCGATGCGTTCCCGCATCCCTTCCAAGCCCCAACCGCGCGGCGCACTAAAAGAGGCCTGGGGATCAAAACCCTGGCCCTCGTCTGCCACCGTTAAAAGGACATGATTCTCGCCAAAGGACAGCTGCATGTGCGCGCGGCGCGCCCCGGCATGGCGGACGATGTTGCTGGAGGCTTCCTGCGCCACCCGAAACAGGACGGTCTCCACAGACAAATCCAGCCGGCGCGGAGTGCCTTGTACGTCAAAGTCGAATTCGGTCTTGCTGACGGACTGTGTTTCCGCCAGCAGATAGTTCAGGGCGGGGATCAGGCCCAGGTCATCAAGATGGGCCGGCCGCAGGTCGCGCACCAGGCGGTACAGGCTTTGCGACATTTGGCGGGTGAGGTCCTGCAATTGTTCCACGATGGCGAGCGCTTCGGGTTTTCGTTTGAGGGTGATGCGCAGGGCGGCCAGGTGCAGGGAGGCCGCCGAGAGAATCTGGGCGGTCTCATCGTGCAGTTCGCGCGCCACGCGGGCGCGTTCCTCCTCCTGCGCCTGGACGGTGTGCCGCAGCAGGTTGCGGCGCGATTCGTCGCTTTGCTGCAGAGCCTGCAGGCGGGCTTGTTGCACGGCAAATAATTGCAGGTTGCGTTCCTCTTCGACGGCCTGGGTGGCGCTCAGCAAGCTGTAGGTGATGACGATGGCGGCCACTGTGCGCAGGACCTGGATGGGGAGCCCTGCGATGGCAATGAAACTATCTTCGTTGAGGAAGCGGGCGGGGAACATCTCCAGCGGATGCACGAAAAAATGCGTCAGGCTGTAGATTCCAAAACCCAAGGCGGCCAGGCGGAAATATTTTTCCAGGGCGGGGCGGTCCTCCGCCTGGGACTGCCGCCCGCGGACGAGCAGGGCCAGGGTGGCCAGCAGGGAAGCGGGCACAGCCAGCAGATAACGCACCAGTCCGTCCAGCAGGTCGATCCAGGGAATTGGGCTGGTCCGATAGGCCAGGAAAGCGCTGCCCAGGAAGAACACCGTATATGGGGTAAGCAGCCCAATAATCTGGCGCAGTCTTTGGCTGGGATGGGAGGATGCCAGCTGCAGGAGGTTGTAGGCAAAGAGGAACAGGCAGCTAAAGGAAGTGACTAGGAAAAGCGGCCTGGTCCAGGGTATCCAGGCCATGAGAGGGGTCCCCACGGACTGGGCTTGCAGCAGGTAGGATTCGAACCACTCATGTGTCCCGTGGATCAGGCCAAATGCAGCCAGGGGACGCAAGGCGCGCGTGTCTGCCAGCGCCAGCCGCCGCCCCGATTCCAATGCCATGGCGATCCCCATGGCAAAAAAGGCCAGGCCATAGATGAAAAAAACCAGGAATAACCACTGTGTCAGGTCCAAACCGTTCATTCCTTTCCCTTTATTGTACAGTATACCCGGGAGGGATGACAGGGCTTTTCCTACTTTGCCGGGTGTGGAGCAGTTGCTTTTTTGTACAGACAATACGGATTACACCGAGCTTCACGGAAAAAACTTAAAAAAAAGATCTGTTCTTATCCGTGTTTTCCGTGGAATCCGTGTACAAAATAAAACGTTTGGACTTCAGAAACACTTTCCTGGGACGCAGGGGGAGCGTGGTTTTTATTATGCTCATGATGTGACATAAATCACATTTCTTTTGTGGCAAATTAACTTGTTTTTAAGGTGACGGCAAGTCACAATATGGAGTATACTACCCAATGATTGGGAAGTAACACCCATTCAGTAGTAGCCGCAAGAGGCGCCAGGAGACGCCCTTGTAAACCCAAGCAAAGGAGAATGCAAAGAATGTTTACCAAGAAATGGCTCGTTTTGCTCGGCACGTTGGTTCTTGTAGCCGTCGCCCTGTCGGCTTGCGCTGGCCCCGCAGGCCCGGAAGGCCCCGCTGGTCCCGCTGGCCCGGCTGGCCCTGAAGGTCCCGCTGGCCCTGCTGGTGCGGATGCGGATATGTCCCAACTGACCTGTACAGAGTGTCACAACGACACCGCCATCATCTCTGGCAAAAAGGCCCCCTGGTCAGTGTCCGGTCATGGCTCTGGCACCGCTTTCGTGGAAGAAGGCGGCAACAAGAGTTGCGCGTTCTGCCATTCCGGCGCCGCGTTCAGCACTGCCGTGGCTGAAGGCAAGAACTTCAGCCAGCTCGAGAGTGGCGATGCCAACCCGACCCACCAGGACTGCCGCACCTGCCACCAGATCCACGTGAGCTACACGGGTGAAGACTGGGCGCTCGAAACCGTGGCCCCGGTGGCCCTGGTCACCAGCGGCGCGACCTTCGACGGCGGCTCCGGCAACCTGTGCGCCAACTGCCACCAGGCCCGCCGCTACATGGCCAACTTCGTCGACAAGAACGATGCCACCAAGTACGCCGCCAACATACGCTTCAATACCCACTACAGCGTCCAGGTCGATACGCTGATGGGGCTTGGCGACTTTGGTGTGGAAGGCAAGCCCGGCGCTCACTACAGCATGGTGGAAAACACCTGTGTAGGCTGCCACATGGGTGAAAGCGATGCCCACGGCTTCGAACCGCAGCTTTCGACCTGCGTGGCCTGCCATGCCGATGCCGAAGACTTCAACGTCAACGGCTTCATCGATGCTTTCGAGGAAGACTACAAGGCTCTCGAAGCCGCACTGCTGGACAAGGGCATGATCAAAGATAATGGCGACGGCACGTACAGCACGGTCGTCGGCAGCTACGATGCAGGCCCCGCCCAGGCGCTGTTTATCTACAACCTGGTCCACGAAGATGGCAGCGATGGCATCCACAATCCGACCTACTTCAAGGCGTTGATCGAGCACGCTCTCGCAGCCTTGCAGTAATCTGTTGCGCAAGTAACTCGGCATTCCAAACAGGGCCGCCGACCGGTGGCCCTGTTTTCTTTCCCTCCAGGTGTAATTCGCCTCTTGTTGTCCAGATTATGATGTATGTCGCTGTTGCTGGTCGACCTTTTTCAATAAACTAAAAATCATCCAGAGAGGAGGCCCCGTGAAAACATTCATGGCCGAAATTTTGCGACGGCTCAAAGCCTTTTTTTTCCCCGCGCCGGATTCCCCGCGTTGGATGTTCCTCCTGCCCATCATCACACTGGGGGTGATTGGTGTCCTGGTTTTCAGCCTGGGCGTGTACGGCTGGGAATACACCAATTCTCCGCAATTCTGCGGCACCACCTGCCATACCATGCCGCCGCAGAACACCGTTTACTTGAAGTCCCCCCATGCCAATGTCACCTGCGAAGAGTGTCACATCGGCCGCGCCTCCCTGCCCGACCAGATGCTGCGCAAGACACAGGGACTCAAGGAGACCTGGTACACGATTTTTAAGCTCTATGAATATCCCATTCGCGCCTCGGCCTTGCAGCCCGCCCGCAACACCTGTGAAAAGTGCCACCAGCCCGAAACCTTTTCCGGCGACAGCCTGCGCGCCATCACCCACTTTGGCAGCGATACCGAAAACACCCTGGAAACAACCTACCTGATTCTCAAAACCGGCGGGGGCGCCAAACGCGAGGGATTGGGGCGTGGAATTCACTGGCACATCGCCAACAAAGTCGAGTATTTTGCCACCGACGAACTGGACCAGGAAATCCCCTTTGTGCGTGTCCACAACGAGGATGGCACGACGACCGATTACGTGGATGTCGAGTCGGGCTTCGACGCTTCAAAAATCGAAGCCGGCCAGTTGCAGGAAATCGACTGCGTGACCTGCCACAACCGCGTCACGCACGAGTTCAAATATCCGTCCGACTCGATGGATGAGGCCCTGGCGCGCAGGTTGATCGATCCCTCCATTCCGGACATCCGCACCAAGGGCGTGGAGGTGCTCAGCGCCAGCTACACCTCCCAATCCCAGGGCTTGATCGCCATTGCGGGCCTCGAAAATTACTATCAGACCTATTACCCCGATTTTTACGACGGAAGCCACGCAGAGGCAATCGACTCGGCCATCGCCCAAATACAGGCCATCTATTTGGACACTGTGTTCCCCGATCAAAAAATCGATTGGACGACCCACCCGAACAACCTCGGGCACATCAATTCCCCGGGCTGTTTCCGCTGTCACGACGGCAAGCACCTGGACGCGAATAACCAGGCCGTGCGTCTCGAATGCAATTTGTGCCATTCGATCCCGGTGGTGAGCGGGCCAAGGGACCTGGTGACAAAGATCGAGATCAACAGCGGCGGGATCGAGCCGGAGACGCACCTGAACCCGAACTGGATCAGCCTGCATAACCAGTCCATCAATGAAACCTGCACCCAGTGTCACACCACCGAAGATATGGGTGGCACGAGCAATACTTCCTTCTGCTCGAACAGCGCCTGCCACGGCAGCGCCTTTACCTTTGCGGGATTCGATGCCCCTGCCTTGCGGGAGGTGTTGAAGGAGCAGATTCCCACCCCGCCCCCGACGGTTCCAGCTGTCGACGCGGCCGGACCGCTGACCTACGAGGCCGTGCTCGCTCCCTTGTTTACCACCAAGTGCGGGGCCTGCCACGGCTCGTCTGCCACCGCCGGCCTAAACCTGACCACCTACGCGACCCTGATGCAGGGCGGCCAGAACGGCGCAGTCATTGCGCCGAATGACCCGGCCAACAGCCTGCTGGTGAAGGTTCAAAGTCAAAAACACTTTGTGAACCTCACCGCCGAGGAATTGGACCTGCTCATACAGTGGATCAACGATGGGGCGCCCGAGAAATAGTTGAAGGATATGGGGGAGCGCGCTTGGCAGGTTAAAAAGGACCCCGCTGAATATCAGCGGGGTCCTTTTTAACCGATGGGAGTTCCCCTCGTCTCGAGAAAGAGATTAGTGATGTTGTCCTATCGCGGCTGGATGGAACGGCAGGTAACGCGCCGCCAGGCTGAAAGCCAGCAGCCAATAGCAGATCACCAGGGTGCCGACCGAGAACTCGACCCAGGTTGGCGTGTAGGAGTTGAGGATTACGCCGGGCGTGAAGGGATCGTAGGAAATCGAGGCGATCAGCCCCGCGAAGTTATAGTTCCAGCGCGTCAGCACGGCGGCGAAGATCGGGATGATGGCCGTGGCCATCAGGAAGCGGAAGTTGCGGATCTTTTTCGCCGCCATCAGGATGGAGCCTGCAATCACGGGCAGGAGCGCCTGTCCCAGCCAGAAGGTGAGGGTGTAGGGCGCAATGTGATTGAGCACTTCCGTTTGCAGGGCGATTTCGCGGTCGAAGCTGTAGTAGTTGGTGACGGCCCAATCCCACACGCGCAGATAGGTCAATAACAGGGTGATGCCGCCCGCGACGCGTGCCACGTCCAACAGGGCCTCGTCGCTGACGGAACCGGGCCGCATGACGCGGAAGACGAAGACGCCTGTCATGAAGAGCAGGGCGATGCCGCCGCTCATGGCCGAGAAGACGAACTGCACCGGGGCGCTTTGGTTGAACCAAACGCCGCGCCCGGCCAGCACCGAGTAAGTGGCGCCCAGGGAGGCCTGGTGGAGCAGGGACAGGGTCAGTCCAGCCACAGCCAGGACGGGTCCCATGCTGTGCAGCCAGTGCGCAAACTTATGCACGAAGTTCATCAGGTTGCCCAGCGCGCGGTTGCGGGTCAGCAGGGGGTGGGTGTGAAAGGCGGGATGCTCCAGCACGATGGGCAGAAGTTCGGCCATCAGCACGCTCAGGTAGAGCACAACGCACATGGTTACTTCCCACAGCAGGGAGTGCGGCTGCCAGAAGACGACCGGGTGCCAGAAGCGCAGGGGTTGGCCCAGGTCGAACAGCAGGATCATGCCCGCCGTCGAGTAGCCCAGGAAGCCCAACAGCACGGCCAGCTTCCCGATGGCCTCGAAGCGTTTGATGCGCAGGATGTACACGATCACGCCAAAGACGAAGGCGCTGCCGCCCATGGCGATGGAGGACAGGTCGATGGAGATCCACAGACCCCAGGGCACCTGGTTGGAGAGGCCGGTCACTTGCAGGCCGTCGCGCAGCACGACGAACGCGCCCACCAGGCCAAAGAGGATGCCCAGGACCAGCAGGCCGATCCAGTAGGGAAAGACGATCATCGAGCGCTTGCCGATGCGGATGGTGGGGCAATGAATATTGGGCAGCATGGCTTATTCCTCCCCGCCATTGGTGAAGGGCGTGCGCGAATGGGTGTCGGGCGGGACGTAGTACACGCGCGGTTCGGTACTCAGTTCCTCCCGCAGGCGCAGGGTGACTCGGGCTTCGCTGCGGGCATGGGATATGGGACTGGCGGGGTCGTTCAGGTCGCCGAAGACACGCGCGCCGGTCGGGCAGGCGACGACACAGGCCGGGGTGGCGGCAGTGTCCACGCCGGGCACCAGGCCGCGCTCCACGCTGGCGTCGATGCGGTGTGAGCAGAAGTGGCATTTTTCCACCACGCCGCGCGGGCGGTTTTCCACTTCCTGGGTGCCGAAATCGGGCGACTTGGGACTGGTCTCGATGGGGTCGCGCCAGTTGAAAACGCGCGCGCCATACGGGCAGGCCACCTGGCAATACCGGCAGCCGATGCAGCGGGTGTAATCCATGGCCACGATGCCGTCGGGCCGATAGTAGGTGGCCTGGACCGGGCAGACATGCACGCAGGGGGCTTCTTCGCACTGCATACAGGGGCGCGAGAGAAAGAACTCGGTGTCGTTCTGGGTGGTCTCCGTGGTCACCACGTTGTAGAGCATGTCGTCGGCCAGGTTGTTGACTGCCTGGCAGGCATAGGTGCAATAATTGCAGCCGATGCACTTGTTGATATCGATCAACATGCCCCACTTGGGGCCGCTTCCCTCATGGCCTTCCGACTTATTGTTCACAGCCAGGGAACCCAGGCTGAAGAACTGGGCCAGCCCGCCGGCTCCCAAAAGCGCGCCGCCGACCTTCAACAGGTCACGGCGGGCGATCTTCTGTTCTCCCTGTTCGGGAGGAGTCTCGTTTGGATGGTTCATTGGGCCTCTATATCGTTTCTAAGGTCAGTTTTCCGGGGTGGGGGTGCCGGGGTCCCGTCCGAAGATCACCCAACTGAGCACACCGCCCAACAACAGACCGGCCGCCAGCAGCAGCCAGGACGGAAGATGCACCCCGCCATCGGAGGCGGGTTCCGCTTCTGCTTCAGCGGGAACGGGTTCAACTGTCGCCTCGGGAGCGGCTGCGGGGTCCGCCGGGACGACCGGCTCGACCTTCACGCCGGCCGCAATCAGGCTGTCGGCTTCGTGCAGGTCGGCGTGGCAGGCCTGGCAGGAAGTGATGTTGGCTTTGAAGCTGTGATCGCTGAACTCGCCCAGGTGACAGTTTTCGCAGGACAGCCCCGCCGCGCCGTGGGTCGAATCGTGGGCGACCTCGAACTGCTCCTTGTGGCAGTTGGCGCAGATCAACTGGTTGTCGTCCAATACCTTCATTTTTTGGGAGTGGACTTCATGGCAGGAGGCGCAGCCGAGGTCGATTTCGCCGTGGCGGCTGGCTTTCCAAGCCTCTGCCTTGTCGGCATGGCAGGTGTCGCAGGTGAGCGCCTGGTTGGGGGTCGAGTAAGCCGCTTCAGGGTGGCTTCCTGCCCCCTCCAGGCGGTGGCAGGTTTCGCAATCGATCGGCACAGAGCCGTGTTTGCTGATGCTCCACAACTCATACATGGCCTTGTGACAGGTTTTGCAGGTTTCGGCGGCCTGGTTGCCGGCAGCGGCATTGGCCTCCTGGTTCGGACCGGGAACCAGGAATGCAAACAACGCAATGACGATCACACCCGCCAGCAGTGCCAGGCTTTTGGGGAAGGGCAGGGATGTTTTTGCCATGAGGCATTCTCCAAATATTAAGAGTTTTGGTAACAATTCAGCCTGGCGAAGGTTGTCGCTGTACCCAGGTTTGTTGCTGTGAAAAAGAACACCAGCCGTTTTGTGGGCGCAACCCCATCTTCGTAAGGTTGGCTGAACTGTAGCGGACTTTAAACATATTCAAGAGTACATATATTTCTTTATAATAACAAGTGAAACCTGTCATTATCAATTCCACTAAATGTCATCCAAAAAATGACAATTTCCCGCAGAATCGCCGCAGTTATTTTTGTACCCACGAGATGGACATAATTATTCCTTATTATTGCTTTCAGGGTTCTGGCGCGCGAAAAATCCCCGGCTCCTGTGTAAACCGGGTGCGCTTGCCTGGTCTCCGCCACCGCTGAGGGGCCGCCGTGGAAATCAACCGATGTTCCACATTGGCGCTGCGCGCGACAAGTGCTTGCAGGGAGAATCAGACGTTGTTGCGTAGAGCGAGTCATTAAATGCCGCAGCGCAAGAGACCTTGCGCTGCGGACCTTGGATACGATTGTTGGAGCAGGCTACCAGGCTGGGTCACCCTTCATGCCGCAGTCGTGTGCCGCACACCCGGCAGAAGCGGTCACCGGCATGAGCGCGTTCACCGCACTGCGAGCAATACACCACACTGCCAGCCCCTTGTGTGGCGGCCGCCCGACGTTTGCGGTGTTGCGAAGTTTCATGGGAGGGCGCGCGCTGCGCAAACAGAAAATAATATCCCAGCCCGCTGGCGACCAGCACGACCCCCAGCCCGCCGATCAGGTAGGGGATGTAATTGGACAGGGATACGCGACCCGTGGTGTCTGCATCCAGCGTTTCCGAGGGTTGGATGGCTGCATCGGGCACGGTCAGCTTGTCGTCGTTCTTGTCGTATTCCAGCACGAGTTCGAAAGGCTGGCCGGCGGGCAGGCTGCTGGTTGTCAGGTTGTGATAGGTCAGGCCGTCGGTTTCCTGGGAGGCTTTGAGCGCAGGCACGCCTGTCAGCGCGACGGCGGTGGGCGGCTGCTGTACGCTGATGTTCAGCAGGTCCAAGGCATACTCGCCGTTCCACAGAAAACTGTATCGCCGCTGGTTTTCGGTGCGGATGATGGAAGCATAATATTCGAAATGGTAGGTGGTGTGCTGCGTCACCGGGATGGTGATCTCCTCCCAGGTGCCGGCCACGACCGGCCCACTGAATTCGGTGTTGACCAGATTCCCGTTTTCGTCAGCCGCCACAGCAATCACATTGACCCCCAGCGGAATTCGGAAGGTGACATTGACCGGCAGGGGCGTGTCTTCGGCCAGTTTGAAATCATAGATGACCAGCATGGTGGGACGGTCGTACTCCGGCCACAATTTGACGCTTAAAGTTGCGATATGCACATCGTTCTGGGCGGCAGCCGGGGAAGCGACCGCCAGGACGAGGGCCAGGGTAAACAGGATGATCCAGGTACGCATTGAAGCCTCCAAACGCAGAGTGCCGCTATCTTATCACGGGATGAATCCGCCAGTCCATGCAAAATGTGAAGAAAGGCTGAACGATTTCAAGGCTTTCCTGCCAGCGCCCGCACCAGCCGCCAGCAGGCGCGGTTGATGGGAACCGCCGTTCCGTGTGTTTGGGCGCGTTCCACCACTGCGCCGCAGATGGCGTCGATCTCGGTCGGCGCGCCGCGCAGCAGGTCCTGGAGCATCGAGGAGTGGTTGGCGGCGGTCTGGCGCGCCACCTCCTCTGCGGCCTGGGCGGGATTCGCAAAGGGCAGGCGGATGCCCTCGGCTGCCGCCACGGCTGCCACCTCGCGGGCCAGCCCGCCCATCAACTTGCGCGCAGGGGGATGTTGGAGCAATTCACCGTTGGGGATGCGCAGGATGGCGGTCAGGGGATTGATGGCGGCGTTGACGACCAGCTTGCCCCAGGCGAGCGACTCGGCGTCTGGGACGGTCTCGACGTGGAAATGGGCGGCCCCCAGCGCCCCTGCCAGCGGAGCGAGGGCCTGCTTCCGTTCGAGGGAGGTTTTCCCCTCCCCGCCCGGCCGCGCCAGTCCGGGGCCCAGCAGGGTGGCTCCCGTGGTGGTTACGCCCAGGGCGGCGCGCCCGGGTCCCAGTTCCCGCGCCAGGATCTCGCGGTTGCCCAATCCATTTTGCAGGCTGAGGGCCAGTCCGTCGCCTGCCAGGCATTCGGCCAATTGACGCGCGGCGCGCTCCGTCTGCCAGGCCTTGACCAGCACCAGGGCGAAACGCGCGCCGCGCAATTCGGCGGGATCTGCTGTGGCGTGAACGGGAACTGCCTGTTCAGAACCGTCCGCGCCAACCAGCCGCGCGCCCTGGCTGCGCAGGGCTTCGAGGCCGGCCTGCCAGGTCCCCAGCATGGATACGGTCTGTCCCGCCAGGCCCAGCCGCGCCGCGAAGAGCGAGGCCAGCGCGCCCGTGCCGACGATCAGGATTTCCATACGCTTACAACTCGTTCAACAGCGCGTCCCATTCCGCGTCGGCCATTTCGACCGTGTGTTCAGCGGCGGGGAAGGCGCGGGCTTGCACGTCTGCAATGTACTGGCCGAAGGCCTGCGCCATGTCGTTGTGCAGGCTGGCGTATTGCCTGACGAATTTGGGGGTGAAGCGCTCGAACAGGCCCAGCAGGTCGTGCGTAACCAGCACCTGACCGTCGCAGCCCGCGCCCGCGCCAATGCCGATGGTGGGAATGGAGAGGCGCGCGGAGATCAGGCTCGCCAGCCGCGCGGGCACCGATTCCAGCACCAGGCTGAAACAGCCCGCCTCCTCCAGGATGTGCGCATCTTCGAGCAGGCGTTTGGCGGCCTGGGCGGTCCTGCCCTGCGCGCGGAATCCGCCCAGTTGATGCACCGATTGCGGCGTCAGGCCGATGTGGCCCATGACAGGGATGCCCGCGCTGCCGATGGCGCGCACCGCGTCGACGCGTTCGCGCCCGCCTTCGAGTTTGACCGCGTCCATGCCCGCCTCCTTGAGGAAGCGGCCCGCGTTGCGCACGGCCTCCTCCACGGAAACCTGGTACGACATGAACGGCATATCGCCGACCAGCAGGGCCGATTTGGCGCCGCGCGCCACGGCGCGGGCGTGGTGCAGCATTTCGTCCATGCTGACGGGCAGGGTGTTTTCATAGCCGAGCACCACCATGGCCAGCGAATCGCCGACCAGGATGGCATCCACGCCCGCCCGGTCCATGATCAGGGCGGTGGGATAATCGTAGGCCGTCAACATGCTGATCGGTTCGCCGCGTTCCTTTCTTTGGCGGAACGTGAGTGTGGTGACCTTTTTGCGCGCGGGCGCAGGGGTGAAAACAGGAGCAGGGGTGGACATGGGGGGTACCCTCCGATCAAGGTAGAGTCCGCTGGAGCGCCGCCCCCTGGTATGCGCTGGCGTTGGATGGGATGTTGCCATCGCGTTCGTTTGCTGATACACGTGGCAGGTCAGATTATTCCACAAAAGTCCGTTTTCGCCTATAATAAAATCCTGCTCACACCATGCATTCCGGGCGAAGAGGCCCTGACAATTCACGGAGGAACCCATGCGTAGAATGTTCGGCTTTTTGATCGGCGTTTTCGTCGGCGCCCTGGTCGGCTCGACGATTGCCCTGCTGCTCACGCCCGAATCGGGCGAGGAACTGCGCGGAGAGATCCGCCAGCGCGGTGAAAGTTTCGCCAGCCAGATCCGTTCCGCGGCGGACGAGCGCCGCATTGAGTTGCGCCGTCGACTCGATGCGCTGCGCGCCCCGCGCGAGGGATAGCGCGTTGGGGTGGTTTACTGCGCCCCGATGACTTTTTGATAGAATGCTTCGACCTGCGCCATGCAGTTCTGGTAATCGGCGCGGGCGGCGATGATTTCGGCATTCAGACCTGCGGCCTGCTCCCGCAGGTTTTTGCTTTCCAGGGCAGACAGGATGCCGTCTGCAATTGCGCGCGGACTGGACGAATCGACCAGCAGTCCGTTTTTGCCGTGGGTAATCCATTCGCGGATGGACTCGAGATCGCCCGCCACGGGGAAGCAGCCGCAGGCCATGCCTTCGAGTAGCGAATTGGGCGTGCCATCGTGGAAACTGGGCGAGACGACCACCTGCGCCGCGCGGAAGACTTCCGCCATTCGGACATGCGGCATGGGCGGGTTCAAGGTCACGGCGTGCTGGATGCCCAACTCTTCGATCCATTGCATGGCCTGGGACTCACCCGCCATGCTGGAACACACGAAGCGCGCATTTGGATGTTTTTCGAGCACCAGCGGGATGGACCTGAAAAAGGCTTCGTTGTGAACGTAGGCGCGGAATCCGCGCGGGTTGACCACGATGGGATCGGGCGCTGGCAATTGCGGTGGGTGAAAGACCTCGGTGCGGATGCCGCCGTTGCCAGGCGTGACCAGGGTCGGCCTGTCCATGTCAAAGCCAAACTGACCGCCCAGACGGATGTCGCGCCGGCAGTCGGCGTGCAGGGCGTCGGCTACCTTCAATGTCCATTGCGTGTAGTGATGCATCAGCGGTGTCGAGGGGGCGTGCAGGGTGAAGTCGTTGCCCCAGACCGAGACCACCAACGGGGTGCCTGCGTAGGCCTCGGCGGCCAACATGCCCTCGTACGGAATCCGCAGGGCATGTACCAGGTCGGGTTGGATGCGTTCGAGGAGGATGCGCAGCGAACGGGCGGCGCGGGGAATGGTCAGGGGACCAAGCCACTGCCTGATAACGGTACGCAGGCCCAGGGTCCGCGCGGAGGAGGGGGCGGGGGCGCCCGTCGGCTTTTTCATCCCGCTAAAGGCCACGGGCAGGACGGTCAATCCACTGACGGGAAAATCCAGCGTCCAGTGGAAAGTGGATACGAGGTGGACTTCATCGCCGCGTTCGACGAAATGGCGGATCCAGTTTTGGGTGATGGGGGAGCGGCCGTCGGCCACGAATAATAGGCGCATAATAAAGATTATACGTCATTGCCCGATGCTGGAAGCCGTAGTATATTTGGCGAAAGACCATGAGCAAAGGCCGCATTCTCATCATCGAAGACAATATGGACAACCACGAGTTGATTCGCTTTTTCCTGGAGCGCGATGGGTACGATACGTTCCTGGCAATGACGGGGCCTGAGGGCTTGCAGGCTGCCATCAAGCAGGTTCCCGATCTCGTGCTGGTGGACCTGGCCCTGCCGATCATGGATGGCTGGGATGTGACTCGCAAGATCAGGGAAAACGAAAGAACGGCGAAACTCCCGATCGTGGCGGTCACGGCGCGCACCATGCCCATCGACCGTATGCGCGCCATCGAGGCGGGCTGCGACGAGTACATTGCCAAACCCATCGATTTTACGGCTCTGCTGGCCGCGGTCAACCGGTTGATGGCGCGCGCGAAACAAGCGCGGGGTTGATGTGGTATATTAAATTCAAATTGTGTAAAAAATCACTAATAAAAGGAAATCGAGAATGAAACAGATTTGTGTGATCGGCGTCGGGTATGTTGGCATCGTGACGGGCGCATGTTTTGCCGACCTGGGCAACCGCGTGGTGGCCCTGGATGTCAACGAGAAGCGCGTCGAGAATTTGAAGAAGGGCATCATGCCCATCTACGAGCCTGGCCTGGATGAACTGGTCAAGCGCAACGTGAAGGCGGGGCGGCTTTCGTTCACCACCTCATACAAGGAAGCGCTGGAAGGCTGTGAGTACGCCTTCATTGCGGTGGGCACTCCCTCAGGCGTAAATGGCGAGGCAGACCTGCAATATGTGGCCGCCGCGGCGACCTCGATTGCCGAGAACATGACCGCGCCGCTGGTCATCATCAACAAATCCACCGTGCCGATTGGAACGGGGGATTGGGTGGCCGACATCGTGAAGGGCGCACAGCCCAAGCCGACGGAATTTGCGGTGGTATCCTGCCCCGAGTTCCTGCGCGAAGGTTCGGCCATCGGCGATTTCATGAATCCGCACCGCACGGTGATCGGTTCGCTCGACCGCGACGCTGCCAACAAGGTGGCCCAACTGCACCTGCCCCTGCGCGCGCCCATCGTCATCACCGACTTGCGCACCGCGGAAATGATCAAGTACGCCAGCAATGCCTTCCTGGCCACCAAAATTTCCTTCATCAATGAACTGGCGGACCTGTGCGAAAAGGTTGGCGCGGATGTGAAGGAAGTGGCGGCCGGCATGGGCTACGATGCGCGCATTGGACGGCATTTCCTGGATGCGGGCCTGGGTTGGGGCGGCTCGTGCTTCCCCAAGGATGTGGAGGCGCTGGCCTTCATGGCCAAGGAGAAGGGCCTCGAACCGCTGATCCTGAATGCGGTCATGGACGTGAACTACGATCGCCGCACGGCGGCTGTCCGCCGCACCGAAGAAATGCTGGGCGGCTCGCTCAAGGGCAAGACCGTGGGCCTGCTTGGCCTGGCCTTCAAGCCCAACACTGACGACATGCGCGACGCGCCGTCCATCGACATTGCCACCGAGTTGATCGAAGCGGGCGCCAAGGTGCGCGGCTACGATCCCGTGTCGATGGAAGTGGCCCGCCCGATCCTGCCTGCGGTGGAACTGGTCGACGACCCGTATGCCCTGGCCGAGGGTTGCGATGCGTTGATCGTAGTCACCGAGTGGAACGAGTTCAAGCAGCTCGATCTCGAAAAGCTCAAGGGTCTGCTCAAGTCGCCGGTCATCTTCGACGGGCGCAACATCTACGACCCGAATCACCTGCGGGCGATGGGCTTCACCTATCGCGCCATCGGGCGCGGATTCAACGGACATTAGCAGCAGGCAGGAATCAGTAAACAGTGACCGCACTGCTCACTGATAACTGCTCACTGATAACCGATCTCATGACTCATCCTCCTGTTTGCAGTTACGAAGGTTCTGATTACCAAACCTCGTTTTGGGACCAGGGCGGCCGCCAGTACGAAGACCGCACCGAAGCGATTGCGCTGAAGCGCCTGCTCCCCGCGGGCGGAACGTTGATGCTCGAACTGGGCGCGGGCGCGGGACGCAATACGCCGCGTTATGCGGGTTTCGAGCGCATCGTGGTGCTGGATTATTCCCGCACGCAACTGGAACAGGCCCGGCAGCGGCTGGGTGTCTCGGACAAGTACATTTACGTGGCGGCGGATGTCTACCGCCTGCCCTTCGTCGACGGTCTGTTCGATGGTGCGACCATGATCCGCGTGCTGCACCACATGGCGGATGCGCCCAGGGCGCTGGCCCAGGTGCGGAACGCAATGCAGCCTGGCGGCGTGTTCATCCTGGAATTTGCAAACAAATTACACCTCAAGTCCATCCTGCGCTACTGGCTGGGCAAACAGACGTGGAGTCCGTTCACGCTGGAGCCGGTGGAATTCGTGGAGTTGAACTTCGACTTCCATCCGCGCGCCGTGCGCCAATGGCTGGGCGAACTGGGATTCAAGATCGAGCGCATGTTGACGCTTTCGCATTTCCGCATGGGATTGTTGAAGCGCGTGGTCCCGACGGGCATCCTGGTCTCCTTCGACGCGCTCTTGCAGTGGACGGGGGCCTGGTGGCAGTGGACTCCGTCAGTGTTCGCGCGGGCCGTGAGGCAGGGCGGAACGCCTTCGACGGGCGGTTTCTTCAAGTGTCCGCAATGCGGCGGCACGGACTTGGAGGACGGCGCGGGCAGCCTGAAATGTCCGGGCTGCGGGAGCAGGTGGGAGCTTCGCGAGGGGATCTACGATTTCCGCGAGCCGATGAAATGAGTGTGGAACGGGATGCGCTGGTGGTGCATCCCGTTTTGTTTGCGGGCAGGTTGAAATGAGCCTCGTTTCTCTCTATAATGAAAGTAGCGGGATTTTCTTCCAACCCCCGCTGGAGCAGGCATGATCGATATTCGCAAGATCGAGACCTTTCTATGTGCCGCGGAAGCCGAGAATTTCTCCGAGGCGGCCAAACAATTGCACCTCAGCCAGCCTGCGGTCAGTCACCAGATCAAACTGCTGGAACAGGAACTGGAGGTCAGGTTGTTCATCCGCACCAACAGCGGCTTGAAATTGACCGAGGCGGGACGATTGCTGATGCCCTGGGCGCGCCGCCTGATGCACGACATGCACGACCTTAAGGAGATGATGGCTTCGGTCCATTCGGTGCAGGCCGAATTCGCCGGCAGCCTGGGTATTGCTTGCAGCTGCACGGCAGGAAAATACATCCTGCCGGCCATGTCCGCCCGTTTTCGGCGGCGCTACCCGGGCGTGAGCATTCGGATCTTGGGATGCAGTCCCAAACACGTGGCCTTGAACTTGCTGGATGGGGAGGCGCACCTCGGCATCATCAGTTCGGAAGTGGACGACCCAAGCTTGGACACCCAGGTATTTTTCCGCGACAGGATTTGCCTGATTGCGCCGAAAGACCATCCCTGGGCGGCGATGGAATCGATCGAGGCTGCCGAGATTGTGGGAGAGCCGCTCA
The DNA here is from genome assembly GCA_049324895.1 of Chloroflexota bacterium. Taxonomy (GTDB): domain Bacteria; phylum Chloroflexota; class Anaerolineae; order Anaerolineales; family Villigracilaceae; genus JACPVF01. The sequence goes on from JBMOMS010000180.1 coordinate 44,785, forward strand.
TCCTGCGCGAGGAATCCTCGGGGACACGGCGGGTCATGCTGGAAGGGCTGTCGACCTTCGATATCGGTCTCGATGATCTCGACGTTTTCATGGAGGTGGGCAACGCCGAAGCGGTACTCGAACTGGTGGCGGGCGGCTATGGCATCTCGTTCGTCTCCTCGCTGGCCTGCCGGTTTTTGAATGACCTGGGGCGCATCCGTATCGTTGAGGTGGATGGATTGACCCTGGAGCGGACGACCTACATGGTGCGCAAACGCAGCGCCGCCCCGCACCGCCCCCGCGATGTGTATTGGGGTTTCATCCACGACAGCGAGAACGCGGACCTGTTCGAATTGTGCAAGTAGGCGGTTTGCGCGCTATTGTCCACAATCATCGCCTGCAAGTCGAACTTGTGGAGTCAGCAAAAACTGGCGCGTCCCATCGATTGGCGATGGGACGCGCCAGCGTTCATTCATCCTGCAAGGCAGGGAGTGCGCGCGTGGAAAAGAGGGGTTACGATCCCTGCGGCTCGGGTGTGCAGACGCAACTGGCCGTGAAGAAGCCGAAGATGAAACTGCAAGCTACCATGCCGCCCCAGAAAAACGGGGTCGCGCTGATGGTGATAGCCCCGCTCAAGGCCAGGGACGGGACGAGGATCAACCCGGCCAGCAAAACCAGCCCCAGGGATTTTGTAAAGGTCGGGTGCTTCTTCATCATGAAACAGCACAGCGGCGTGCGCTGGTCGCGTACGGACATTCCCAGCAGCCCCCCCGCCAGCAAGCCAAAGAATAATGTTACGGCCATGGCATCCTCCTTTCTTGTGATTGCTGCCAGAGGTTTAACCAATATCAACCTCACCTTAAGCATACGATCCGGGCAGGCGCTTTCCAAGTAACAAGGGTCATTTCCGTTCCATCATACGGTTATGACCGGCCATAGAAAAGGTTGATACCGGGGAGGAGTCAACTTCCGTCGGGGCGGCCCAACAGGCGGGCCAGGATTTGCCGCGCGTGATCATCCACCAGGGCGAGGACTTCGTCGCCCGCTTCGAGCACGGTCGTGCCGCGCGGCAGCACCATCTTGCCGTCGCGCAGGATGCCCGAGATGATGCAATTTTCGGGCAGGGCCAGGTCTTTGATGGCGATGCCCACGGCCTTTGCGTTCGCAAAGATTTTTTCCTCCACGATGGAGTATTGCCCGCGGCGGATCTTGAGCATGGTCATCATGTCGCCCAACGACATTTCCTCGGCGCTCAGGCGGGCCAGGATCTCGGCCTGGTTGAGCGAGACATCCACGCCCATCTCGGGGGTGAAGAGCCAGGCGTTTTTGGAGTTGTTGATGCGGGCGATCACGCGCTGCACGTTGAATTCGAACTTGGCGAGCGAGGTGATGACCAGGTTGGTCTCGTCCGAGCCTGTGACCGCGGCCAGCACCTGCGCCTGGGCGATGCCCGCCTTTTCGAGCACGGTCGGCGAGCTGCCGTCCCCGTTGAGGATCGAATCGGCCGGAAGCTCCCTGGTCAGTTTTTCGAGGATGGACGGGCGCTCATCGATGACGCGCACCGTGTGTCCCGCCTCGATCAGGAATTTTGCCAGTTGGGAACCCGTGTTCCCGCCGCCAACGACAATCACAAACATGGCTACATCCTTTCCAGGCCGAGCAATTCCTCCAGCCTTTGCATGGCCGAAGGGATGACCGCCAGATAGAGCACGTCCCCATCCTGGAATTCCGCGCCCGAGACGGGGATGAAGGTGTGGTCATTGCGGGTGATGGCCGTGACCAGCACCTCGCCCGGGACATTCAACTGCGCCACGCGATGACCGCTCAAACGCGCGGGGGACTCGACCCGTATCAGGGTTGTCCCGCCGTCGGGGAAGACTTGCAGCGCGTCCAGGTCGGTGTGCGTGACCACTTCCACGATACGCTCCGCGCCCCAGGCGGTGCTGGAGATGGTGGTCAACCCCAGGCGGTGGTAGACCTCCGCGCGCACGGGATCGTACAGCCGCGCCACCACCCGCGGCACGCGGAAGATGTTGCGGGCGATGCGCGCCGCGACGATGTTGGCGTTGTCCGAGGAACTGGCCGCCACGAAGCCCTCGGCGGTTTCCACGCCCGCTTCGATCAGCACACTGCGGTCGAAGCCGACCCCACGCACGACCCGTCCTTTGAAATCCGCGCCCAGGCGCGCCAGGGCGTTGGCGTCGTGATCGATCACAGTGACCTCGTGCCCCTGCCTGATCAGCAAAAGACTCACTTGCAAACCGACCCGCCCGCAACCCATGATGATGATTTTCATTGCTGAACCTCCTGAAGGGGGAGTGTGGAAGCCTTGCCGTTGCGCAGGCTCCGCAGCCCGCGCATGATGGCCTTGCGAATCCACTCCACCGAATATAACACAAGCGCGTTTGCGCCCAGCCCCAGCCACATCCAGGCGGGCAGGGGGGCGTGATTGAAGATGCGAGCCAGGAAGGGGATCTGCACCATGACGACGATGCCCAGCAGTTCGATCAAAATGCCGACCCACAAATATTTGTTGCTCCACCAGCCCAGCCTGGAACTGCGCGTGCGATCCGAACGGCAGGCCAGGGCATTGCCCACCTGCGAGGTGACCACGCCCGCGTGGTAGACCGTGGCGGCCAGGACCCAGGCCTGCTCAAAGGTCAGGGCCAGCTCGAAGTCCACGAGATCGGCCAGCGGGGCGAGGAAGGGCATGCCGATCTCCTCGGCAAAGCCTGCGAGTACGAAGACCGACAGAAACCCAGCGAAACATAAGGCCGCCTCGATCGTTCCCAGCCAGAGCGCGCGCCAGATCAGGTTCTGATCCAGCAGCGGCTGGTTGCGCGGGCGCGGCGGACGCTTCATCACGTCAGGCTCGGGCTTCTCCATGCCAAGCGCCAGCGCGGGGAACATGTCGGTGCCCAGGTCGATGGCCAGAATCTGGCGCACACTCAGGGCCAGCGGCATGGCGGGCAGGTTGGCCTTGACGATGAAGGGCATCAGTTCGGGAACGTTGCTGGAAAAAATGTAGGTGATGAATTTGCGGATGTTGTCGTACACGCCGCGGCCCTCTTCGATGGCGGCGGTGATCGCGCCAAAGTCATCCTGGGTCAGGATGATGTCGGCGGCCTCCTTGGCCACGTCGGTGCCGACGATGCCCATCGAGATGCCCACGTCGGCCTTGCGCAGGGCGGGCGCATCGTTGACGCCATCGCCCGTGACGGCCACCACCTCGCCGCGCGCCTGGAAGGCCGAGACGAGGCGCATCTTGTGTTCGGGGGCCATGCGCGCGAAGAGCACTTCCTTGTCGAGCAGTTCCTGCAAGGCCACATCCGACAACTCGTCCAGGTCGGCGCCGGTCACGATCTGGGTGTTGGGTGTTTTCAACATGCCCACGCGCCGCGCCAGCGACTCGGCGGTCAGGCCGTAATCGCCCGTGATCATCACGATGCGGATGTTGGCCTCGTGGCAGGTCTGGATGGCCTGCTCCACCTGCGGCCTGGGCGGGTCCATCATGGCCATCAGCCCGAGGAAGGTCAGGTCGTGTTCGACGGCCTCGGCAGAGTACGCGCCCTCCCGCGGGGGCAGGTCGCGGCGCGCCAGGGCCAGCACGCGCAGCGCGCCGCGGGCGTAATCATCGTTGACGCCCAGGATTTCGGCGCGCAACACATTCGTCAACGGCGCGACTTCTCCGTCCACCAGGATGTGCGTGCAGAGTTGCAGCACCTCGCGCGGCGCGCCCTTGACGAAGGCGGTCTCATGATTGCTCTCGCGGTGGATGGTGGTCATGCGCTTGCGGCGCGCGTCGAAGGGAATCTCATGCACGCGCGGCAGGCTGCGGTTGACCGCCTCTTCGGTGATGCCGTCCTTCATGGCGGCCACTTTCAGCGCGGCCTCGGTCTGGTCGCCCAAACTCGTCCAGCCTGGATGCTCCAGCGTGGGCGCGTTGATGCGCGCATTGTTGCAGCAGGAAGCCACCTCCAGCAGGCGGAACAAGTCCTGTTCCCAGGCCTGTCCCTGCGGGGCGGGCGAGAAGCGGCCCTCGGGTTCGTAGCCCACGCCCGTGACCTTGATGCGCCTGCGCGCCACCCAGATGTCGCGCACGGTCATCTGGTTCTGCGTCAGCGTGCCGCTCTTGTCGGTGCAGATGACGGAGACCTGCCCGAGTTTTTCCACCGTGGAGAGTTTCTTCGCCAGCACGCCCTTTTGCGCCAGGCGTTGAACGGCCGCCGCCAGGGAGAGCGTCAACGTGGCGATCAGCCCTTCGGGGATGACGGCCACGACGATGCCCAGCGCCAGCAGCACCACATCCTTGACGGGGAAGCCCAGCGAGAAATAGCCGACCGCGACCACGATCCCGCCGATGCCCAGCGCGATCCAGGCCGTGACCTTGCTCAGGTGATTGAGTTCTTTTTGGAAAGGAGTCGGCTCTTCGGCGATGGATTGGGTCAGGCGCGCAATGCGCCCGAACTGGGTGGACATGCCCGTGGCGATGACCACCGCCCGTCCCGTCCCCGAAGCCACGGAGGTGCCCGCGAAGATCAGATTGGGACGATCCAGCTCGCTGATGCCGCTTTGCAGTGAAGAGTCCGCCATTTTGCGCGCAGGGATGGCTTCGCCGGTCAGCGTGGCGTTGTTGGTGCGCAGGCCGTACTCCTCGATGACGCGCGCGTCGGCGGCGATGTTATCGCCTTCGGCCAGCACGAGGATGTCGCCAGGCACGACCTGGCTGGACGGGAGGTAGCTCTCGACGCCCTCGCGGATGACGTGCGCAAAGGACGGCAGGATCTCGCGCAATTTTTCGATGGCCTGCTCGGCGCGGTATTCACGCCAGAAGGAGAAGCCCGTGTTGACGAGGATGATGCTCCAGATGATGAGCGCCAGCACCAGGTCACGCTGGGTCAGGGCGGCCAGGCCGACGACGATCAATACCAGCGCGGGCGGGTGAATGAATTCCTGCAACAACTTTTCCCAGATGGGACTCTTCTTGTGCTGGGTCAGGATGTTATGCCCGTAGAGCTGCAGGCGCGACTCAGCCTCCATGCTGGACAGGCCGGCAGGGCAGGTTTCGAGCGCTTCTAGCGCTTCTGAAACGCGCAGGCTGAAGAGGGGGGCGGACATGGGAAAGAGGAAAGAGGAAATGACATTGTGAGGACGGTATTTGTCCGTCCTCACAATGTCATGAGATGGATCAGGAATCTTTTGCGGCTGGGGTGGTTTCTTTTGGCGCGCCGCCCACCCGAGGTTCAGGTTTCTTCAGGTAGTCATCCAGGAAGGTCTTGTGGTCGCCGTGATTCATGGCGTCCTCGAAAGGCCCAGCCGCGACGGGCGCAGGCTGCTCATCGAAGCGCATGGGCTTGAAGATGCCGAACAACCCGAAGAAATCCGCGATCTTCATCATCAGGAAATAACGATACTCCTGGATGCGCAGCGACTGCCATTCCACGATGTTGCCCATCGCGCCCTGGATGCGCGACTTCTCGCGGATGACGCGGTGGATGTCCTCGGGGTTGCGGTAGCCTGCGGGCGAGATCAGGAGCACGTGCGCCATCAGGATCAGGATGGAGAACACGATCAGCACCACCCAGCCGCCCTCGTTCCATTTGGTGACGATCTGGCCGACGAAGATGAAGGTCGCCAGCGCGGTGGCAAAAGTGGAGCCGATCATGCCGAGCCTGCGCGCGCGTCCCGTAAGGGTTTGTTTGGTGTGCTGGTAGATGGCCAGTCCCATGACGGCAATCGGCATGAAAACGCCCACGCCGTAGTAGGGCACGGCCGCGCTGGTGTTGCCGCGCACCAGCAGTTGAATGACGATGGTCAGGATGGCGGCCACGGTCACCGGGCGGGTGAAGGTGCCCTTGGGGTTGCGGTAGACGATCACCTCGGGCAGTTCGCCGATGGCCACATTGCGCCAGGTGATGGCCTGCAAGTCCTGGAAGGCGGTCATCGAGGCGGCGGTCAACAGGCCCACGGCCAGGATCTGGTACGTCCAAAACAGGATCATCCCGCCTGGGATGCGCGAGAAGCCAATGAAGGCCAGGTTGGCCACCAGGCTGCGGCCTTCCACGCCGTCGAAGGCCTGGAAGTGGATGGCGAAATAGGTCAGGAACAGCGTGGTGATGGCGCCGTAGAACAGGAAGGAGGTCTGCACGATGCGTCCGATGCCCGATTTGCCGCTGTAGAAATGCCAGAGCTTTTCGAGTTTGGGCAGGTGCTTGTGGCCCCATTTGATCAGCGGGGCGTCGCCGTCGATGACGAACTGGATGCCGTTCGACATGGCTTCGAGACCCGTCAGCGCCACCAGGCCCTTCATGGAGGCGGCCAGCAGGTGGAACAAGGCCGAGCCGATGGAGGTCACGTGCGTCGTTTCCTCGGCGGGCAGCGCGCTTACCCCCGTGGCCTTGGCGATAAACAGGCCGATGGCCATCGTGACGGTCAGCATCACGAAGATGCCCAGCCCGACGAAGACCACCCTGGCCGATTCGCCGCGCCCGCGGATGGTGATGTACCAGGTGGTCACGACCATGGCTGCGCCGATCAGGAAGTGCCAGTACCAGGCAATGCCTCCCGCCTGGCGCAGCGACAGCAGTTGATCCACACCCGAAAGGGTGGAGACCACGATGGTGAAGATGTAGTCCTGCAACAGGATGACGGCCACGATCAGGCTGAGCGAGGGGCCGAGGTAGCGCATGGCGGCTGTGAACGAGCCGCCGCCCTCGTTGAAGATGCCCAGCGAATACATGTACAACCCGCCGAAGACCAGGTTGGCCAGTCCGATGACCAGCACGGCATAATAGCCGAGATGTTCCAGCCCGTACGGATGCAGGGCGTGCAGCATTTCACCGGTGGCGTAATAGTAGGAGGTGAAATAGTCCACGCCGAACAGCGCCAGCGCGGCCAGCACACCCACCTGTCCCGCGCCGTGGATGTGGGCATCCTCCTGGTTTTCACGCGGGGCGACGCGCACGACAGCAACGATGATAACGATAAGGAGAGCGATGGAGAATAACATTAGCGCGCCTCCGCGTTTCCGCTCTCGAAGGCCTGTTCGAGCAGGCCGAGCAGGTGTAACAGATGGTTGCGGGTGGATGGGTTGTAGCGCGTGTCCTGGCTGACCTTCACTTCCTCCTGGCGCACGGCGCGCACCACGAAGGCGGGCACGAACATGATGCGCCCCGAGGGGATGACCTCGAAGTCCGAGATGTCGATCCGCAATTCCTGGTCGTCGAAGTAGGGCAGGCTCAGGCGCAGGCCGCGGTTCAGGCTGCCCGCCTCGGCGCGTTCCTGGATGCGGGCGATGATCTGCCGCACCTGGTAGGCCGCCAGCGCGCGCCCCTGGTTGACGAGCTGGCCCAACATGCCGTAGCGTTTCTTGGCGTATTCCTCATCGGTGGAAATGTAGGGGGCCAGCGCCACGGCCAGGAACAGCACTTCCATGAAGCGCTGCATGGATTTGACGTGCGCATTGGCCTCGTCCACCGACTTGGCCAGCAGTTCGCCGTGCTCGCCGAAGGCCACCCACTGCGGCAGGAAGAACTTGCGCGCGTAGGGCACGAACGGCACGAGCAGGTCGCCGCGGCCCTCATCCGCCCTGCCTTCTTCGGCAATCGCGTCGGTGGCGGCGGTGATGGCAGATTCAGGCTCCCACTCGTCGTCTTCGGGAAGGGACGGGATGGACTCCTCCTCGTCGGCGGGGCGGTAGGTGACGGCACGTCCCGCCGGCAGCATTTGGGTGACCATGTGCAGGACGGTGGCGTGGCGCAGCAATCCCGCCGCCACCGAGACGGCGCGGTCGGGTGACTGCTCCAGTTCGGTGAAGGCGTGACGCAATTCCTTGTACAGTTCCAGTTTGCGGAAGCGGTTGAAGAAACTGCCCGCCGAGTGCGTCCGCTGGTTTTGCGGAATGGTCACCAGCGCTGGTTGGGCTACGTTTTCGAGGGTGCAGATGACGCGGTCGGGCAGGGAAAAGCTGACCTGTGCGTCCCCGTCCACGACGGCCTGCGCGATCTGCCTGCCCTGGGTTTCGAGAAAGCGTTGCACGATGGCAGGCTGGGCGGAAAATAACGCCTGCTGGCGTTCGTAATCCTCTGACAGCCTGTCGGATAAATTTTTGGGATTTGTCTCTAACATGTTGACCTTATGAAAAATCTTTTTGAGATTCGGAGTGCGGACTTAAGTCCGCATTCCGAAAATCGATATATTTGTGTGATTCGGAGTGCAGGCTTCAGCCTGCTACTCCTACAGACTCAAGTCCGCATTCCGTATGTGGCCTAACCGAACAGGGTGTTCCAGCCCCATAGCAGGCCGACCTCGGCCAGGATGCTCACGTAGAACAGGGCGGTATGCGCCCAATCCCCGGACGGGTTGACCAGTCTTATTTGCAGCCAAAAGAAGGCGGCCAGGACGCCCAGCGCGCCTGCCCAGAACATGACGGTGGAGAATGGGCTGGGTTGTGGCACGGCGTCTGGATACAGGCCATCCAGCACGTGGACGGTGGCGTCCACACCCGTGGCGAGCAGCTGACTCAACGGCAGGTGTCCCAGGCCCGAGGGCTGGCCCGCGAAGCAGGCGATGACGTCGCCCGGGCGCCAGTTGTGGCGGACAAGCTCCAGCCAGTCCCTGCCAATCTCGATGTGCGCCTCGACAGTGATGGGCGCCAGCATGGCCGACAGGGTAATCATCTGCCGCCGCAGGCTGGGTTCCTGGGCCTCGTCCCCGCACAGGCCGAGGAGTTGGATGCTGCAGCCCAGGGCGTTGGCCAGTTCCCACAGGCGTGGGGCGGCGTTGGCGATGTCCGCCTCGGGGTCGGGCGCCAGGACGATTAAACGGCGGGCAGGCCCGGGGTCGAGGGCGTCGGGCGGAATGGTGTATGCCCGAACGGGGGGAAGGGAGTCGAGTTTGTTCATATCACCTCACGGATGAAATAATCCTATCCCCCGCGCATAAAACGGTGACAAAGAAATCCGCCAGTCGTATAAAGGACAAATAAAAAACGCCCTTTGCAAGGGCGCTGTAAGGTTGGGGCCTCGTCATTGCGAGGGCGGTGTTCTTCCGCCCGGAGCAATCTACTGCTTACAATTATGAGATTGCTTCGTCGGCCTGTGGCCTCCTCGCAATGACGGGAGCCTATTCATCCGCAATAAATCGATACCCGATGCCAGGCTCGGTGAGGATGATCTGCGGGCGTTCGGGGTCGGCTTCGAGCTTCTTGCGCAGCTGGCGCATGTAGACGCGCAGGTATTCGGTGTGGTCGGCGTCGGCGGGGCCCCAGACCTGGGTGAGGATGCTTTGGTGGGTGAGCACGCGTCCGTGGTTGGCGGCCAGGTAGGCCAGCAGCTTGTACTCGGTGCCCGTCAGCTTGATCTCCTCCTCGCCGCGCTTGATGAGGTGCCAGGCCAGGTCGATGGTCAGGTCGCCCGCCTTGACCAGTTTGCTCTGCGTCCCCTGCCTGCTGCTGGAATGGCGCAGGGCCACGCGCACGCGCGCCAGCAGTTCCTCGATGCCGAAGGGCTTGGTCAGGTAATCGTCCGCGCCCCGGTCGAGGGCGGCCACCTTGTCGCGTTCGCCGTCGCGCACCGAGAGGATGATGATCGGGCATTGCGTCCACTCGCGCAGGCGGGCGCAGACCTCCACGCCGTCCATGTCGGGCAGGCCCAGGTCGAGGATCACGATGTCGGGTTCGCTGGCGGCGGCCAGGGCCAGGCCCTCCTCGCCGCGGCTGGCGGTGCTTACCTTGAATTCCTTTTCGGTCAGGATGGTGCGCAGGGCGCGCAGGATCTGCGGTTCATCATCGATGACCAGGATGTGTGGGGCGGGACTCATGCGTCCTCCGTGTCGGGCGGCAGCTGCGGGGGCGGTGCGCCCTCCCAGGTGAGCGGCAGGGTGAAATTGAAGGCCAGCCCGTCGCGCAGGTTCTCGGCCCAAATGCGCCCGCCGTGCGCCTCGATGATGCCCTTGCAGATCGACAGGCCCAGCCCCGTGCCCGTCACGCGGTCGGCGGCGGTGATGCGATAGAACTTGTCGAAGATGCGCTCCAGGTGTTCGGGCGGGATCTGCGGCCCCTGGTTGCTGACTTGCACATGCACCTGGTCGGCCTCGACCTGCGCGCGAATGTGGATGACCGAGTTCGGCGGGGCGTATTTTGCGCTGTTGCTGACCAGGTTGGTGAAGACTTGCTCCATCTGGACGAAGTCCACGGGCAGGAGCGGCAGGCTCTCGGGCACATCCACATCCAGGCGGTGATCCTCGGTGGTGCGTCTCATGCGGGCCAGCACGCCCTCCACGATCTCGGGCAGGATGTTCCACTCGCGCTTGGGTTTGAGCGCGCCCGACTCGATGCGCGACATGTCGAGCAGGTTGCCGACCAGCATGTTCAGGTGGTCGGCCTCATCGTCGATGGCGGCAATCAACTCGGCGCGGGCCAGGGAGTCCCAACTGATTTCGTCCCGCCGCAGGCTGGAGGCGGCGGCTTTGATGGTCGAGAGCGGCGTGCGCAGTTCGTGCGAGACGGAGGACAACAGGATGGACTTCAGGCGGTCGCTTTCTTCGAGGACGCGCGCGCGCGACTCCGCCTGGGCCAGGCGCGCCCGTTCGAGCGCCAGCGCGCCCTGGCTGGCGAAGGTTTGCAGCAGGCGCTTTTCACTGGACGGGATGGCTGGTTCCGCGCGCCAGAGTCGAATCTCGCCGAGCACGCCGCGCGCCGCCTGGATGGGCACGGTCAACTCGGGCGGGCGCGAGGGGGCCTGGATTTCGGGCAGGCGCTGGGAGAACGGCTCCGCGCCCGTGATGCGGATCTCCACGTACTCGCCCTGTGACACGGCCTGCACCTGTCGCGCCAGGATGCCTGCGATGGCCTGGTCATCGTGCAAGCCCGTCAACGCGGTGCTGAGTTCGTAGAGTTGGGTGGCCTCCCGTTCGCGCGCGGTGGCGGCGATGGTGCCCGCCTGGGCGCGTCCCACCAACTGGCTGATGACCACCGCCACGATCAGGAAGACCATCAGCACCACCAGGTCGCTGGGCTGGTGGACGGCCAGTTTGTAATACGGTTTGACCAGGAAGAAGTTAACCGAGAAGAAGGCCAGAACGGCGGCGGTGACGCCCGGGCGGAGTCCCCACAATACGGTCACGAGTCCCACGGGCAGCAGGAAAATGAAGGCAATGATCGAGGTGTCGATGACTTCCCGCACGGTGAAGAACAATGCCGTGAGCAGGGCGATCAACAGCACGGTCAATACATAACGCAAACTGTAGATGTAAAAATGGGACGGGCGCATACACAAGATTATACTGCCTGCCTCGACCTGGGAGGGCGTTCACCACGGAGAACGAATAGCGCACAGAGAAACTCTCTGTGCGCTATGTGGTGTGCTCCTGGCGGATTTGCAATCCGCCAGCCTTAGGTCGGGCGGGGATTATTTCTTGCCGGTATTGATCTTGAAGGGCACGTACAGCGGGCAGAAGGACACGGCGGAGGTCAGCGCGAAGACCACGCCGAGGACGAGCAGAACGATGCCGAGTGTGCCCGGCACGACACCGCCGAAATACAGGGCGGCAAACAGCACGGCGACGACGATGCGGACGATGCGGTCGATGTTTCCCATGTTGGGTTTCATATCAAATCTCCTTGGGGCGATAGGTTGAATGGATGACTTCATTATATGGGCTTATCCCCCCATTGTATGTGACAAAGTCACACTCGCGGTTGGAGTCCAAAATCTCCTGATTTTGGACAGGTCAAAAGTTGGGAGACTTTTGACTCCAGGCTAGACCTTTACCCGCTCCTCCAACCCCTCCGCGTCCAGCACCTCCACCTCGCCGCGCCGCACGGCGGCCCAGCCCCGCTCCCTGAAATCGTCGAGGATGCGGCTGATGACCTCGCGCGAACTGCCCAACTCGGCGGCGATCTCCTGGTGCGTGACCCTGATCGGGTTGCCGCGCCGACTGCGCTCCAGCAGCAGCGCCGCCACGCGGACATCCATGCGGCGGAAGGCGACCTCGTCCACGATGGACATGACGCTGGCCAGCCGCTGTGAGAGCAGGTCGAAGACGAATTCACGCCAGGCGTCATAACGCTTGACCCAGTCGCGGAAGGTATCCGCGGGGATCATGACCGCCTCGGCCTCCTGCTCCACGGTGGCGATGGCGGGGAAGGACTGGCGGCTGAGAATCGCATTGGCGGTCAGGATGCAGCTCTCACCCAGCCCAAAGCGGTAGAGCGTGATCTCGCGTCCTGTCTCGCCGATTTTATACACGCGCACCACGCCCGAGATCAACAGCGCAATGGCATCCACGCGGTCGCCTTCGATGAAGACGTCATGTCCCACAGGCACGCGCGCCAGGAAGGCCGCCTGCTGGAACTCGCGCGCCAGTTGCGAATCCGCGTTTTGCAGGATGGGCAGGGAGAGCTGGATGCGGGAGAATTGGCTTGCATCAAGCATTGGGTTTTCTCCAGGCCAGCGGCCCGGTGACGGCGGCCAGCAGCAGGGAGCCTCCGCCCAGCAAGCCCGCCAGCAGCATGAGCAGTCCCGTCCCGACCGAATATTGCATGAAACTTCCACCCAGGCCGCCCAGCAGCAGGCAGGCTGTGCCTCCCAACAGGAAGCACAGCGCCGCGCCCCCCCAATGCAGGATGGGATGCTTGAAGCGGGTCGCCAGGCTGGCGATCAAGGCCAGCGCCCCGTAAGGGATGACCAGCATGGCAAAGAAGGCTGCGAAGGCGCTGCCCATGTCGGCATAGCTTTGGTTTTCCTGTCCGCGCAGCAAAAATACGACGCCCTGTCCCAGGGCGAGGAGGGAGAACAGGATGGCGGGAAGCGCGCCCAGCCATAACAAGCCGTTGAATTTTGTGGGGGGATTTTGCATGAGTATCCTCGGAAGACGCTCTCGAACTTGCGGAAAGTATACCCGATGCGGATTCACAGAACGGCCAGGGTACGCTCCAGCAGGCTTTCATAGGGACGCGCCTCCAGCACGGGCAGGCCGCGCATGTCCGCTTCGCGGGCCAGCCATTGCCCAAAGAGCCAGCTGGCATGCGCGAACGCCCGTTGTTCCTCCAGCCCCCACTCGTCGAAACCGCGTCCCCGCGCGCGCAGGTTGGACAGGATCTGTTCCTCGTCCGGTTCCACCAGGAAGACTGCGCGCACCTCGTTGTCGAGGCGTAGTCCGCTGAAATGCTTGAGGTCGGCAAATGTGTCGGGGCGCGCCAACTCGGGCAGGATGCCATCCCCTTCGAGGATCAGGCGTCCGACGCCCGAAACGACCACGTGATGCGCGAGGATGGTCTTGAGCGGGGGCGTCATGGCCTGCCCGACGGTGATCCAATCCGCCCTGATCTGTTCGCCGTTCCGCCACTGCTCGGGAGGATAGTTCAAAAAAACATGCAAGTCCGCCTGCTGTTCAGGGGTCGTGACCTGTTGGAGCGCCAGCCGCACGTCATCGGCCAGCAGCAGCGGGATGGATAGGGCCTTTGCAAGCTCCCGGGCGATCCGTGTTTTGCCGACGCCCGAACTGCCGCCGATCAGCAGGACATCCCATGTGGGTTGTGTGGACATGGGAAAAGTATACCCGCGGGTACCTCATAAATGCAAACGCGGACGTCAAGCGTCCGCGTTTGAAGGCTGGTAAATTTCGATGAAGGTGAATTCGGCATGGGGGCGATCAGGCGTGACTCCCTGCCTGACGCAACACCTTGACTTCGCGATTGATGCGGTCGCTCATTTCCTTTTCCGCGACTTCCAAGTCATAGCGCACCTGCAAGCGGAGCCATACGGCTGCGCTGGTTCCGAAATAACGGGCAAGGCGCATGGCAGTGTCGACAGTAATCGCGCGCTGTCCATTGACGATCTGGCTGATCCGAATGGGGGTTACGCCGAGGTCATGCGCCAGACGGTACTGGCTGAGGCCCAACGGCTTCATGAAATCCTCAAGCAATACTTCGCCGGGGTGAATAGGAGATAAAATTTCATCCATCGTGTCTTCTCTCATCCGTGATAATCTACAATTTCGACATCCTTCGCTTTGTTACCCGACCAGGTGAAACAAATTCTCCATTGGTCATTAATGCGGATACTGTATTGTCCAGCGCGGTCGCCCTTTAGTTTTTCCAGCTTGTTACCTGGGGGAGCTAGTAAATCTTGCAAATCATCGGCATCATCCAGATAGACCAACTTTCTACGGGCGGTGCGCTGAATATCTTTTGGCAATTTGGTGGAGATTTTGCCAAGAAATATCTTCTTTGTTTCTTCGGAGGCGAATGATTCTATCACGTCTCGATAATATCACGAAGCGATATTGTTTTCAAGCCATCTGATATAGGTATGGAGAGAGTTGGTTGGTTAAATCCCCTTGTAAAGCGGAAAACGGAGTGGGCCTGCAACCTATGCTTTGATCTCGATCCAATATCGGCAGAATTGCGTGCCGTCTTCGTTCAGGCCCATGCTTTCGAGCACTCCGCCGTTGACTTCGATGACCCGCCTGGACGGCAGGTTGGTCTCGTTCGTGCTGAGCATGGCCCTGGGTTCGCCGAGCTTCCCGAGTTCCACGAGCGCCAGCCGCAGGGCCTGCGTGGCGTAACCTTTTCCGCGCTGACTGGGGCGGATGTAATAGCCGATGTGCCCGCCGCGCTCGCGCAGCTTGTCGTTGAGGTAATGTCGCACGCGTACCAGGCCGACTGCTTCGCCCGCGTCATCGATGACCCAGAAGACCGTTTGCGGCACGAAGCCTGGCTTCAGCATGGAAGGGTCGGTCATGTCCATGCAGGATTGCAGGTATTCGGGAATGGTCATTTCGCCACGACCGACCGCCGTGCCATTGAAACCATTCTCGCCGTTACCGAGATCGGCGAGCAGTTCGGCCAGTCCGCGCGGGGCGGTGAGGGAGGCGGGTTCGAGGTGCATGATTTCTCACTTATGTTTGTTCAGCAGTTACAGAAAGTATAAACGCAAACGCGGACAATGGAGTCCGCGTTTGGGAATGGTCTCTGGAGGAAAATTAACTTCACCCTGCCATTGTATAAGGATGAATGGTTTGCAATACATTATTTTCATCCTGCTGTGCAAAGTACATATCCCAGCGCAACTGGACATTCATCCAAAACTCAGCGGACATATTAAAGAACTTCCCCAGGCGCAGGGCGGTACTGGGCGTGATTCCCCTGCGTCCATTGATGATGTCGTTGATGCGCTGATAGGGAACATGGATGCCATCGGCCAAATCCCGCTGGGTAAGTCCCATTGGATTGAGAAACTCCTCCAGCAGCATTTCGCCTGGATGAGTGGGGGTGCGATTGGTAGGTACGCGTATCATAACTTTATCTCCTGCTATACGATTAATGATAGTCAACAATCTCGACTTGATCGGGTCCTTGATCGGTCCATACAAAGCAAATTCGATATTGGTTGTTGATGCGAATACTATGTTGGCCTTTTCTGCCGCCTGACAAGGCTTCCAGTTTGTTTCCTGGTGGGATCTTCAAGTCAGACAGAGCAGCGACAGAATCGATCTGGTCCAGTTTTCGGGCGGCAACTATCCACAAGGAATTCGGACAGACTTTCCGAGCTTCCCTAGTGTTTTCACCGTTGAAAATGTCTTCCGTTCCTGCATCTTTGAAGGACAATATCATAATAATATAATAGCACGATATTCATGTTATTTCAAGATAAAAAATTAATTGTCAAGTCAGAACTTGCCACTTTTTCGCTATTGGGAATTCTTCTCTACCACCCAAAAATGGGACAATCCCAACTCGCGCAACGGAGTCCTCTCCAAAAATTGCAGCACGGCGCGCAGGACTTTGCCCAGCAGGCCGAAGCGGGCGATGATATTGTCGTATGCGCCGAAGATGACCGTCCGCTCGATGAATTGTACGGGTAGGCCGTCGAACAGCTTCTGCATGTCGCCGCGCGAGTAGACGCGCACGTGCGGGGCCAGCTTGTCGCGCCAGACGCGCGGCAGGTAATTCACGAACAGCTTGTTGCCGAAGTGATACTGTCCCTTCCAGTAGATGCCGTGCGTCTCGTAGGGATAGCCGCGGTTCGGGCAGAAGATCACCGCGCGTCCACCTGGCTTAAGAAGCCTTACCATCTCGCGCACGGCGGCGCGGTCATCCTGGACGTGTTCGAGCACCTCGTGGCTGAGGATCAGGTCGAAGGTCGAGGCGGGCAATGGGACGAATTCTCCCGCCGCGTTGACAATGGACTCGGAGCGTTGATGCGCCTCGACGGTGCGCTCGAAGTCGTATTCCA
>JBMOMS010000181.1:0-8250 GCA_049324895.1 Chloroflexota bacterium
CACGCATTTGCTGCGCATTAATCAAACAGGGTTCCATCAGTTGATGCAATCCAAGCCCGAATTTGGAATGGAGTTAATGCGCATCTTAAGCGGGCGGCTGCGGGTCGAATCTCACCGTCAGGCTCATTCTCCGCACAAACGGGAGGAACGCGACGCGTTGACGGGGGCATACACCCGCGCGATGTTCGATAAATACCTGTCTGAAATGGTTCAGCGCGGAATAAAATTTTCACTCCTGCTTGTGGATTTGGATCACTTCAAAAGCATCAACGACGGTTTTGGTCATGCACGCGGGGATGAGGCGTTGAAGGAATTTGTAAAACGCGCGCACAGCGCCCTGCGTGAGGAGGATTTGCTATTCCGATATGGCGGCGATGAGTTTTGCGTGTTGCTGCCGGAAATTGCCGAGGAGCAATCCATCGCCATTGCGCAGCGAGTCTTAAGTGTGGTGCGCGAAACGCCGCTGGCTGGCACGCCGCCCCTGACTCTTACGCTTAGCATTGGCGTAGCCAACTTCCCCTCGGATATGGCAGAATCCGAAATGACGGAAGACCTGATCAAAATCGCAGACCGCCGCGCCTATCAAGCCAAACGCGCAGGACGTTCGCGTGTCATCGGTCCGTTTGAAGCCAAGTCAACGCTTTCCCGTGCCGATGACGACGCGCCTGAAATTTCGCGCCTCATTGAACGGGAAGCGGCCTTGGAAACCATGCAAAGTTTTTTTGATGAACTGGAACGCGTCCGTCGCGGCGGTTTGTGGATGCGCGGTTCGCCCGGCTGCGGACAATCGCGCTTTTTGCGCGAGGTGGCGGCAAATGCGCGGCTGCGAAACTATGCGGTTTTTTTCCTCTCTGGCAAGCCGGAACTGCAACAGGAATCGTATGGCGTGGTGCGGGTTGCGCACGAATCACAGAGCGATGCGGCAAGCTTGTGGATGACTCTCAGCAGCCCGACTCCGTTTGCCGAGGCGCTGGCAATTACGCTCCCATCTTTTGTGGAAGAACGTCAAAGCCGCGGCGTATTGATTGCGCTGGACAACACGGATTGGGTCGATCCTGCCACCCGCAGCGGCTTGCGGCAACTTCTCCAAACACATTTTATTTTCCCAATCGGGTTGGTGTACACCAGCGCGGCGCAAAGCCTGTTATCCAATGATGTGTACCAGACGGAAATCAGCCTGCCGCCGTTTACCCTGGGTGGCGTGCAGCTTTGGCTGCGTCACAATTTGGGCTGGGACGCGCCGCAGGATTTCATTCAGAAGTTGTATGTTTCCACGGAAGGCAAACCTGCCGCCCTGCAAAAGGAAGTGGCTCACCTGGTTGAATCCGGCGCACTGATGCTAACGACGGATGGATGGTTAATCAATTATTGAGGACTGAGCAAGAGAAGTAGTTCGATTGTGTACATCCCTCTGTCCCTGCGGATACCATGTCGACAGTCAAAGGCTTTGCGCCTGCGCGCCCGCCCTTTCGCCCCAATACCAGAAGCGCATCTCGGGTCCATTGCCCGACCGCATCGACATGGCGAAGCCGCATCGAGGTTCTGCGCGTGGATTGCGAAAAATTGAGCAGCGGCCGGGTGGGCGAAGCATCCGAACCGATTCGCAAACGCGCGCGGGACATACACAACCAGCCTTCTCGGCTCACGGCCCCACCGACATCGTTTGCAATGCGGACATGCGCATGGGCGAGGTGAACCAGGTCTGCGGGCAGCATTGCCCGGAGATGATGCAAGACATGATGTGACGACCGATGAATGAGTGACGCTCGTGGCGAGGGGGAACTCATGCAGGCCGTATCGGGATGGAATTTTGTTTCGCTGACCCCTGTTGCTTTCCAATGCCCGTGCTACAATCTCCGTGAACATGCATACTGACCCTGCCCCTCAAACGGAAGCAAGCCAACCCCACGTCGTCTCGGTCCGCAGCCTGGTGGAATTCGTATTGCAGGCCGGCGATTTGACTGCGGGCGGCTTTCAAAGGCGGGACCGCGCCCAACTTGGCACAAGAGGCCACCAGCGGGTGCAACGCTCCCGACCGCAAGGCTATGAAACCGAGGTGGAAATATCCCATCGTGTCGAAGGTGCATACCCGCCCCTGGAAGTGCGCGGGCGGATCGATGGACTGTACGCCGACAAAACACCGCTGATCCTCGAAGAGATCAAAACAACCACCCTGAGCCTGGAGCACGTGAACGAGGAGCACAACCCACTGCATTGGGCGCAGGCCAAATGCTATGCGTATATGTACGCCTGCCGTCAGCATTTGAGCAGGATCGGCATTCACCTGACCTATTACCATTTGGACAGCGGGGAGGAAAAGACCTTCGAGCGCCACTTTGCGCTGGCCGATTTGGAGTCCTTTTTTCACGGCCTGGTCACTCTTTACCTGGACTGGTTTCGAAAGGTTCAAGCCAGGCAAGCCGGGCGTGACCAATCGATTGGCGATCTCGAATTCCCCTATGATGAGTATCGCCCAGGCCAGCGGGAAATGGCGGTTGCGGTCTACCAAGCCATCCGCGCCAGTGATCGCCTGTATGTGCAATCTCCCACGGGGGTGGGAAAGACCATCGCAGCCCTGTTCCCGTCTGTGAAGGTGCTGGGGCAGGGGCTGGCCGCCAAAATCTTTTACCTGACAGCCAAAACGTCGGGGCGCCTGGCGGCTGAGAAGGCGTTGGACGATATGCGCCAGGCCGGCCTGAACATCAGGAGCGTCACCCTGACAGCCAAGGAAAAGATCTGCTTTTGCCCGCCGGTCGATTGCGACCCGCAAGTGTGTGTCTTTGCCCGTGGTTACTTTGACAAGGTAAAAGTGGCGTTGGAGGAAATCGAAAGCCGCCAGGCGTTTACCCGCCCGGTCATCGAGGAGCTTGCCCGCAAGCATGAGGTCTGTCCGTTCGAGTTTTCGCTGGACCTGGCTTTGTGGGTCGATTGCATCATCTGCGATTACAACCACGTCTTCGACCCGCGCGTCTACCTGCATCGTTTTTTTGACTTTCCCACGGAACCGTATGTCTTCCTGGTCGATGAAGCGCACAATCTGCCGGACCGGGCCAGGGCGATGTATTCGGCTGAAATGGATAAGGCGACCGTCCTGCGCCTTCAGCGCACCCTGAAACCGCAATTGCCCGCATTGGCCAAAAAACTGGGCGCGATCCATAAGATGCTGCTGGAGAAACGCAAAGCCTGTCAGGCGGAGGGTGTCGAGGCGCTGGTGGAGCATGAGTCCCCCGAAGCGCTGCTCAAGGCGGTGCGTGAATTCAGTCAAAAGGCGGAAGACTGGCTGGTTTTGAATCAGCCGGCGGAGTTCAGGCAGGAATTGTTGGAATTCTATTTTCTGTGCAGCAGTTACCTGCGTACGGCCGAATATTTCGACACCTTCTACGTATCCTACTTCGAGCGGCAGGGGCAGGGCAACCTCAAGACGAAATTATTCTGCCTGGACCCCGCTCCCATGCTGGCCGCACCGTTGGAGCGGGGACGGTCGACCATCTTTTTCTCGGCGACGCTGCTGCCGATGGATTACTTCATGAAGCTCCTGACCGGCGCGGCGGAGCATCCCAGGCGCATCTTCCCATCCCCATTTCCAGTGGAGAATGTCAGCCTGCTGGTCCACAACGGAATCTCCACCAAATACGCGCAGCGGGCGGATTCGTACGCCCTCATCGCCTCTGCAATCGAGACCATCTGTGGCGCGCATACTGGCAATTACCTGGTTTTCTTTCCCTCCTATGCTTATCTGTCTGCGGTGTTGGAGCAGCTCAAGGAAAGGCTGCCGGAAAGCCAGCTTCTCGTACAGGATCGGGGCATGACGGAGGCGGCGCGCGAGTCCTTCCTGGCGCAGTTTTCAGCCGGCAACCAGGAGACCTTGATCGGGCTGGCTGTCATGGGAGGCGTCTTTGGCGAGGGGATCGACTTGGTGGGGGAGCGCTTGATCGGCGCCGTGGTGGTCGGGGTGGCAGTTCCACAGATATGCCTGGAGAACGATTTGATCAGGGAGTATTTCGACCGCCACAATGTCAGCGGTTTTGCCTACGCCTACCAGTATCCAGGTTTCAACCGCGTGCTGCAGGCGACCGGCCGCGTCATTCGCACGGAGGCGGATCGGGGGATCATCGTCTTGATCGATGAACGTTTTACCCATCCCCGCTACCGTCATTTGTTTCCCGCACACTGGCGCGGATTTCAAGTCGTCCAAAACACCAGCGAGATCGAAGAGAAGCTGGCGCATTTCTGGTCGCGGGCGTAAACGGATTGCAGTTCGGGCTGCCGGCTGGGTGGGATGAAAGGCGTACTCTGCATCGAAAACATGACAACATCTTAGGCGCTAACGCAGCTTTTCGTTAATCGCATCTTCTCGAAATTTTTGGGCACACAACGGAGATCGAGGAATGGCAGGATGTCAGCGATGAATATCACCCGGACAACAAAACGATCCGGGCCGGTTACGGCACGCGCATTGGAACGATATGGTTGAGCCTGAAAAGCTTCAAGAGGCTTGACATCGCCCCACCTTGCTCGTATAATGTCGTTCGCTTTCCTCAATAGCTCAATCGGCAGAGCGAGCGGCTGTTAACCGCTAGGTTCCTGGTTCAAATCCAGGTTGAGGAGCCAGAATAAGAAAAACCCTCCGCCTGGGAGGGTTTTTTGTTTGCGCTTTATCAATTGAGACCAAGGCTCAATTTTCATCCTCGGGCAGGGAAAATACCCGCACCAGGGGCGGCAGGCCCAGCAGCAGGAGCAGCGTCACCAGCACCGCCGAGGACAGGCACCAGATGCACACGGCATGGATCACGAACGGCTCCAGATAGGTCAGGTAAAGCGAGAAAACCACGGCGAAAAAGGCCATGCCCCAGAAGGCGACCGCGGCGTATTTTTCCAGGGCGGGCAGCAAACGACGCGCCAGCCAGGCGGCCAGCAGCCCGAAATACCCGAGCAGGCCGAAGATGCCCACGGGCAGGATATCGAACAGGATGGCATATTTGCTGTGTTGAACGGACTTGCAGTCCCCGATCGGTCCGCAAATTGGCTCCACGGGCTGGGTTTCGATGTAGGACAGGTAGCCCGCCACGCCGATGCCGATCACGATCAGGACGGGGATCAGCCAGTCGCCCCAGGCCGGCAGCGGAAAGACCTTGCCGCTGGAAAAGGCCGTCAGGCTGTAGATCAGCGCCGCGGCCATGAAGACCATGATGCCGATGGCCAGGGCAAAGCCATCGTTCTCCGGCTTTTCGGGGGCGACATCCACCAGCGCGGGCGCGGGCGGGGCAGCGGGCAGGAATTCCGCGAGGATGGGATTCGTCGGCCAGTCGACGCCGCCCTGGGCAAGATGTTTTTCGATCAACGCTGGGAGCTGCTCCCGTACCTCATCGGACCCCACCAGCAGGTCCCCGCCGAGGAGGAGCATGGGCACGCCCACTTCTTCCTTCTCCAGACCGTAGGCCGCGCCGACCTCATACAGCTTTTTGATGTCATTCACGCCGACGATTTCGACCAGTCGCAGTTCGAATTGCGCGCCGTATTTTTCCTGTAGGGGCGGCAGGGTTTGTTCGAGCGTCTCTTCGCAGTGCGGACAGCCCATCTGCCAGAACATGACCGCGCGGACGATGGGTTGCGGGGTATCTCCCTGGGCATGCGCCGTGATCCACGGGCTGGCAAGCAGCAAAGCGAACAAGGTGGCAAGGATGATTTTTTTCATGGCTTGATTTTACGCCTACTCTGATATTTGCAGGGTGGTCTCCTGAGATTCCTTCATGGGGCGAAGTCGCCCAATCGAATACGCTTTATCAGAAAACATCCCCGCTTGGTGCGGGGATGTTTTGTTCATTTCACCAACTTCTCATCGGGCGGACAAACTTCCTGCGCCGCGGCCAGCATCCCGGGCGCGGAGCCTACGCTCCCGCCGAAATATCTTTTCTGGAAGAAGAATGCCACATTGACCAGACCGATCATCACAGGCACCTCGATCAACGGGCCGATGACCGCCGCGAAGGCCGCGCCGCTGTTGATGCCAAAGACCGCCACCGCCACGGCAATCGCCAGCTCGAAATTATTGCTGGCGGCCGTGAACGAGAGCGTGGTGGTTTTGGAATAGTCCGCGCCGACCTGTTTGCCCATGAAGAACGACACCAGGAACATGATCACGAAATAGATCAGCAGCGGGATGGCGATGCGCACCACGTCCAGTGGAAGTTCCACGATCACGTCGCCCTTGAGCGAAAACATGACCACGATGGTGAAGAGCAGGGCGATCAGCGTCAGCGGGCTGATCTTCGGCACGAAGACCTTGTGATACCAATCCCTGCCCTTGGCGCGGACAAGGAAGAAGCGTGTCAGGAAGCCCGCGATGAACGGAATGCCCAAATAGATGAACACGCTCCGCGCGATCTCGCCGATGGTGATGTGTACGATGTTGCCCGTCATGCCGAACCAGGTCGGCAGCACGGTGATGAACACGTAGGCATACACGCTGTAGAATAGCACCTGAAAGATGCTGTTGAAGGCCACCAATCCCGCCGCGTATTCGTTGTCGCCCTTTGCAAGTTCGTTCCAGACGATGACCATCGCGATGCAGCGCGCCAGGCCGATCAGGATCAGCCCCGTCATGTACTCGGGGTAGCCGCGCAGGAAGATGATGGCCAGCACGAACATCAGGATCGGGCCGATCACCCAGTTTTGGATGAGCGAGAGCCCCAGGATCTTCCAGTTGCGGAACACGTCGCCCAACTCATCGTAATGCACCTTCGCCAGCGGCGGATACATCATCAGGATCAGGCCAATCGCAATCGGGATGTTGGTCGTGCCAACCGAGACGAGGTGGTTGAAGCGCGCCACCTGGAAGGTAAAGAAATAGCCGATGCCCACCCCCACCATCATGGCAAGGAAAATCCACAGCGTCAGGTAGCGGTCCAGGGTGGAAAGTTTTTTGGTGGTGCTCGTTGCTTGGGTCATGGGAGCCTCCGAATTAAAGTGCATGAGCCACGCTTTACACGTGACCCATGAGTAGTGCGGCCATTTCCTTTTCGATGTCATCGCGCACGGCGCGAAAGACATTCATGATCTCGTCGTCTGTTCCCTCGGCCTTGGCGGGATCGGGAAAACTGTGATGCGTGCGCTTCCCCATCCCAAGCCAGATGGGACATTCCTCTGCCGCCGAATCGCAGACCGTGACCACCAGGTCGAAATCCACGCCTTTGAATTCATCCGCCAGTTTGGAGCGGCCCTCGTGCCTGATCCCGATTTCGGACAGCGCTGCCAGCGCCTTGGGGTGGACGTAGCCCGCAGGCTTCGTCCCTGCGCTGACGGCCTGCCACGTCTCTCCCAGGCGCGCATTGACAAGCGCCTCCGCCATTTGCGAGCGGCAGGAATTTCCCGTGCAGAGAAACAGGACTTTTTTCATGCTCATCAAGCGATACCCTGCTCTATCAACCAGGCCCGGATGCGCTGTTCGATCTGATCCCTTACCTGACGGAATTTGGCCAGTTTCTCCTCATCCGTGCCCTCGAAAGCGGCTGGGTCCTCGAATGACCAATGCATGCGCTGGCTGACTCCGGGCCAGGTGGTTGGGCAATTCTTGTCGGCGTCGTCGCACACCGTAACCAGGTATTGAAAGAGCGTTTTCCCGAGATAGACTTCCACGCCTTTGGAAGCCTGGCCGGAGAGGTCGATGCCCTTTTCGTTCATCACCTGGACTGTAAACGGGTTGATGCCCTTGGGGGATAGCCCGGCGCTGTGCGCCTCGAATTGGCCGCCCGCCAGGGAGCGCAGGAAAGCCTCCGCCATCTGGCTGCGGGCGGAATTACCGGTGCAAAGAAACAAAACGCGTGTGCTCATAGTTCAGCCTCCAGAAAAAGAATTTTGTCTCCGCGTTGTATCACGGAAGCAATGGGGGAGGGTTATCGCCATGTTAACATTTTTGAAGGCAAATTGCCAGGTCGGGAGGACTGGGCAAATTCTGAGAGGCGACCAGCGTCTTTCCAAGATACAGGCGCGGCAGGCTGAGCGGGTTGAACTGGGAAAGCTGCTCCATGTCGTTGATTTCGCTCAGGTCCAGGAACAGGCCCAGTCTTGCGGCTTCGGCCGCGAGCCACGCGCGCATACGCTGGTAGCGGCGACAGGCAGGTGTCCCGAACAGCCTGGCTTCGAGCGCTGGTCTGGCCTCCATTTTTACGCGGCTTCGAGCGCGCTGGTCACGAACGTGGTGATCTCGGCGGCGGATGGGATGCGCCCCGAGGAAACCACCTTTTCGTTGAC
>JBMOMS010000182.1:0-59236 GCA_049324895.1 Chloroflexota bacterium
GCGCCCGCGTAGTGCTCGATCAGGAAGCCGATCATGCGCTCATGCGTGCTGAGCGGCGCGCGGTGGATGCACAGCGGAATCTCTTCCGCGCCATCCTTGTTGATGAACTTCAGGTCGAAGCGTTCGGGCACGGCAAAGTCCACCTGGTTCGTGGCCAGCGTGAACTCGCGCCCGATCACGCTCCAACTCTGGAGGTCGATCTTGGGGCCGTAGAAGGCGGCTTCGTCCTGGACTTCCACAAACGGCACATTGCCGTTGACCATGGCGCGGCGTACCATATCCTCCGTCTTCAGCCACAGGCGCTCGTTATCGACGTATTTCTTGCCCAGCCCAGCCTTGCCATGCAGTGACAGGCGCATGATGTATTTTTCGATTCCGAACAGGTCCAAATACTTCTTGTACATGTCAATCACGCCCATAAACTCACTCTCGAACTGTTCCTCCGAGCAGTAAATGTGGGCATCGTTCATCTGCATCGAGCGCACGCGCATCAGCCCGAACAGCTCGCCCGATTTCTCGTAGCGGTAGCACGTCCCATATTCCGCCAGGCGGATGGGCAGATCGCGGTAGGAGCGCGGACGCGCCCCGAAGATCTTGTGATGCATCGGGCAGTTCATCGGCTTGACGTAGTACTTCACGCCTTCCAATTCCATGGGCGGGTACATGCTCTCGGCGTAGTAGGGCAGGTGGCCCGAGCGCAGGAACAGGTCTTCCTTCGTCAGGTTCGGCGTGCGCACGCGCGAGTAGCCCGCGGCCTCTTCCATTTCCTTGGCGAGCTTCTCCAGCTCCTCGATCAGGATGGCGCCGTTCGGCATCCACATGGGCAGGCCGGGGCCGACCTCATCATCGAAGAAGAAGATGTCCAGTTCCTTGCCCAGCTTGCGATGGTCGCGCTTCTTGGCCTCTTCGAGCATGTGCAGATATTGCTTCAGCTCGTCGGGCGAGCGCCAGGCCGTGCCGTAGATGCGCGTCAGCATCTTGTTGTTCTCATCGCCGCGCCAGTACGCGCCTGCGATGGATGTCAGCTTGACCGCGGCCGGGTTGATCTGCTTCGTGTTCTCCACGTGCGGACCGCGGCACAGGTCCGTGAACGAGTCGTGACGATAAAGCGAGATGTCGGGCTTCACGTCGAGCGGATTGCCGTACTCGTCCAGGCCGCCTTTTTCGAGGCCGTCGATCAACTCCAGCTTGTAGGGCTGATCCTTGAAAACCTCGCGCGCTTCATCCGCCGAGATGATTTCCTTGCGGAACTCGTGATGCCCCGCGATGATCTGGCGCATACGCTTCTCGATTTTTTCGAGGTCCTCGTTCGTAATCTGCTCGGGCAGCTCGAAATCGTAATAGAACCCGTTCTCGACGGGCGGCCCGATCGTGTATTTCGTGTCGGGATAGAAATCCAACACGGCCTGCGCCATGATGTGCGCCGCCGAGTGGCGGATCTTATAGAGTTGAGACTCTTCGTACTTTTCCTGAATTTGCTCTGCCATTTCTGTTTCCTTTCTTGACGTATGGTTGGTACCGCCTGTTGAACGTTTCCGCAACCCGGAGAGGCGGTTACCGACCTCCGGGTCGCCAGGTAGTGTGGGTGGTGCTGTCTTCAGTCATGGCGACCTCCAAGTAAACAAAAACTCTCGCCCGAACACGGGGCGAGAGTTTGGACTCACGCGGTTCCACCCGAATTGTAGAGCGAGATATTATCTCGCCTTACATCTCTTAAGCTGATAACGAGGCCAACCGTTCTGCTTACTGATTGATCGCTATAAACGATCACTGTTCTGCTTCATGCTCGCGAGGGGTTTTCTGTGACTGTGTCTGGAAGCAACTCTCAATCGTCGATTGCTTCTCCCTGTCAGACCGTCGTCACATACTCGTCTCGGTCACTGCATTTTACTGATTACTGGTCACTGACAATCGACCAAGTGGGCGGAATAGGGCTCGAACCTACGACCTCTGCTATGTCAAAGCAGTGCTCTAACCAACTGAGCTACCCGCCCGAAACGGACAGGCACACATTATAACGAGACCCCGCGAATTTGGCAATGGCTTGGTATAATCCGTTCGCCATGTCCCGACGCAAAGCGCCTGAAGATTTATCGGTGGAGGAACTGCGCCGCCTGCTGGTGGAAAAACGCCGCGGGACGCGCAGGGAGCGCCTCGAACATTTCCGCCGCACCGGACGTGTGGTGGATGCGACGCCCGAGAAATTTCCCTCCGTGGATACGCAGGATGGGAGCGACATGTCTGCCGCCCCCGTCTCTCCCCGCCGCCGCTTTGTGGACGGCGTCCTGTTGGTCGTGGAAGTGCTGGCGGTTGTGAGCATCATCAGCTTGCTGTTGATTTTCTTTGGCGTGTTTCAGGATATGAATCGTGAGATGGCCGCCGCGCTGAACCCGGCCACGCCCACCCCAACTCCGCTGGTCATGGCGGTCATCCTGCCTTCGGGACATACCCCGCCGGATGCGCAAGGCAATACCCGCCCGAACGAGGCCGAGATCCCCGAGCACCTGCGCCCAATGGTGCAGTCACTGGAGAACATCCCAGCGCCGCCGCCCAGCGCCGCGCAGGCCATCCGCATCCAGATACCGGCGCTTAAGGTGGATGCGCCCGTCGTTCAGGGAGATGGCTGGGAGCAGCTCAAGAAGGGTGTGGCCCAGCATATCGGCACCGCCAACCCCGGCGAAACCGGCAACATGGTGGTTTCGGCCCATAACGATGTGTATGGCGAGTTGTTCCGTTACCTGGACCGCCTCCAGCCCGGCGACCAGGTCATCGTGTACACCCAGCAGAGGCAGTACGTCTACGTGGTCGACCGTACGGTGATCGTCAAGCCGACCCAGGTGGAGGTGATGGCCTCCACCGCCGACCCAACCATTACGTTGATCTCATGCTACCCGTATCTGGTGGATACGGATCGCATTGTGGTTTTTGCAAAACTTTTGAATTAGGAGTTTGAAATGGCAACCAAAAGAAGCACTCGATTGTCGGTCCGTCAGGGCGCTGCGCCCCAGGGAGAGTTCGCCCCAGACTACACCCACGTCAAGCGCGACCTGGCCCGCATCGGCATCCTGGCGGGGTCGTTCTTCGCCATCCTGATCGTGCTGTCGTTCTTCCTCAAGTAAAAGGGGACGGGGCGGCCGACAGGCCGCTCTTCTCTTTTATGGATACGCTTCACGAACTGACCCTCACCACCCTGACCTACGGCGGCGAGGCGATGGGACGCCTGCCCGACAAACGCGCGGTTTTTGTGCCGTTCGGCCTGCCGGGTGAGCATGTGCGTGTGCGCCTGACCGAGGAAAAGCGCGGTTTCGCGCGCGGCGAGTTGATCGAGATTCTTGAGCCTTCCCCCGCGCGTATTGCGCCGCGCTGCAAACATTTCGGCGTTTGCGGCGGGTGCCATTACCAGCACCTGTCTTACGAAGCGCAGCTCAAGGCCAAGGCGGATATCCTGCGCGACCAGTTGACGCGCATCGGCAAACTCGACAATCCGCCCGTCCTGCCGACGGTGGGCAGCCCGAGTCCGTGGAATTATCGCAACCACGTTCAGTTTCATTTGAGCGGGGATGGAAAGCTGGGATTCGTCCCGGCGCGCGGCGAGGGGGTGATTCCCATCTCTGAGTGTCACCTGCCCGAGGCGCCGCTCAACGACCTGTGGCTGCAACTGGAGTTCGAACCAGGCGCGGAGGTGGAGCGCGTGTCCCTGCGCGCGGGCGACGAGTTGATGCTGCTGCTGGAATCCGACAGCCCCGAAGCGCCCGAACTGGAGGTGGAGGCGGGCATCTCCGTCGTGCATCTGTATGAGGAGCACCCCGTCGTGATGGCGGGCGAGGCGGCCCTGCGGATGCGCGTGCAGGAGCGCGACTTTCAGGTCTCGGCGGCTTCGTTCTTCCAGGTCAACACTGCCATGGCAGAGAAGATGGTGGAGCACGTATTATCCAAACTTCCCGCTGAACTGGATACCGTCCTCGACCTGTATTGCGGCGTGGGACTGTTCAGCGCCTTCCTCGCTCCGCGCTGCAAGCGGCTGATCGGGGTCGAATCATCCGAGTCTGCCTGCGAGGATTTCGCCGTCAACCTGGATGAGTTCGAGGGCGTGGAGCTTTACGAGGGAGCGGCCGAGGACCTGATTCCGCACCTCGAAGCGCAGCCGGCCCTGGTCCTGGTCGATCCGCCGCGGGCGGGCCTCGAACGCCAGGCGCTGGATTCCATCCTCAAGATGAATCCGCCCACGCTCCTGTACGTCTCCTGCGACCCCTCCACCCTGGCGCGGGATGCGGCGCGACTCGTCGCGGGCGGCTATCGCCTGGTCGAGGTCACGCCCTTCGACCTTTTCCCCCAAACCTATCACATCGAAAGCATTAGTCTGTTTCAGCGGACGGGGTAGTCATCGCCACGCGGAAGCCGAAGTCGAACCAGTAATACGGCTTGAGGCGGAAGCGCGCCGCGCAGCGCGCCTCGCTTTGCCCAAGGATGAACGAGCCGCCGCGCAGGACGCGGTACTCGCCCTCCTCGGGACCGTGCGGATTTTGCGCCACCATGCCGATGCGGTTGTTGTATTCGGTCTCGCTGAACCAGTCGGCGCACCATTCCCAGATGTTGCCGGCCATGTCGGCGCAGCCATAGGGGCTGTCGCCGCGCGGGGAATACTGGCCGACCGGTGTGGTGTCCCCGATCTTGCTTTCGCTGGTGTTGCAGCGGTTCCTGTCGAACTTGTTGCCCCACGGGTAGATGCGCGCATTCATGCCGCGCGCCGCCTTTTCCCACTCGGCCTCGGTGGGCAGGCGGTATTCCTTGCCGGTCTTCTCGCTTAACCATTTGCAATATTCCATGCACGATTCCCAGGAGACGTTGACCACGGGGTGATCGCCCTTGTCTTCGGGATAGCGGAATTCGTCCCAGCCTGCAGGCGGCTGAAAGCCCGTTTCCATGATGAAGGCCTGGTACTCGCGATTCGTGACGGGATATTTCCCGATATGGTAATCCGAGAGGTTCACCAGGTGCTGCGGGAATTCGCGATTGAGGCGCTCAGGTTCGACACCAGTTTCGACCACCTGCTCGATCTGCTCCTCGCTCGAGCCCATGATGAAGGTGCCCGACGGGATGTGGATCATCTGCGGCTCGAAGAACAGCTGCGGCAGGTTGGGGATGGAGACCACAGGCGACTCGGTGCGGCGGGTGAGCGTAAAGTACAGGCGGATATCGTTGGGGCGCAGGTCGCTGAAGTTCACATCGGGGGTGCTGGGTTGGTGCAGGGTCAGGATGCGCCGCACGGCATCGCGGCTGGTGAACTCGGCCAGGGCGGGTGGCAGGCGGTCGCGCTCCTTGCCGGCCAACGCCAGCCGCAACTCGGGCTTGAGGAATTCGCTCATGTAATATTCCTCCAGTTCGCGCAGGTAACGGGGCATCTCGCGCAGCAGCTCGTACAACTCGGGGTACACCGCCTGGATGGCGACCAGCTTGGCCAGCCGCACGGGCTTGATGGCGCTTTGCAATTTCCCCGAACGCTGCTGCGCCAGGCTCCACAGCAGCAGGAACAAGTTGATCGTGCGCTTGACCTGGCGCGGGTTATCACTCAACCCCTCCGAAAAAATCTGCGGGCAGGCGGGATGCGGCCACTCGGCCACCAGCGACTGGACATAGGTGCTCATCACGGTCTTGTCGATGGGTGGGATGCGGAAGGGCAGTTGGATGATCTTTTCCAGATAGCGCTCCCCGTTGATCATGGTCCCCAGCCCGTCCTGGACCTCGAACCTGTGCCCGTTATCCTGGCGGCGATACTTCAACTCGATGCCGCGCGTAATCACGCTTTGGTCCAGCCCGAGCACGAAGACGCAGCCCGTGGTATCCAGGAACAGTTTTATGGCTTCCAGCACCTCCACAGCCTTGTCGGGCAGGCAGCGGTCGAGGTCGTCGATGAAGACCACCAGGCGCAGGTTTTTCTTCACCAGGTACTCATCGGCCAATTCCGAAAAGAAGCGTTGGAATTGTTCGAAGAAGCGGATCTGGTCGATGTGGATCCTGGCGCTCTCGCGGTGGATGGCGGTGAAGAGATTGACCAGGGCCTGGTCGGCCTTGTCCTTGTTGCGCAGTTCCTTCAAGAGATCGTTGACCACCGTCCCGCCCGGCAGGAAGGCCAGCCCGATCTGCATGGCTCCACCCGTGACCCCCTTTCCCAGCTTGCCCCAGTCGATGGTGAGGCCGCCCAGTTTTTCGCGGTCCACGGGCTGGTACAGGGCCGCCTCCAGGTCGTTGAGCCGCTCGATGTCCCCGGGTCTGTTTTCGGGGATGGCCTCCTTGAGCGCGGTCAGCACGTGCAAAAGCAGGACGCGCCAGAGCGTATCCTCCTTGTCGTACATCCAGGCGTTGAACCAGGTGGTGCGGAAGGATTTGGGCAGGCCCTTTTCGATCATGCGCATGAGCGAGGTCTTGCCCGACCCCCAGGTGCCGAAAATGCCCAGGGTCAGCGGCGTGCTGGTGTTGGGAGAGGTGATTACCTCCACCAGGGTATTGACATAGGGGGCAAAGTCCAGGCTGTCTTTTTCCGTGGGCAGGTCGGAGAGAATATAGGCTTTGGCGTCCATGCGGGTTCCTGCTCTTCGAGTAAAAAATGTCCTGCCAGCATCATAGCTTGGCAGGACATTTTTGGATAGTCGGACGCTTAAGACTTTTGTTAGTTCTCGGAAATGACAATTACCTTGTCTTCCAGAGTAAACGTTACCGGGACCGATTTTTTCGGGTTGGTTTGGACGCCGTAGGCCTTCTCCGCGTCGCTCATTTCGCGCATCAGGCGGTAGCCGAGGGCCGTCTCGCCGCGGCGGCGGGCCGCTTCCACGACGGTTGCAAAGTTGACCGGCTCTCCCGTGGCGACGTAATCGCCGACCGGCTTGAGGTAGACCTCCGCGCCTTCGGGATCGAAGATGTCGGTGAAGACGCCAAACAGTTCGCGGTTCTCGGAAAGCTGGGCGGTCATCAGGCTGATCAGGTGGTCGCTGACGATGAAGTCGTCCACCTTGGCGGCCTCGGCCAGTTCGCGGTTGCGCAGGTCGAGCATCTCGCTGACGATGGAGAAGGGTGTGTCATCCTTTTCGGCGATGTCGCGCAGGTGCAGCAGCGTGACCAGGGTCTTGGCGTCCGCCTCCTGCGGGTCGAGGTGCGAGTACGCCAGCACGATGACGTGATCGTATTCGTGGATGTTCAATTGGTTGAGCAGGGTGCGGTCGGTGGTGTCGCCTTCCTCGATGACCGCCTTCTGGTGTTTTAGCTCGCCGGCTTGTTGGTGGATCTGCCTGCCGAGGTTGGCCAGGTCCGAAACGACCGTCACCTGCGAGCCTGCGGCCACGTAATGGTCCAGTTCGCGCACGATGGTGGCGCCCGAGCGATTCCAGCCCAGGATCAGACATTTCTCGGGGGCGGGTTCCTGCGCCTTGCGATCCGAGCGCAGGGCGGCCTCCATCACGGAGGGGCGGGCGGCCGCATCCAGGTGAATCTTGTCGTCGTCCTCGGCCAGGGCAAAGATCTGGTCGCCTTTTTGGATGGGCGTATCCATGGGCGGGTTCATCAGGATGACGCCATCCTTTTTGCGCAGGCCCATGATGGTGGAAGTTTCACTGGCAAGCAGGGCGTCGCCATAGTTTTTTCCGACCAGCGCATCCGCACTGGCGAAGTAAATTTCGTCGCCGCCGAAATTCATCAGTTCGGTATACACCACCGACAGCCCGGACTGGCGCGAGGTTTGGGCCACCACGCGGGCGATCAGGTCGGTGGTCAGAATGGGCAGGATGTGGTCACGGACGCCGAGCATCCTGACCACGTCCATGTTCCTGGGGTCGCGGATCTGGGTCACGATCAGGTAGGGTTCCTCGCGGCGTTTGGGATTGTTCGTGAGCGCCAGCACCGACTTGATCACGTGCGTGTCCGGGTCCGCGCCCTCGGGCAGGATGATGATCGAACGCGCGTTGTGCGGGCTGACGATCTCCAGGTCGGTCAGGTCGATGGGACTGCCCGAGCGGCAGATGATCTTCGTGTTCTTCGGCTCGGGGATACGCTCCTTGATCTCGTCCTCCATCTCGACCTTATCCTGGTCGGCCAGGATGACGATGGCCGCGCCGTGTTTGCGGCTTTCGTTGGCCTGCACCAGTTCCAGGATGACGGTAAAGATCTGCGGCGACCAGCCCAGGATGACGGTGTGGTCGCTTTCGAGCACGAGCGAACGTCCCTTGCGCAGTTCGTCGAGCTTGTCCTCCAGGCCATTGCTCAACACACCGATCAGGGTGCTGACAATGAAGATGCCGCCGATGGTAACGAGCAGCATCACGAAGCGAAAGCCCCAGCCCGCGTCGCCGCCCATGGTGCCGGCGTCGAGAGTGCGCATCAGGCTGAGCCAGGCCGCTTCGAGGAAGCCGGGCGTGTCCGCGCCTTCGGGGGCGAGGATTCGCCCGCCGATGGTGATGATCAATGCGGCGATGCTGATGATGATAAGGGTGAGAATGGCCAGACCGCCGATCAGGGCGGAGGTGCCGCGCGACATGAAATTATCGAAAAAATACTGCCAGCGCTGTCGAAGGGTGGGGACGGATGTGGGCATGCTTTCTCCTGGAAAAAATTTAATCGATTATAGACTCGTTCCATCCAATTGCCAACTAGCAAAGCCATCCCCCATCGGTCTTTAATCCTTTTGTAACCTTTATGGGGGTAAAAACCGGCAAACAAGGTGGTTCTAAACAATAAGCATTTGTTATAATTTAGTCAGGAGTTTAGCATGTTTTCTTTTGAAGGTCCCGACCGTCGTAAAGAGGAAGACCGTATTCGCAGTGAAGGCCGCCTGCCCCCGGGCCAGGCGCTTACCCTGAAGTTCCCAGTCCTGCATTATGGCCCCGTGCCTTCCTTCAACCCATCCTCGTGGAACTTGCGCGTGTGGGGCGAAGTGGAGGAAGAGCGCTCCTGGACCTGGGAGGAGTTCAACCGCCTGCCGCGCGCCTCGATCAAGATGGACATCCATTGCGTGACGCGCTGGAGCAAGGCGGATACAACCTGGGAGGGCGTTTCGGTGCGCGCGCTGGTCGAGAGCGGCCTGATCCGCATCAAACCGTCTGCCACCCACGTGATGCAGCACGCCGAGTACGGCTTTACCGTCAACCTGCCGTTGAGCGTGGTTTTGCAGGATAACTTTCTGCTGGCCACCCACCTGAATGGGGAACCGCTCACCGCCGATCATGGTCATCCCCTGCGCGGTGTGGTGGGCTTCATCCCCGGCCGCGGGGACCTGGAGACGCCTTATTTATGGAAGGGCGCCAAGTGGCTGCGTTCCCTGGAGTTCATGTCGCGTGACCGCCGCGGTTTTTGGGAGCAGGCCGGCTACCACAATCGCGCCGACATCTGGCGGGAGGAACGCTTCGGATAAGGCAGGAATAGCCTTGCAAAAAAACGGCGGCCTTTTGGGCCGCCGTTTCGATTCTCTATGGCCGTTTGTCCAATTCGACAGTCACGTCCAGTTTTTCGTCGCCGCGCAGGATGGTCAGCACCACCGTGTCGCCGGGGGATTTGTTGCTGATGAGGTAGGCCAGCATTTCATTGAAACTGCGGATGGATTTGCCGTCGATGGCGATGATCAAGTCGCCGCCGGCCTTCAGGCCCAGGATGTTGGTATCCTGTGTGCCGGCGCGGATGCCCGCCTGGTCGGCCGGGCCGTTGGCGGCCACACCGGTCACATAGGCGCCGGTGAACGACTTCAGCCCCAGGGCCTCGATGACGGTCAGACTCAAGTCATCCATCGAAGAGATGCCGAGGTAGGGATAATCGTATTTGCCCTCCGCGATCAGCACCGGCACCACGCGCTTGACCACGTTGCCCGAGATGGCGAAGCCGATGCCCGAGTTGACCGGCTCCCCGGTTTCGGTGAAATTCGTGGTGCGGATGGCACGGTTGACCGCAATCACCTCGCCGTTGATGTTGAAGAGCGGACCGCCCGAGTTGCCCGGGTTGATGGCCGCGTCGGTTTGGATGATGTCGCCGGCAGTGAAGAAACTTCCGCCCGGGGCGGTATGCTCCGAGTCGAGGGTGCGCCCGAGGGCCGAGACGATGCCGATGGTCATGGTGCCGCTCAGGCCGAAGGGGTTGCCGATGGCGATGACCGTCTGCCCGACTTGCAGGGCGCTGGAATCACCCATCACAACAGGGTGCAGCTCTTCGGCGGGCGCATCCACTTTAATGACGGCCAGGTCCGAGTCCAGGTCCGTGCCGATCACGGTTCCGTAGGTCTTGTAGCCGGAGGTGAAGTCGACTTCCACTTCCGTGGCGCCTTCGACCACGTGATAGTTGGTGACGATGTGGCCCGCATTGTCGTAGACAAATCCCGAGCCGAGACTGCCGCCCATTTCCGAGATGACCTGGATGGCGACCACGCTCGGGCTGACGCTGCTGTACAGGCTGGTCAGGGCGTCCTGCTGCGCGGCCGGGTTGAGGGATGGATTGGAAACGGGGTTGATGGCCTGGGAAATGGGGGGCAGGATGGCGGGAGTCGGAACCGAGGCGGCAGGGGTCAGCCCCGTCGCCTGGCAGGCCAGCGCGGTCAGGATGAGCACCGATAATACGATCAAGATTCGGGAATTCTTCATGATACTCCTGCAGAATGATTAATGGATGTTACGCACCGTCCCGAGGATTTGGAAAAAGCCGCGCCAAGTTTACGAGCAGCTTCGGGACGCTTCGCGCATGGCGAGTGATTAAAACTTGATCCTGGCCGCTTCTTCCAGCAATTCTCTTTGCTTGGACGACAGGTATTTGGGGATTTGTACCTTCAACCGCACGTACAGGTCGCCTTTGGGATGAGAGTTTTTTAAGGGAGGCATGCCGCGCCCGGCGATGCGGAACAATTGCCCGGGCTGGGTGCCGGCCGGGATGCTCAAGCGCACCTTGCCGGTCATGGTTTCCACCTCGGCCTCGCCGCCCAGGATGGCTGTGAACACGTCCACGCTGGCGGTGGTATGCAGGTCATCACCTTCGCGCTCGAAGCGGTCATCCGCTTCGATGTCCACGATCAGGTACAGGTCGCCGCCCTGCGGACCTGCGCCCGCCACCCGCACCCGCGACCCATCCTTCACCCCGGCCGGGATGCGCACCTGCACCTTGCGTTTCTCGGTCGTAATCTGGCGGGTGGCGCCCTCGAAGGCTTCCTTGAGGGTGATGCGCAGCGGCTGTTCATTGCCCATTGCAGAGCGCGCCGTCTGCGCCGCGCCAGCCCCACCAAAAATGGAGCGGAAGAAATCCGAGAACGTGCCATCGCCGAAGAGATCGTTCAGGTCGCTCATGTCGACGCGCGTGCCGCTACTGCCCGACCACTGTCCCCAGTTGAAGTCGTTGGGCGAACCGCCGCGCTGCTGCCAGTTCGAATAGGCGCTGCCCAGTTGATCATAGCGGGCACGCTTCTGTTCATCGCTCAACACCTGGTAGGCCTCATTGATTTCCTTGAAGCGTTCCTCGGCCTGCCTGTCACCGGGGTTGCGGTCCGGGTGATATTGCATGGCCAGTTTGCGATAGACCTTGCGAATTTCGTCCGCGCTGGCATTGCGCGGAACGCCAAGCACCTTATAATAGTCTTTATAATCCATGGTGTCCTATTGATAGCACTGCGCTGATTCGGCGTCAAGCGCCCGAAAGTTTGTCTAATGCAATTCTAACCTGCCCTTTTAAAGGATGAAGGATAAAGTATGAGATCAATTTGTGTTTTTTGTGGCTCCGCAGATGCCGTCCATGCGGATTATTTGGAGGGCGCCCGCCAGATGGGGGAGACCCTGGCGAAGCGCGGACTCCGTTTGATCTTCGGGGGCGGCAAGACCGGGCTGATGGGGGCCGTGGCCGATGGCGCCCTGGCCGCCGGCGGCGAGGTGATCGGCGTCATCATCCCGGGTATGAACACGCCTGCCCTGGCGCACATGGGCCTGACCCGCATGGATGTGCCCGCCGATATGCACGCCCGCAAGGCGCGCATGCACGAACTGGCCGACGGCTACATCGCCCTGCCCGGCGGTTTCGGCACCTTCGATGAATTGTTCGAGACGGTCACCTGGGCACAGACCGGCGCGCATGAAAAGGCGGTCGGGCTGCTCAACCTGCGCCATTATTTCGATCCCCTGCTGGCCGCTGTCGATCACGCCGTCAACGAGGGTTTTATCTTCCGCGAACACCGCGCCGCCCTGCATTGCGACACCGATCCCGCGGCCCTGCTGGATGCCATGGAAAGCTACGTGCATCCGCGCGATGCGGTCAAGCGCTGGCTGCGTGAGGAGTAGCGGCACCATGCCCAAGACCCGGCTGGACCTGCTGCTGGTCGAACGCGGGCTGGCGGAGTCGCGCGCCAAGGCCCAGGCCTTGATCATGGCTGGACAGGTGCGCGTGAACGACCAGGTCGCCCTCAAGCCTGCCACCGCCGTGGACTCCAAGTCGGCCCTGACGGTGGATGCGGGTCCGCGTTACGTCTCGCGCGGCGGCGAAAAACTCGAAGCGGCGCTGGATGCCTTCCCCATTTCCATTCAAGGCCGCACCTG
Organism: Chloroflexota bacterium; assembly: GCA_049324895.1. Lineage (GTDB taxonomy): Bacteria > Chloroflexota > Anaerolineae > Anaerolineales > Villigracilaceae > JACPVF01. The sequence continues at coordinate 12,540 of JBMOMS010000182.1, forward strand.
CGCCGACGTGGGTTCCTCGACCGGCGGCTTCACCGATTGCCTGCTCCAGCGCGGCGCGTCCAAGGTCCACGCCATCGACGTGGGCAAGGGCATCCTGCATTGGAAGCTGCGCAACCATCCGCGCGTGGTCGTCATGGAGGAAACCAACGCGCGCAACGTCGCGTCCCTGCCCGAGCCGGTCTCCCTGGTCACGGTGGATGCTTCTTTTATATCGTTGAAGATATTGTTACCCGTTATTAAAAATTGGCTTCTCCCCCCATTTTCGGAGAAAACGGGGGGAGACACAGAGGGGGGCGTCATTGCCCTCATCAAACCCCAATTCGAAGCCGGTCGCAAGGATGTCTCGCGCGGCGACGGCGTCATCCGCGACCCTGAGATCCACCGCCAGGTTCTGCTGGACGTGTTGACCTTCGCCCAGAATGAAGGCTTTGGCTTGCGCGGGCTGATCAAGAGTCCGCTGCTGGGGCCAAAAGGCAACACCGAATTTCTGGTCTGGCTGCAGCCGGGCGAATCTTCGCAGGAGATTCATTCCTTAATCGACGCAGCTATACCATTTATAGCATAGCTCAGGGACAGACGTTTTCCATCGGGGTGAATTCACGGTAGATGAGAATGGCGTCGTACATTTGCGCGGCGGGGATATCCTTGTATTCAGACAAGAATTGTATGGCGGCGTTCTCGGGCGCGGACAGGTCCACGAAAATGATCTGCGACTTTGGGTGAGAATCGAACAAAGAGACGATCGTCGTACCATCCTGGGTTTGGATGACATTCAGGCTTTCCTTGATTTGTTCGTCGATCGTGATGGTTTCTCCGCGCCAATAGCCACTCCCCGAAGCGCCCACGCTGACGATAGAGTAGACCTTCGCTCCGCCTTCCGAAACGCGCTGAACCCAGGTCTTGAAATCTTTCATAGAGAAATCCTCAAGACTTTCCACCTTCATTCCATGTCCGCCGCCGAAATAAGCCAGGGCGGGCCTTCCGTTCAATTCCTTGAGCAGGAATTGAACGTTAGCGGTGATGACCTCTTCGCGAATGGGCGCAAAATTGCTGACGTATCCAACCGCCTGTCCAGTTTCCATCCTATTCCCAAGGTAGTACCATCTTATCGAGGCGCGAACCGTTTGCAATCCATTGACCACCTGTGGGCGGCCGCCTGCCCTGGCAATCAGTGCATCGACCAGTTTGAGCGATGGCCCAGGCCCCATTGCTTGGAAGTCTGCCTGGTCAGGGAGAGCGACATCCCCAGCCTCTGTCTCCATCATTTCATATAATTTTTTCAGGTGCGCGTGAACGGTGCTCAAGGGAGAGTCCACATCCACCAGATGGACCGAGACCTGCTCCTCGGGTGGCAGCAATACGTTGAACTGGCGAAGTGCCGCCAGAACATCGGCTCGCAGACAAAGTTCGGCTGGCGCTTGTTCCGTGATGCCATGGATATATTCATTGGCGGCAGTCTCGTACGCCTGGTCTTCCTCCAGAATAATATCTCGTACTCCCGACTCTTTGTAGAGTCTTGCCAAATAGTTCACCAGGACCAATTTGATCTCGCGGTTGCCGTGTACCTCTCCTAGAAAATATAGATCGTATCCTGCCGTTGGAAAGGGAATTTCATCTGGCTTTTCTACGGCATAGATACCGGGCAGAACCTGTCGATCCACACAACCGGACAGTATGCTGGCAAGCAGGAGCAGAACAAGTGAAATTCTGATTTTCATAACCACCTCCGAGGTAATCATTTTTTCACTATCAAGTATATGAGAATTTGATAAGCACCCCCCCCATAAATTCTGGGTGGGTGTGACATATTTTTTCGGGAAGGACGACAAGACCCAGGTCCAGCATAGTCAATCCGACAGTTTTTACCTGTAGAACTAGCTGGCGATTCTCCCAAACAGCCAGTTCAGTCATAGTTTGCCTCGAATTAACGAAATATCTCCAAAAAGTGTTTTTCGGTCGATAACCAATCCAATTCTTCCCAAAATTTAAACCATGCCCTTCTGGGTGCGTTATAATCCTGCCGTCCTATGAAAATTCTAACCGTTCTCACCTATTACCGTCCACACACCTCGGGCCTCACGATCTATGCCGAGCGCCTGGCGAAGGCCTTCGTCCAGCGCGGCCACGAGGTGACCGTGATGACCACCCAGTTCGAGCCGGGCCTGCCGCTTGAAGAGTTCATGGACGGCGTGCGGGTCATCCGCGTGCCCGTCATGCTGCGCGTCAGCAAGGGCGTCATCGCGCCGACCTTCGGCTGGGTGGCCACGAAATTGGTGGCCCAGCACGATGTGGTCCAGCTTCATCTGCCGCAGTTCGACGCGCCCGGCGTGGCCTTCCGCGCGCGGTTGTTTGGCAAACCCGCCATCCTGACCTATCACTGCGACCTGGACCTGCCGCCCGGCCTGTTCAACCGCCTGGTCAATTTTGTCGTCCACTTTCAAAATAACATGGCGGGGATGCTGGCGAATCATATCGTGACCTACACCCAGGATTACGCCGACAACTCTCCCTACCTCTCGCGCTACCAATCCAAGCTGACCCCCATCCTGCCCCCGGTCGAAATGCCGACTCCCACCTCCGAAGCGGTGGCCGCCTTCGCGTTGGAACATAAGACGAAGGAAAAACGTCCCGTCATCGGCATGGTCACGCGCTTCGCCTCCGAGAAGGGCGTGGAAGTTTTGCTGGACGCCCTGCCTGCGATTTTGGCAAAGTACCCGAACGCGCAGGTCATCTATGCGGGCCAGCACCAAAACGTGATGGGCGAACAGCCTTATTACGAACGCCTGATTCCGCGCATCCGCGAATACGAGCAAAAGGGACAGTGGACCTTCCTGGGCAACCTCTCGCCCCTGCAATTGGCGGCCGTCTATCCCAACCTGGACGTGATCACGGTTCCGTCGCTGAACTCGACCGAAGCCTTTGGCCTGGTGCAGATCGAAGCCATGATGAACAACGTGCCCAGCGTCCCCTCCGCGCTGCCGGGTGTGCGTCAGCCGGTCAAATTGCACGGCATGGGACGCGTCTCCAAAATCGGCGACGCGGCCTCTTTGGCGGAGTCCATCCTCGACGTGCTCGACCACCCGCAGCAGTTCCGCGGCGACATGGACGGCATCCGCCGCACCTATGATCCCGTCTCCATCGCGGCCGAGTATGAGAAGTTGTTTGCAAAACTTGGAGCAAAATCACCGTAACGCAATTCGCGTTACGGGATGATGTTGAACCCCTGTTCGCGGAAGTGAGCGTCGAAGGTAAAGACCGTGTCCAGCCCCAGGCGGCGCATGGTCTCGAAACTGGAACAATCCACCAGACTCAACTGGCGGCGGTTGGAAGAGAGAACGCGCTTGACAGATGCCTGGTGCATGTCTTCATCCACCCACTCGATATCGAGGAAAGGGACAATACTGTCCTGAAGGATGTGAACCGCCTCCAGTCCAATCCTGCGCTGGGCGAGGGCCATGCTTTCGACCAAAACATAATTGTTGACGACAAGGTCTTCATCCTGGGTGAGCAGGTCTCGCCAGGTTGACATGGCAGCTTCGTAATACCGGTCTGCCTGGTCGACGAGAGCCAAGAGCGCAGAAGAGTCTACGAAAATTACCATGACGCATCCTGCCCTTCATTGAGATATTTGTCGTGGTTTTCCGCGACGTCAGTTTTGCCTTCGATGTCTCGGAATTTTTGAGGATTCTGGCGGATGTAGTCCAGGGCTTCCAAAGCCCGCAACCGTTTCTCTTCGCGGGTGAGTTCCCTGGGCGTAACGGCCACATACGCCGCCACGCTCTCACGCACCAGCTTGGCCACGGAGGTCTTGCGCTGTTTGGCCAGCGCCTTCAGGGCCTGCATTTGCTCTTCGGTCAATTGAATCATCGTGCGGATCATGGGCTTGCTCCTGAATCTGCTATCACTTTTTGAGAAAGTGCTATCATTATAACATGTCGGAAAAAGATTTCCTCTTCCTTAATTTGCGTGACCTGCCCTACTTTCGCGGATTTTTGCGCGCCATCGAGTCGCGCTATTACCAGGATTTCGACCTGCCCTCCCCGACCCTGGACGTGGGCTGCGGCGATGGCAACTTCGCCGCCCTGACCTTCGACCGCCGCATCGACGTGGGCCTGGACCCGTGGCATGGTCCCATCCACGAGGCCAAACCGTACAACAAATACGGCCTGCTGGTCGAAGCGGACGGAGGCACCTCGCCCTTTCCCGATGAATATTTTGCCAGCGCCTTCTCCAACTCGGTGCTGGAGCATATTCCGCACGTCCAGCAGGTGCTGAAGGATACCGCCCGTGTGCTCAAGCCGGGCGCGCCCTTCTATTTTTGTGTGCCGAACACGCGCTACCTGAGCGAGCTGGCGCTTTCGCACGTGCTGGGCAAAGGCTATACGGAATGGTTCCGCAAAATGTCGCGGGTGGAGCACGCCGTAGAGCCGGACGTGTGGCAGGGCTGGCTGGAAGCGGCGGGCTTTACGCTCGAGCGCTGGTGGCATTATTTTTCGCCCGAGGCGATGCGCGTGTTAGAATGGGGCCATTATTTCGGCGCGCCCACCCTGCTCCCGCACGCCCTGTTCAACCGCTGGATCATCGCCCCCACGCGCTGGAATTTATATTTCACCGAACGCGCCCTGCGAAAATTCGTGGATCATCCCGAACACCCGCAGGGAACGTTTACGTTCTACGTAGCGAGGAAGCGACCGTAGACAGCAGACTGCGGATGGCGCGAAGGCGCGTCCACAGTCCATTGTCCATCGTCCACCGTCCACTTATGGCTTTCGACGAAAAATACTTTAGCACCCACACGTACGCGAACATCACCTTCGCCAAATACAGCATGTATTGGTGGTCGAATCGATTCTTTGCCATGCTGGCCCGACGCTACGGCAAAAAAGGCGGGCGCCTGCTCGAAGTCGGCTCGGGGATGGGACACCTGGTCGGCCAGCTCGAGGACCGCTTCGAAACCTACGGCATGGACCTGAACCATTGGGCGGTCAAACAGTCCAAGCCTGTGATTCACAAAACTTCATTGGAGACCGCCTCGGCCCAAGACCTGCCCTTTGCGGACGGCGCCTTCGACGTGGTTATCATCAAGCATATCGTTGAGCACCTGCCCGACCCGGCCCGGGCGCTCCACGAAATTGGGCGCGTGCTGCGGCCGGGCGGCATCCTGATCCTGGCCACGCCCAACCTGGGATCCCTGCTCAAGCCGTGGAAAGGGGAGCGGTGGATCGGCTACCAGGACCCGACCCATATCTCGCTCAAGGAGCCTGGGGAATGGCTGCGCCTGATAAAAGAAGCAGGCTTTTCCTTCCGTCGGGTTTTCTCGGACGGCTTCTGGGATGTGCCTTATATTCCCATCGTTCCCAATATGATCCAGAAATTATTCTTCGGCTCGCTGGGCGGCCTGCAGGCCATCACGGGCTTCATCTTTTTGCCGATGCGCTGGGGTGAAAGCATCCTGGTCATCGCGAGAAGGAATTCATGAACGTCGAACCCCAACTTCCTCCCACCCCCGAACCCGCGCAGGACGAACCGACCGTCCTCGACCTGTACAAATCGGTGACGAAGGACTGGCCTTCCTTCCTGACCTTCCTCAGTTCCCTGGGCAGCCCGGAGCGGCTGGCCGATGTGGAGCGCGTCGCCGCCGAGGAGGCCCGCCACCCGGAAGAGGCCGCCGCCCCCGTGGAGCCGGCCCGCAGCATCCAGGGCCTGCCCTGGCGGATGCTGGGCGCGGTGCTGCTGGCCGTGTTTGCGCAGACCCAACTCGAACCGCCCAATCCCCGCGTGGAACTGGCGGCGGGCATGTACGTGTTCGCCCTCCTGCTGGCCTTCTGGTCCTACTTCAAGCACGAATGGCAACTGCCCGCCCTGCGCCCGGAGCTGACGCAGGCCGATCCGATGACGTTGAGGATCATTCCCCTGCTCATCTCGGTGGGATTGATGGTTTCCGCCTTCGCTACGTTTACGGTAAATCGTTTCACCGTCACGAACGTGGCCTTGTGGTTGCTGTCTATTGCTACCTTCCTGTGGGCGGTGTGGGTCAGGACGCCCCGCGCCGCGCGCGCGCCGCTCACGCCCGAGGCGCGCCGCAATGCCCTGCTGTGGACGGCGCTGGTGCTGTCTGTGCTGGGCCTGGCCCTGTTCTTCCGTCTGTACCGCGTGGATGGCATCCCCTCCGAGCCGTTCAGCGATCATGCCGAAAAGATCCTGGACGTGTACGAAATCACCACCGGCAGCCCGCTGATCTTCTTCCCTCGCAACACGGGGCGCGAAGCGCTCCAGATGTACTGGACTCTGCTGGTTGCCGCCGTGTTCAACACCGGCTTTTCATTCCTCAGCCTGAAACTCGGCACGACCCTGCTGGGCGCGCTGACCCTGCCTTTCATTTACCTGCTGGGGAAGGAATGGGGCGGCCCGCGCGTGGGACTGTTTGCCCTGTTCCTGTTCGGACTGGCCTACTGGCCGAATGTGATCTCCCGCATCGGCTTGCGCTTCCCGCTGTACCCGCTGTTTGCCGCGCCGACTCTGTTCTTCCTGATGCGCGGATTGCGCACCCGCAACCGAAATGACTTTTTGCTGGCGGGCCTTTTCCTGGGGCTGGGACTGCATGGCTACAGCCCCTTCCGAATCGTGCCGATCGTGGTGGTGGCGGCTTTTGCGCTCTACCTGCTCCACCCGCAATCGAAGGCTGTGCGTTCGCAGGCCGTTTGGTGGTTGACGTTGATCGTGATCCTCTCTGCCATCGTTTTCCTGCCGTTGGGCCGCTATTGGATGGACAACCCGGAGGCTTTCTCGTATCGCGCCTTCACGCGCCTGTCCACCGTGGAAACGGACCTGTCTGCGCCGCCCATGCAGATTTTCTTCTCGAACCTGTGGAATGGCCTGGGCATGTTCAACCTGGACGATGGCGAGATCTGGGTTAACTCCATTCCGCACCGCCCGGCCCTGGATGTGGTGACGGGGGCGTTGTTCATCCTCGGCGCCGCCTTTGTGTTGGTGCGTTACGCGCGCCGCCGCGACTGGCGTGACCTGTTCCTGCTGTTGCTGGTCCCGTTGCTGATGATGCCCTCGGTGCTGTCGCTGGCCTTCCCCGGCGAGAACCCGGCCTTGAATCGTGCAGGCGCCGCGGCCATCCCGGCCACCCTGCTTGCGGCGCTGGCGCTCGATGGCCTGGTGTCCGCCTTCGGGTCCGGGCGTTTGAAAACGGTCATCGCCTGGGGCCTGGCGGGAGTCTTGTTGGCCGTATCCGCATACCAGAATTACAACCTGGTCTTCAACGTTTTCGATACCCAGTTCAAGGCCGGGGCCTGGAACACCTCCGAGATGGGCATGGTCATCAGTGATTTCCGCGCGCAGTACGGCAGGACGGATACGCTGTGGATCGTGCCGTTCCCCTATTGGGTGGACACGCGCCTGCCGGGCGTGTGGGCCGGCATACCCAACCGCGATTTTGCGCTGTTCAAGGAGAACCTGTCCAGTTCACTCGAGGCGCCGTACCCGAAATTGTTCATTTACTGGCCGCTGGATACCGAGACGGAGACCCTCTTGAAGGGCCTTTACCCGCAAGGGACGATCCGCCGCTATTCCTCGCAGGTCGACCCGAGCAAGGATTTCATGATCTATTTCGTGGAGAAATAACCCCGCGCAGACGTGGAACAAGAAGATGATGCAAAACAAAGAACGCGCCTGGATCTACGACATTTTGCTGCTCGCCGTGCTGGTGATGGCAGCCTATTTGCGCTTTACCGGCAGCGACTGGGGCCAACTCGAACACCAGCACCCGGATGAGTTGTTCCTGACTTCGGTGACCTACGACATTGCCCCCATCGGCGTCAAGTCGGATGTGCTGGGGCCGGCCCCGACTGCGGCGGCCAACCCGTGGCGGGCCATCTATCCCAGCGTCTACACGGATTGTGCGGAGTGGGGCGGTTATTTCGATACGGCCTGCTCGCCGCTGAATCCCCACAATCGCGGACATTCCTTCTATACGTACGGCACCCTGCCACTCTTGATCGTGCGCTACTCGTCGGATTGGATCAACCAACTGGCGCAAGTCGAAGCGCTTTCCGCCTGGGTCGAGCCGGTCAGGGACTTGAAATTGTACGGACGGCAGATGTCGGCGCTGGCCGACCTGTTGACCGTGCTGCTGCTGTACCTGATTGTGACGCGCCTGTACAACCGCAAGACCGCCCTGCTGGCGGCGCTCTTCTCATCCCTGGCGGTAATGCAGATCCAGCAGTCGCATTTCTACACCACCGATAACTTTTCCACCTTCTTTATGTTCCTGGCGCTCCTGTTTGCGGCCGAGATCCTGATGTACCGCAGACCCGAAGGAGCGGGACCATTCGATCCGTCGCTGGTGACCTCCTACCTGCGCGACCCGTTGTTCTGGTACACGCTGGCCTTTGGGGTCTCGTTTGGCATGGCGGTCTCATCCAAGCTGACCGCCGCGCCGCTGGCCCTGTTGTTGCCGGGTGCCTTCCTGCTGCGCTCCATGCGCCGCGTGGGGGATGATGGCAGCGCCCCCGCCGACAAATTCGACCCGGGCAGGTTCTTGACCTACATGGTCATCGGCGGGTTCTTTGCCGTGCTGGCCTTCCGCATCTTCCAGCCGTATGCCTTCAACGGCCTGCTCCCCAGCCAGGCCTGGATCGCCAACATCAAGGAACAGCGCGCGCAGGCCACCCCCGATTCTGACCTGCCCTGGAACCTGCAATGGGCGCGCCGCACCCACCTGTATTCCTTCGAGAACCTGACCATCTGGGGTCTGGGTCTGCCGTTGGGCAGCCTGGCCTGGCTTGGTTTCCTGGTAATGGCCTGGCAAATCTTCAAGAACAGGCAATGGCGTCCACACCTGTTGTTGTGGGGCTGGACGGCGCTGTACTTCGGCTGGCAGTCGATGCAGTACAACCCGACCATGCGCTACCAGCTTCCCATCTATCCCTTGCTGGCGATGATGGCCGCCTGGATCACATTCGAGGGACTCAAGTTTAGGCTCAAAGCCCGGGACTTCAACCTGCGGCCCCTGACCCTGGGCCTGGGCGCTGTGACCCTGGCGCTGACCGCCGTTTGGGCCTTCGCCTTCCTCAATATCTACATCCGCGACGAAACGCGCATTGCCGCCTCGAAGTGGATCTTCCAGAACGTGCCCGCGCCGATCAATGCGCGCATCTATTCGGACGGCGGCATGTACTCGCAGCCGCTGGCCTTCCACGGTGGACAGATCACAGCGGATTCGTCCTTCACGACCGTGATGACTGCCAACAGTTCGGGCGAGTTGAAGGACATCCTGCTGGGCCACGTGGCTGATTTCTCCAACTCGGGCGAACAGACCCTGACCGTGACCATCAGCAGCGATGCCGCGCCCGGCGCGCTCTCATCTGCCACCGCGACGGGGAATTTCCTGCCCTGGCCAGACTCGCGCGGCGCGCCCGTCACCCTGACCTTCGACCAGCCCTTCCCCATCGTCCAGGGCAAATCCTATATCCTCACGGTCGAGACCAGCGGCGGCGCCATCGTCCTGAGCGGTTCGGCGGTGATCAACGAGACCGACTACGATTTCGGCCTGCCCTTCCGCGTTAACTATGATCCCTTCGGCGGCTTGTATCGCGGCGACTTGAACCTGCAAGTCTATTGGGACGACAACAGCGATGACAACGCCGACGGCGTGGCCGACAAACTCACGCGCCTGGTCGATTCGCTCAACCAGGGTGACTACATCTTCATCCCCACCAATCACCAATACGGGCAGATTACGCGCCTGCCCGAGCGTTATCCGCTGACCACGGAGTATTACCGCCAGTTGCTGGGCTGTCCCGCAAACGAGGACATCATCCGCTGCTACCGCCTGGCCGAGCCGGGCATGTACCAGGGCAACCTGGGCTACGAACTGGCGGCGGTCTTCACCTCCTATCCCACCCTGGGGCCGCTGGTCATCAACGACCAGGCGGCTGAGGAGGCCTTCACCTTCTACGACCATCCCAAAGTGCTGGTTTTCAGGAAGAGCGCAGCGTATGATCCCGCCAAAGTGCAGACCGTGCTCTCGGCGGTCGACCTGACCAGGACTGTGCGCCTCACGCCGCGCCAGGCGAATTCCTACGAGTACAAGGACTTGCTGCTGCCGCCCGACGACCTGGCTGCCCAGCGGGCTGGCGGAACCTGGTCGACTCTATTCGATTACGATGCGCTTCAAAACCGTTTCCCGATCCTGGGACTGGTCATGTGGTACCTCTTCATTTTTGCGCTGGGCGTGGTCACCTATCCGCTGGCGCGGTTGGCCCTGCCCGGGTTGGGTGTGGGCGCCTACGCCCTGTCGCGCATCCTCGGGTTGGCGCTGCTGGCCTACTTCTCGTGGCTGGCCGGCTCCGTCGGGCTGACGTATTCCCGCGCCACCATTGGGTTGGTGCTGGCGCTTTTAACGGTGGCAGGCCTGGGCGTCGGGTGGACGCGCCGCGCGGAGCTGTTCGCCGAGTGGCGGGCGCACCGCCGCTTCTTCCTGACCGTGGAGTTGCTCTTCCTGGGCTTCTTCCTCTTCGATCTCTTCATCCGCCTCGGCAACCCGGACCTGTGGCATCCCTCCAAGGGCGGCGAGCGCCCGATGGACTTCTCGTATTTCAACGCGATCCTGAAGAGCAGTTCCTTCCCCGCCTATGACCCGTGGTATGCGGGCGGGTACATCAACTATTATTATTACGGTTTTGTGCTGGTGGGCACGCCGGTCAAGTGGCTGGGCATTGTGCCTTCCGTTGCGTACAACCTGCTGCTGCCGACCCTGTTCGCGCTGGTGGCGGTGGGCGCTTTTGCGCTCGTGTACCAGCTCATGCAGGCTACCACGCGGGAAGCCCGGGCGGACGAGTCGGGGCGCACCCTGGACCTGGGCATCATCGCCGGTCTGCTGGCTGCCTTCATGACCGTGGCCATTGGCAACCTGGGCACGGTGCGCATGATCTTCCAGGGTTTCCAGCGCATGGCCGCCCCGGGCGGCATCATCGACCAGGCCAATGTCTTCCAGCGCTGGCTCTGGGCCTTCCAGGGTTTCTTCAACTCATTGACCGGCGGGATGCTGCCCTTTGGGCGCGGCGAGTGGTATTGGAATCCCAGCCGCGTCATGCCCCCGGACGACATGGCCATCACGGAATTCCCGCTGTTCACCTTTTTATACGGCGACCTGCACGCGCACATGATCGTGCTGCCCCTGGCCCTGTTCGTGCTGGCCTGGGCGGTTTCGATTCTCAAGAGCCGCGCGCGCATGACCCGCGTCGAATGGCTGGCTGCCCTCTTCGTGGGCGGCATGATGGCCGGCGCGATCTACCCGACCAACCTCTCGGACATGTACACCTACCTGCTGCTGGCGGTCATTGCGCTGGCCTATGCGCTGTGGTTCCATGCGCGGGTCGACTGGCTGCCAGGCCCCATTCCGCCCGTGTACAAGCGCGCGGCGCTAATCGCGCTGGGCGTGGCCGCGCTGGTGGGACTCTCATTCTGGCTTTACCAACCCTACCGCGCCTGGTACGCGCAGGCCTATGGCTCGGTCGACCCGTGGACAGGACAGCATACCCCGATCTGGTCATACCTCGCGCATTGGGGCTTCTTCCTGTTCCTGATTGCGTTCTGGATGGCTTGGGAGACGCGAGAGTGGATGGCGGCTACGCCCATCTCCGCGCTGGGTAAACTGCGGCCCTTCCTGTTGATCATCGAAAGCGGGCTGGCCGTGCTGCTGGCGGCCCTGCTCTACCTGGGCTTCAAGGGCGTGGAGGTCGGCTGGCTGGCCCTGCCCCTGGCTGCCTGGGCGGGACTCCTGATCCTGCGACCGGGCCAGGCCGATGAGAAGCGTCTGGTGCTCTTCCTGGTCGGCACGGCGCTGGTCATCACCCTGGTGGTCGAAGTGGTCGTGGTGGTTGGCGACATCGGACGCATGAACACGGTCTTCAAGTTCTACCTGCAAGCCTGGATCATGCTGGCGGTCAGCGCCGCGGCCTCCCTGGGCTGGCTGCTCAACGATATTCACCGTTGGCGGATGCGCTGGCGGGCGATCTTCCAGACCGGCTTGTACCTGCTGGCGGCGGGCGCCTTCCTGTTCACCATCACCGCCACCCTCGACAAGGTCAGTGACCGCATGAGTCCCCTCGCCCCGCACACGCTCGACTCGATGGCGTATATGAAATATGCCACCTATTCCGAGTTCGGGCGCGACATGCAACTCGACCAGGATTACCAGGCCATTCGCTGGCTCCAGGAAAACGTCCAGGGTTCGCCGGTCATCGTGGAGGCCGCCCCGGCCGGCGTGCAGTACACCTGGCTCTCGCGCATGACGATTTATACCGGCTTGCCCGGCGTGGTGGGCTGGCAGTGGCACCAACAGCAGCAACGCGTGCAATTCTCGCAGCAAGTCATCGACCGCGGCCTGGAGGTGGACGCCTTCTACAAAACCCTGGATCGCGAAGCGGCGCGGGCCTTCCTGCGCAAGTATGATGTGCGTTACATCATCGTTGGGCAGTTGGAGCGCGGCAAGTACACCCCGCTCGACCCGGCCATGACGGACGGCCTGTTGAAGTTCGACGGCCTGGAGGGCGACCTGTGGAGCGAGGTGTACCGCAGCGGCGAAACGGTCATCTACGAGGTGATTCAATGACCATTTATCACATTACCTCCCGCGCCGAGTGGGAGGCTGCCCGGGCGCGCGGCGAATACGTCGCGCCCAGCCTGGAGGGCGAGGGCTTCATCCATTGCTCCACGGCGGAGCAGGTCGTTCACGTGGCGAATGCCTTCTATCGCGGACGCACCGACCTGGTGCTGCTGGCGCTCGATGAAACGGCGACCCGCTCCGAGGTCCGCTGGGAAGCGCCGGCGGGTCCGCCCGCCGCGGGCATCTCCGCCTCCGACCTGTTCCCGCACCTCTACGGTCCCATCGACCTGGAGTCCGTCGCGCGCGTCCTGGACTTTGCGCCTGATTCTGACGGTACATTTTCCCCGCTGCTCCCTATTCTCTGACAACTGACTCATGGCTTCCTTCTTCACCTGGTATTTCTTCATCACCCTGCTGGGTTGGCTGACCTTTCCGCTGGCGCGGCAGCTCTTCCCCGCCCTGGCCGATCGGGGTTACACGCTTTCGCGCGCGGCCGGCCTGCTGCTGTGGGGTTTCCTTTTCTGGTGGATGGCTTCGCTTGGCATCGTGAGGAATGACCTGGGCGGCCTGCTGCTGGCCCTGTCGATTGTGGCGGGTTTGAGCCTGTGGATGTACACCAAAGGTCAGCCCGACATCCTGGATTTCTTGAAGCAAAACTGGCGGGTCGTGCTCACCACGGAAATCCTCTTCCTGCTGGCCTTCGGATTTCTGGCCCTGGTGCGTTCGGCCAACCCCGAGATTCTCGGCACCGAAAAGCCGATGGAACTGGCCTTCATCAACGCCATCCTGCGTTCGCCCACCTTCCCACCGCGCGACCCGTGGCTCTCGGGCTGGGCCATCTCGTACTATTACTTCGGCTATGTGCTGACCGCCATGCTGGCGCGCATCACGGATGTGCCTGGCACCGCCGCTTTCAACTTGATGATCGCCCTGGTGTACGGCCTGGGCGCCGTCGGCGCGTACGGCATCCTCTACAATTTGCTGGCCGTCGTGGACCGTGGACGGCAGGGCGTGGATGGCGCTGCCGCCCGCCATCTGCCGTCTGTATCCTTGCCCCTGCTGGCCCCGCTCTTTTTGCTGGTCATTTCCAACGTGGAGGGCTTCCTCGAAATCCTGCACCGCCGCGGCCTGTTCTGGCAGCCCGCTGCGGATGGGACCTTCACCTCCGCCTTTTGGACCTGGCTGGATATGAAGGAACTCAGCGAGGCGCCTACGTCCGCGGCGGGTCCGCTGTGGGAACGGCTGGGCTTCTGGTGGCAGGAGGCGCAATGGGACGGTCTCGGCCAGTGGTTCAACGAGCAGATCGTCCCCGAACGCTTCTGGTGGTGGTGGCGCGGTTCGCGCGTGATCCAGGATTACAACCTGCAAAACGGCTTCCAGGAAGTGATCGACGAGTTCCCCGCCTTTTCCTTTGTGCTGGGTGACCTGCATCCGCACGTGCTGGCGATTCCCTTTGGGCTGCTGGTGGTGGCCGCGGCGCTCAACCTGTACCTGGGCGGCTGGCGCGGGTCGATTCCCGTGCCCTTCCTCGGGACGCGGCTGCGCATTTCCCCGCTGGGATTTGCCGTCGCCGCGCTGGCGCTGGGCGGGCTGGCCTTCCTCAACGTGTGGGACATCCTGGCTGCGGCCTCGCTGATCATCTTTTCCTACTTGTTGCTATGCGTGCGCGAGGACGGCTGGAAGTGGGAACGCATCGAAGACATGTTGCTGCTGGGCCTGCCGCTGGTGCTGGCATCCCTGCTGTTGTACCTGCCTTTTTACCTGGGCTTCTCCTCACAGGCGGGCGGCCTGCTGCCCAACCTGGTCAACCCCACGCGCGGCGCGCACCTTTGGGTGATGTTCGGGACGCTGCTCCTGCCGCTGCTGGCCTACCTGTTCCACCTGTCCTTTACCTCTCCCCGCGCCAACTGGCGTGTGGCCCTGATCCTGACCCTCATCCTGCCGCTGGGACTGTGGGGCCTGTCCTGGCTGTTGGGATTGGCGGTCACGGTTGTCGACCCCGGGGTGGCCCAGTCCTACCTGGCGACCCAGGGCGTGGAGGATACAGGCGCCTTGTTCACGGCGGGCACGCTGCGACGGCTGGAAAGCATCGGCAGCCTGCTGACACTGATGGCCGTGCTTTTTCCGACCCTGGCCTTCTTCTTTGGGAGGCCTTCCGCTTCAGGGGAGCAGCCGCTTCTCGAAGGCGAAGCAGGCGCAGGGTCCGAGCCTGCCCAGCCCGCGCCCTTCGTGGTTCTGCTGATCCTGTTGGGCCTCCTGCTCGTGCTGGGTCCCGAGTTCCTCTTCCTCCAGGACCAGTTCGGCTCGCGCATGAATACCATCTTCAAGTTCTATTACCAGGCCTGGATGTTGTGGAGCCTGTCCGCCGCCTTTGGGCTGGCTGTGATGTGGCGGGCCGGACGCTGGGTTGCCCGCGCCGGCTTCCGCCTGTTCTTTGCGCTGCTGCTGGTGGTGGGTCTGTCCTACCCGCTGATGGCGTATTACACCAAGACCAACGGCTTTACTTCCAGTTTCGGCCTGACCCTGGATGACTTCGACCGCGTGCGGCGCGAGAACCCGGACGAGGCCGCTGCCATCCAATTCCTGTTGGGCGCGGAGGATGGCGTGGTGGCCGAGGCCAGCCTCGTCACCGCCAGTTACAGCGGATATTCGCGTATCTCCACCTACAGCGGACTGCCCACCGTCCTGGGCTGGCCGATGCATGAGGGGCAGTGGCGCGGCACCAGTGAACCACAGGGCAACCGCCAGGGTGACCTGACCACACTCTACACCACCCATGATTGGAATACCGCGCGGCAGATTATCGAGATGTATCACATCCGCTACATTGTGATCGGCGGCCTGGAACGCGCCACCTATCCTGTGAACGAGCAGAAATTCTACGAAAACCTGACCATCGTCTTCCAGAACCCCGGCGTCACCATCTACGCAGCGCCGCAGCCCGCCGCTGAAAGCAGGTAAAATGGACCCCATGAGCTTTCCGCGTTTGAACCGTGAGTATGGATGGTACGGGCTGGCCTTCGGGCTGGCCCTGGCCCTGCGCCTGCTGCACCTGGGCGCTTTTCCGCTGACCGACCTGGAAGCGGTCCCCGCCCTGCAAGCCCTGGACCTGTCATTGGGCCTGCGGACGGGGATCGGCCCGCACTCGGCCTACGTTCTGTTCACCGGCATTTTCTTCTACGCCTTCGATAGTTCGAATTTCTTTGCGCGCCTGGCCCCGGCCCTGACCGGCAGCCTGCTGGTGTTTGCGCCGCTGCTGTTCAGGGCGCGCCTCAAACCGCGCGCGGCCCTGTTCCTGGCCTTCTTCCTGGCGCTCGACCCCGGACTGCTGGCAATTTCCCGCCAGGCTGGCAGCGCCATTTTTGCAATAACCTTCCTGCTGTTCGCGTGGGGGTTCTGGGAGCGCGGATCCATGCGCCGGGCGGGCGCCTTTGCCGCCCTGGCCCTGCTCTCGGGACCTGCCTTGTGGCCCGGGCTGCTGGGTCTTGGCCTGACGTGGGTGATCCTGCGCCTGATCTATCGCCAGCCGCCTGCCTTCTCCCAGCCGATGGCGCGGCCCGACCTGCGTTCATTCTGGATGGCCTTCCTGGCAACCCTGTTTCTGTTCGGCACGCTGTTCCTCCTTGCGCCCGGCGGGCTGGGCGGAATCTTCAACGGGTTGCTGGAATCCCTGCAGCGTTGGGCGATTCCATCGGATGTTCCCTCCTCGCGGCTGTACCTGTCCCTGCTCTTCTACCAGCCGCTGACACTGTTGTTTGCGCTGGTCGCCATTGTGCGCGGATGGTGGGTAGGCAGCCGCCGCGTCACCCGCCTGAGCGTGTGGATGTTGGCCGCGCTGCTGCTGGCTGTCTTCCAGCCGGGCCGCCAGGTGCAGGACCTGGCCTGGATGCTGCTTCCGCTCTCGGCGCTGGCCGCCCTGGAACTTTCCCGCCACGTCGACTTGCATCGGGCCGAGCGCACCGAGGTGCTGGGCGTATCCGCCCTGACGGTGCTGATCCTGACCTTTGCCTGGCTCGACCTGGCCAGCCTGCTGTGGCCGCCCCCGGGCGTGGATCAATCCACCCTGCGCCTGCTCTTGTTTGCCGGCGCGCTCTTCCTGCTGGCTGTCAGCCTGCTGCTGGTGGCCGTGGGCTGGTCGCTGCGCACCGCGCGCCTGGGAACCGTGTGGGGCCTGACCGTCAGCCTCGGCCTGCTGACCCTGGGCGCGGGCATGGGCGCGGGACACATCCGCCCCGCCTACACCTCCGAAATGTGGGATGCGGGGAGTTACCCCGTTCATGTCGGGCTGCTGGCTGCCACGGTGGACGACCTGTCCGAATGGCAGACGGGCAGCCGTACCGACCTGCCGGTCACTGTGGCAGAGTTGAATTCGCCGGCCCTGCAATGGGCCTTGCACCGCCACACGGTGACCATCGTCGGTGCGCTGGATGCTTCCAGCGCGCCGCCCATCCTCATCACCCCGCTGCGCAATGAACCCGCTCTGGCCTCGCCCTATCGCGGCCAGGATTTCACCTGGGACCAGCGCCCCACCTGGGAAGGCGGTTTCAATGAATGGCTGCGCTGGCTCGTGCTGCGCGAAATGCCCCAGGACTTCGACACGATCATGCTCTGGGCGCGCGACGATCTCTTCATCGATACCAATTCTCCCTTCGCGCCCTGACCTGTTGGGACGCGTCCAACCAAAGGCCTCATGACTTCGACCCCTCCTCCTTCCATCATTGCCATCGACGGCCCGGCCGCCTCGGGGAAATCCACCCTGGGGAGCCGCCTGGCCGACGAACTTGGCTACCTGTTCTTCGACACCGGCGTCATGTACCGCGCCGTCACCTGGCTGGCCCTCCAGCGCGGAGTGGACCTGAGCGATGAATCCGCCGTCACCGCGCTGGCCGGGACCGCCCAAATCGATGTGGCCCCGCCCTCACAGGATGACGGACGCGCCTGCGACGTGCTGGCCGATGGGCAGGACATCACCTGGGAAACCCGCCGTCACGAGGTGGATGCCAACGTCTCGGTCGTCTCTGCCTATGCGGGGGTGCGTCAGGCCCTGTCCGCCCAGCAGCGCCGCATCGGCCTGCGCGGGCGGGTCGTGATGGTGGGCCGTGACATCGGAACGGTCGTCCTGCCGGAAGCCGACCTGAAGGTCTACCTGGATGCGACTGCCGATGAGCGCGCCCGCCGCCGCTACGACGAAGTGCGCGCGCGCGGCGAGAATCCCAATTACCAGGAAATCCTGGACAAGGTCATCCACCGCGACCACATCGACTCGACCCGCGCCGTGGCGCCCCTGCGCCCAGCCGAGGATGCCGTCATCCTCGACTCGGACCGGCTCGACGCCGACGAGGTCTTCCAGCGCGTGAAGGACTTGTGCAAGTGACCGAAGCGTACCACCTGCCCGTCCACGTTCGCTTCACCCGCCGTCCGCTGGTTGCGGCTGTGCGGGTGCTTTTTTTGCTCCTGGGGCGCATCACCGTCACGGGGCGGGAGAATGTCCCATTGGGACAGGCCTACATTGCAGCCTTGAATCACGTCTCGATCATCGACCCGCCGGCCGCGTTGTGCTTTTGGCCCGAGCCGCTCGAAGTCATCGGCGCCGTGAACGTGTTCGACAAGCCCGTACAGGGACAACTGCTCAAACTGTACGGGGCCATTCCCGTCCACCGCGGCGAGTATGATCGCGCATTGATCGACAGGGTTCTGGCGCTGCTGGCGGCCGGCCGCCCGATGATGATTGCGCCCGAGGGCGGGCGTTCGCACGTCAGGGCCATGCGGCGCGCCAAACCCGGCGTGGGCTTCATCCTGCAAAAGGCGAATGTGCCCGTGCTGCCGGTCGGCATGGTGGGCACGACCGGGGATTTCCTCCAGCGCGGGCTGCGTGGGGAACGGCCCTCCATCGAAATGCGCATCGGCAGGCCGATTCAGTTGCCGCCTGCGCCCGCTGACCCTGCCGCGCGACGGGCCGCCCGCCAGCAGGTCGCCGACCTGGTCATGTCGCACATTGCGGGCCTGCTCCCAGAGGAATATCGCGGCGTATATGCAGACAGCGCCATCCCGGCCTAAACCGGCGGCGCAGGCCTGGGGCGTATGGACAACTTTCCAAAATTCAATGCACTTGTAAGCAAGCTGGATGGATATAATACCCACGGGTGAAAATTGCGCATTCCACCCTCTAAAAAAGCGCAATTTTTACCCGAGTGCGGTATACCTGTGGGGGTTTTGGGACTATAATTTCCCATATCTGGCATGCGTTTTCTATTCAGCCTTCTGACCAGCCTGCCCTTTCCCGCCGCCCCTACCTTGATGGGTGGGGTGGCGTGGTTGCTTTTGGCCGGCCTGTTGATCTATAGCCTGTTCAGTTGGAGGCGCGCGCAGCCCAGGTGGACGCGCGGCTTTTGGGGGCTTTTCATCGGCCTGTCGATTCTTACACCCTTTGCCAGCCTGTTCATCGGATACCGCCTGCTCTCCCCGGACGCCATGCCGCTGCCGAACCTGCCGGCGGAACCGCCCGGCTCAGCCATGATGCTGTTCTCGGCCATTCCCTGGACACTGGCCGGCGGCCTGCTCGGGCCGTGGGGCGGGGCCATCCTGGGTGGGCTGTCCGGGCTGCTGCGCGGCGTGTGGGACACCTACAACCTGTTCACCCTGCTCGAGATGGCCTATATCGGCGCCTGGTTCTCGATGAGCGTGCGCCAGCGCTTTCGCACCCCGCTCTACGCTTTGCTGCGCCAGCCGCTGGTGGCGGCATTGATGCTGGTGCCAGCCCGCGCGGTCTTTTACGTGATCGGCGCCTTCTTCACCCTCGATGCGCCCGCCACCGCCCGCCTCGACTTTGCCTTGAGCAACGCCGGCCTTAGCACCCTGGCCTTCGGCGGGGAGATGCTGGTGGCCGGACTGGTGGCGCAGGCCGTTTCCATGTTCTTCCCGTCTGCCTGGGGCGCCAAGGAAGCCTTGCAGCCCTCGCCCGTCGAGCGCAGCCTCGAGTCACGTTTCGTATACGGAACAAGCGCCTTCATTATTATCATTTTATTGACCCTGTTATTCCAGGACTGGCAGGTGGCCGGGCAGGCTGCCCAATCGATGTTGGAGGACCGCATGGCCAGCACCGCCAGTGCCGCCGCCGACAGCGTGCCCTTCTTTCTGGAGACCGGGCAAAACCTGGCAAAGCAGATTGCCTCGGACCCGCGCCTGTTCGAGTTGAGCGGCCCCGAGCTTTCCGCTTTCCTGGGCGAACGCATTCAGACCCTGCCATACTTTGACCAGATTTTCCTGGTCGACCTTGCCGACCGTACACTCCTGGCCGGTTACCCGGCCGAAGCGGCCGCCAATTTTGCCATCTCCCCCGAGGAGGAATTGGGCCTGCAGCGCGCGGCCGGCGGCGTTCCCTCGCAGACCTACTCCATCCCGCCCGGCACGCTCGAAGGGTCGGCGCGCGTGGCCTTCCTGACCCTGGCCGCCCGCCCGGATGGAACGAAATTCCTGCTGATCGCGCGCACCACCCTGGACGCCAACCCGCTGACCCAGCCCCTGATCAACACCCTCAAGAGTGTCAACGAACTCAACGGGCTGGGCCTGCTTCTGGATGAAAACAATCACATCCTGTATCACTCCACTTCCAACCAGGTGCTCATATCGTACAGCGGCCCGACCCAGCCGGGCATGCAGGAAGTCACTGCGTCGAGCGGCGTGCGCGAACTGGTCTACTACCAGCCGGTGCGTGGACATCCCTGGGCCGTGGTGCTGACCATCCCCGCCCAGGAGGCGCAGCAACTGGCATTGGAGATCGCCCTGCCGCTTTCGTTGATGATCCTCGGGCTGGCCCTGGTGGCCCTGGTCTTCCTGCGCTTCAGCCTGCGCGCCGTGACCGGTTCCCTGAAGACTCTGGCCTTCGAAGCCAACCGCATCGCCCAGGGCAAGCTCGATCATCCGTTGCTGGTGGATGGAGTTGATGAAATCGGCCAGCTGCGCCGCGCCTTCGAACAGATGCGCGCCAGCCTGCAAGCCCGCCTGGACGAACTCAACCGCCTGTTATTCGTCAGCCAGAGCGCCGCCTCCAGCCTGGACATGCAGGACGCCCTCCAGCCCGTGTTGGAAGCCGTGTTGGCGACCGGCGCCAGCTGTGTGCGCATCGTGCTGGCCCCGGGCAACCTGCCCGATGCGCCCGCCGAGATGCCGCTCCAGCATTCCCTGGGCGCGAGCAGCCGGAAGTATGTGCATATCGATGAGCAGGTATCGGAAATCGCCCGTATACAGGAAAAACTGGTCGTACCCAACCTGGCGCAATCCCGCGCCTTTCCGGTCAACCTGTCGATGGAGAACCCGGGCGCCCTGCTGGCCGCCGCGCTGCGCCACGAGAATCGCTTCTACGGCGTGCTGTGGGCGGCCTATGACCAGCCGCGCGCCTTCTCCGAGGCTGAGGTGGGCTTTGTCATGACCGTGGCCGGGCAGGCCGCCCTGGCGGTCTCGAACGCCTACCTGTTCCTGAACGTGGAAGCCAGCCGCCGCCAGTTGGAAGCCATCCTCAACTCCACGCCCGACCCCGTGTTGGTGACCGACCACCGCAACCGCCTGCTGCTGGCCAATCGCGCCGCAACCCAGGCCCTGGGCCTGAGCGGGGAACGCAGCGCCGGCCAGCCCACCGAACGCGTCGTCCAGCAGCGCATTCTCTTCGACTTGCTGGAATCCTCGGCGGAGGGACAGCAATCGGCGGAACTGCTGCTGCCCGACAAGCGCACCTATCTTGCCACGGCCTCCACCGTCAAGGTCGAGGGCCGCTCGGTGGGACGGGTGTGCATCCTGCGCGACGTGACTTATTTCAAGGAACTGGACACGCTGAAATCCGAGTTCGTGGCCACTGTCAGCCACGACCTGCGCTCGCCGTTGACGCTCATGCGCGGCTATGCCACCATGCTCGACATGGTGGGCGACCTGAACGAGCAACAGCAGGGCTATGTCAAAAAGATCATTTCGGGCGTCGAGAACATGGCGCGCCTGGTGAACAACCTGCTCGACCTGGGACGTATCGAGATCGGCGTCGGACTGGCAGTGGACAGCGTATCCGTGCTCGATATCCTGGAACGGGTGACCGGTCCCTTGCAGCACCAGGCAGCAGCCAAAAACATCACCCTGACCGTCGAACTGCCCAGGAACCTGCCCGATGCCGTCCAGGCCGATGACGCTCTCCTGCATCAGGCCGTGTACAATTTGGTGGAAAATGCCGTCAAATACACCCCCGAAGGCGGCCAGGTGACCGTGAGGACCCATTCCTCCGACGGACAGTTGAACTTTGAAATCTCCGACAGCGGCATCGGCATCCTGGAAGAGGATAAGCCGCGCCTGTTCGAGAAATTCTATCGCGGCTCCCAGCGGGAGGCCCGCGCCCAGCACGGCACCGGCCTGGGACTGGCCATCGTGCGCTCCATCGCGGAACGGCACGGCGGCAGGGTGTGGGTCGAGAGCAAGCCCGGGCAGGGCAGCACATTCTATTTGCAGATTCCGCTCGTCCAGCCAAAAATCACCGCCCCTTCCGCCTGATTCCACGATTCTGGACTATAATCCGCGCTTGCCCTTGCTTCTTTGAGGGCTTGTATTTTTTTGCAATTCGAGCGAAGAGAGATTTCCATGACAACGGTAGCACCCCAGGACCCGCACGCCCACGACCGCATCATGCGGCGAACGACCCGTCACAAACCGGGCTGGTCGTTGGGACATTGGTTGATCGGCCGTCCCCTGCCCACCGCCGATGCGTCGCACGAGACAATCGGCAAGGCGGTGGGGCTGGCCGTATTTGCGTCGGACGCCCTGTCTTCCAACGCATACGCCACCCAGGAAATTCTCATCATCCTGGCCGTGGCCGGGACCGCATCCTTCGGTTACGTTTTTCCCATTGCCATCGCGATCGTGGCGCTGCTCACCATTGTAACCATCTCCTACGAGCAAATCATCCACTCCTACCCGAACGGCGGCGGAGCCTATATTGTCGCCAAGGATAACCTGGGCGAGACGGCGGCTCTGATGGCGGCAGCGGCCCTGCTGACCGATTACATCCTGACCGTTTCCGTGTCGATCGCCTCGGGCGTGGCGCAGATTGTTTCGGCGGTGCCGGAAGTGTTCCCATATCGCGTGCCGCTCGCTGTCGCATTCATCTTCCTGGTGATGCTGGTCAACCTGCGCGGGGTGCGCGAATCGGGCCTGGCGTTTGCCCTGCCGAATTACTTCTTCATCTTCATGATGTTTACCACGCTGGGGGTTGGACTGTACCGCCTGGTGAAAGGCTCGCTGGGCATGGTGGTCGACCCGCCTGAGTTGGAAATTGCCGCCACGGTGCAACAGATTACACCCTTCCTGATCCTGCATGCCTTCTCCAGCGGTACGGCGGCCCTGACGGGTATCGAGGCCATCTCGAACGGCATTACAGCCTTCAAGGAGCCGCGCAGCAAGAATGCCGGCATTACCCTGATCTGGATGGGGTTCATCCTGGCTTCGCTTTTTCTGGGTATTTCATTCATTACCAAGAACATCGGCGCAATTCCGTCAGAGCAGGAGACTGTCATTTCCCAACTGGCGCGCACCATCTTCGATGGCCGCGGCGTTTTTTACATGATGCTGATCACCGCCACAACCGTCATCCTGGTGTTGGCGGCCAATACTGCTTTTGCAGGTTTCCCGCGCCTGGGGGCGCTGGCTGCCCAGGATGGTTTCCTGCCCCGCCAGTTGACCTACCGTGGAAGCCGTCTGGTGTATTCCTACGGTATCTTTACCCTCGCGATCCTGGCTTCGATCCTGGTGGTGGCATTCAATGCCAGCGTCACCCGCCTGATTCCGTTGTATGCCATTGGCGTGTTCCTCTCGTTCACCCTGGCGCAGATTGGCATGTCTCGTCGTTGGTGGCGCACCGGTCACTTGAAGCCCGGCGAGGAGATTCACCAGCATGACGCCATTCTGCGGCATGAGCCGGCCTGGCGCATCAAGATGGCGATGAATGCCTTTGGCGCGCTATGCACCGGCGTCGTCATGCTGGTCTTTTCCGTGACCAAGTTTCACGACGGGGCCTGGATCGTGTTGATCGTCACGCCCCTGTTGATGGGATTGTTCAAACTGGTCAATCGCCATTATCGCAAGTTGGCCGGGCGTCTCTCCCTCGATCATTATGAAGAACCCGCCCCGCACGTCACCCGCCATCGCGTCATCATGCCGGTCAGCGGCGTTCACCAGGGCACGCTGCAGGCGCTGCACTACGCGCGCATGTTATCCAACGATGTGACCGCCGTCCACGTTTCCATCGACCCGGATGAGACGGAGAAGGTGCAGAGGAAATGGAACATCTGGGGTGACGGCGTGCGCCTGTACATTCTCGATTCCCCCTATCGTTTGTTCCTCGAACCGCTGCTGGTGTACATCGATGAAATCATCGCGCAGCGCCAGCCGAACGAGGTGATCACCATCGTCGTGCCGCAGTTCGTGGCGGCCAGCCCGGTGGAGAGCGTGTTGCACATGAATACCGCCGATATGCTGCGCAAGGAATTGCTTTCCACCCCCGGCATCATCATCACCGATGTTCCGTACCAGGTATCGGAAGCAAAGGAGAATTCATGAAATTTATCATTGTTGGCTGCGGGCGCGTGGGCGCCCAACTGGCCCTGCGCCTGTACCAAAGCGGCCACCAGGTGGTGGTTGTGGACCAAAACGAGGAGGCCTTCCATCGCATCGACCCCG
Source organism: Chloroflexota bacterium (assembly GCA_049324895.1). Lineage (GTDB taxonomy): Bacteria > Chloroflexota > Anaerolineae > Anaerolineales > Villigracilaceae > JACPVF01. The sequence continues at coordinate 36,868 of JBMOMS010000182.1, forward strand.
CCTTTCGCGGACGCACCGTCCACGGCGAGGCCCTGCGCAAGGACGTCCTCGACCGCGCCGGCATCAACGAAGCCGATGGGCTGGCCGCCGTGACCAATTCAGATACACTCAATGCGGTCGTGGCTCATGCCGCGCGCACGGTCTATAACCTGCCGATGGTGGTCTGCCGCAATTACGACCCGCACCTGCGCAGCATGTTGGAATCCTTCGGGATGCAGATCGTCGGGTCCACGGCCTGGGGCGCCCAGCGCACCGAGGAAATGTTGACCGGTGTCAGCACCAAGACAGTCTTCTCGGCCGGCAACGGTGAGGTGGAAGTCTACGAACTGGTCGTCCCCCGCTCGTGGCATGGACGCATGTGGGGCGAACTGTGCGGCGGGCTGCAGGGCTTCCTGCCCGTGGCGCTCTCCCGCGCCGGGCGCGCCATGCTGCCCACCCTCGACACCGTGCTCGAAAGCGGCGACCTGATCAACGTCAGCGCCACCTTTGACGGCATCAAAGCCCTGCGCGCCCGTTTCGATTTTGTCGAGGAGGCCTGACATGTTCGTATTGATTGCCGGCGGAGGCCGCACTGGAATGCAGCTGGCCACCCTGCTCCTGTCCGAAGGCTACAAGGTGCGCCTTGTGGAAAACCGCCCCGAATTGCTGGCACACCTGCACCAGGAATTGCCGACCGAAGCCATCTACGAAGGCTCGGCCATCGACCCGGATGCCCTGGCGTCTGCGGGCATCAACCAGGCGCACATCCTGGCGGCCTGCACCGCCGACGACGCCACCAACCTGGTGTTGTGTTTCATGGCGCGCCAGCGCTTCAACGTGCCGCGCACCATCGCGCGCATCAACAACCCGCGCAATGAATGGCTGTTCAACCAGACCTTCCACGTGGACGTGGCCCTCAACCAGGCCAACGTGCTGTCCAGCCTGATCCGCGAGGAAATGTCCCTGGGCGACATGATGACCCTGCTCAAAATCCGCCACGGGCGTTATTCGCTGGTGGAGGAAAAGGTCGAGCCGGGCGCCCGCGCCATCGGCGTGGCCCTCAAGGACCTGGGCCTGCCCGAGGAGTGCATCATCGCCGCCGTCATCCGCGATGGGCAGGTGACCCTGCCGCGCGGCAGCACCGTCCTGAAGGAATGGGACGAGGTGCTGGCTATCACCAGCCCCGACGCGGCGGCCCAACTGGCCGAAATGTTGGCCTCCTCCACCCATCCCGGGCGCAACGCAGAACGCAATTCAGTTTGACCGAATCGAAAGCCCTACGGTATAATATCGCGCCAGTCTAAACCGCCAGCTCGTTCCCGATGGAAGCCCAGGACTGGGCCTTCCCGAACCACGGGACTTGCAATTATCTTTTCAGTGAGGAACGTCTCGAATGACCAAGCGAACCTATCAACCCAAAATCCGCCGCCGCGTGCGCGTGCATGGCTTTCGCCAGCGCATGTCTTCGGCTGATGGCCGCAATGTGCTCAAGCGCCGCCGCCTCAAAGGCCGCCATAAATTGACCGTCCGCTCCAACGAACACGTCAAGCGTATTCATTGGTAGACGGATAAAACGCAGGCAGGGATTTCCCAGCTTGTGAGGTACGGGTGCAGCGCAAGTTTCGTCTGACCCGGTCGGATGATTTCAAGCGGGTGCGGCAAAGTGGCAAGTCCTATGCGCACCCGCTTCTTGTGTTGGTAGCCCAGGCGGCGGAACCTCCACGGGTGCGGGTGGGAGTGACGGCCGGGCGGACAGTGGGAAACGCCGTGCAGCGTAACCGCGCCAAGCGCCTGCTGCGAGAGGCGATGCGGCCCAGCCTGCCTTTCCTGCCCCCCGGTTGGGACCTGATCCTGATCGCCCGCCCAGGCGCGGTCCGCGCCACCCTCGAAGAAGTCCGCGCGGCGCTCGCCGCCCTGCTGCGCCGAGCCAGCCTGCTTCCCTCCCATGAATCCTGAATTCCATCTGCACGATTACCCGAACGAGCCGCGTTTGCGGGACATGCCGCGCACGTTCGCCAACTGGCCGCGCATCCTGCTGCTGGCCTTGATTCGTTTGTATCAAAAGACCATTTCGACGGGCCTGCCTGCCAACACCTGCCGCTTTTATCCGTCCTGCTCGCATTACGGCTACCAGGCTGTGTATAAATACGGCGCGCTGAAAGGCTCCCTCATGGCAGCCTGGCGTGTGCTTCGCTGCAACCCGTTCAACGCCGGGGGTTACGACCCCGTGCCCTAGGAGGTTTTGTTCTTGAACGCAAAACGCTTTACGTTGCTCTTCCTGGCCCTGGCAGGCATGATCCTGCTCAGCGGCTGCTCCACATCCGCGACCACAGGCGCCAACTGGCCCGGGCTGGCCGCAGACGCCGAAACGGCCTACCTGGCCGACGGCGCGCTCATCCATGCCGTGCGCCTGCGGGACAGCGCCGAGCTGTGGAAATTCCCCGCAAAGGCAGACGCCAAAGTGGCCTTCTATGCCACCCCGGTCCTGCTCGGTGATGGACGCATGGTCGCCGGCAGCGTGGGCACGGACCATTGCCTGTACCTGATCGATTCCACCCGGGTCTCTGCCGATACGAATACCCCGGACGCCAATTGTTTCTTCGCCGCAGCCAAAGACCGCTGGATTGCCTCCCCGCTCGTGGTGGGTAACACCGTTTATGCGCCTAATAATGACGGCAGCCTGTACGTGGTGGATATGTCCCAGGGCGAACTACTTTGGTCTCTCGAACTTGGCGGCGGCGGCGCTTACTTATGGTCCACCCCCGTTAGCGATGGGACCCACTTGTATGTTTCCTCGCTCGACCATCACCTGTACGCGATCAGCCTCGAGCGCCATGAAGTTGCCTGGAGCGTGGACCTGAAGGCCTCCCTGCCCAGTTCCCCCGCCCTCAGCGCCGATGGAACGACCCTTTTTGTCGGTTCCTTCGCTTCCAAGATTCACGCCATCTCCACCGCCGACGGTTCCATCCTTTGGGAGGTCCAGGCCAAGAACTGGGTCTGGGGCAGCCCCGCCGTCGATGGCGATGTGGTCTACGCGGGCGACATCGACGGTCAGTTGTACGCCCTGGATGCCTCCAACGGCACCATCCTCTGGAATGACCAGCCCGCCGACGCCATCACCGGCTCCCCGCTCGTGCTGAGCGACATGCTGGTCGTCACCACCGAATCGGGCGAGATCTTCGCCTATGACCGCGACGGCAAGCTGTTGTGGCCGGCCAGCATCAAGGGAAAACTCTATACGCCCGCCGTGTCGAGCGGCGACCTGCTGCTGGTCGCACCGCTTGCCACTGGGGCGGAGTATTACATGACCATCCTGAGCACCGATGGCGTGATACAACGGACCTTCAACCCGAGTAAGTGAGGACGCATGTCAGCTATCTGGGAAGTTTTTATTGCACTGTTCGTCAACACCCTGTTGTGGATCTACGACATTGTCGGCCACAACTTCGGCCTGGCCATCATCCTGTTCACCATCCTGATCCGCCTCATCACCTGGCCGCTCAACTCCTCTCAAATGAAGGGCGCGCAGGCCATGCAGTCCCTGCAAAACGACAAGGAGTGGCTGGAGATCCAGAAAAAGTATGCCAAGGATCGTGAGAAGCTCGCGCAGGAACAGATGCGCATCTACCAGGAACGCGGCATCAACCCCTTCGGCTCCTGCCTGCCCATGCTCATCCAGTTCCCGATCATCATCGCGTTGTATCAAAGCATTTCGCGCGCCATGGCGTCCACCCCGTTGGGCCTGCTGCAATTGGGGCGCAGCCTGTACTCTTTCCTGAACGTCGAAACCATCATCCCCCTCAACAGCAAATTCCTGTGGATGGACCTGGGGCGGCCCGAAGCGGTCATGTTGTTTGGCATCGGCATCCCCACCCTGGCGATCATCGTGGGCCTGTCCACTTATGTCCAGTCGAAGTTGACCATGCCCTCCACGCCCAGCACCGGCCCCAACGACCAGGCCGCCGCCATGAGCAGTTCGATGGCTATCACCATGCCGATCATGATGGCCTGGATCACGTACGGCCTGCCTGCCGGCGTGGGCATTTACTTCGTCACCAGCAACTTGCTGGGTGTTGCGCAATATGCCATGATGGGCAAGGTCAATTGGCGTAACCTGTTGCCTGGCGGAAACCAGCCAACCCCGCCGGCTCGAAAGAAATAGGGAGGCACACATGAGCGAGCGAACCACCCTCGAGATCATCGCTCCGACCGTCGAAGAAGCGCTGTCGCAAGGTCTGTCCCAACTGGGCCTGCCGGCCGACGCCGTCTCTGTGGAAGTATTGGACGCCGGCAGCAAGGGCTTTCTGGGCCTGGGCGGCCGTCAGGTTCGGGTGCGGTTGACCGTGCTCGGTCCGCAGGATTTGATGCCTGCGGCGCCTTCCAGGCCCGAGCCGAAACCCGCCGTCCCGGTGGAAAAAACCGCCCCCGCTGTCGAACGCGCCCCCGCCCCGCCCAAGCCTGCCCCCGTCAAAGCGGAGAAGCCCAGGCCCGCAGCGGCCCCCGCCAGCGAAAAACGCAAAGCCGAAAAGCCCCAAGCCGAACCTGCCCCCGCTGTCCGCAGCGAAGCGGATCCCCTGCTCGACACCACGGAAGCCGTCGTCTCCAAACTGTTGGAGCATCTCAAACTGAAAGCGCGGGTCTCGGCCAGCTACATGGAAGATTCCACCGAAGACCGCCGCAACATCCGCGTGGATGTGCGCGGCGACGACCTGAGCATTTTGATCGGCCGCCACGCCGAAACGCTCAACGCCTTCCAGTACGTGGCCTCGTTGATGGTCGGCAAGACCTCACAGGAATGGGTGCAATTGACCGTCGACGTGGAAGGCTTCCGCAGCCGCCGTGAGCGCCAGGTGCGGCAGCTTGCCAGCCGCATGGCCGACCAGGTGGCCAAGACCGGCCGCCGCGCCAGCCTCGAACCCATGCCCGCCAACGAGCGCCGCATCGTTCACCTGGAATTGCGTGACAACCCCTTCGTGACCACGGAAAGCGCCGGCGAGGATCCGCATCGCAAAGTGGTCATCAAGCCCAGGGACGCGTAGAAATCGATTCGATGCAGATCAAAAAGGGAGAGGGAGCGCGCCGTTCCTTCTCCCTTTTTCTTTTTTGCCGCAGTTGCAGCAGCGACTTTGAATGCCATCCCGACCGGCTGAAATCCTTCCTGCACAGTCCCGTCAGCTTGAAAGTCGCGCCACGGCAGGCAGGAAAAAACGCAATTTTTGAACGCGCTGGGTATAATTGATTCATGTTTGATCCTGTCCCGCTGGAAGCCGTGGATTACCTGCTGATCGGTCACGTCACCGTCGACCTGACGCCGTCCGGGCCGCGCCTGGGTGGGACGGCCTCCTATGCTGCGCTGGCGGCGCGCGCCCTGGGCCTGCGGGTGGGCATTGTCACCTCCTGCGCGCCCGACGCCCCGCTGGGTGAACTGGCGGGCCTGCCCATCGTGAGCATCCCGTCCGAACATTCCACAACGTTCGAAAACATCCCGACCCCGCAGGGCCGCAAACAGATCCTGCATCACCGCGCCGCACCCCTGGTGTACGAACTCGTGCCCGCCGCCTGGCGCGCCACGCCCATCGTGCACCTGGCGCCGCTTGTGTACGAAATTTTCCCCGGCCTGGCCGCACAGGTGCGCGCGCCGCTGGTCGGAATTACCCCGCAGGGTTGGCTGCGCGCCTGGGACGCGCAGGGACAAATCCATCCCTGCGCCTGGGAGGATGCCGAAACCGTGCTGCCGCACATTGGCGCGATGGTCATCAGCCGCGAGGATGTGGGCGGCGATGAGGAGCAGATCGAGTTCTTTGCGCATCACGTGCGTGTGCTGGCCGTGACCGAGGGCGCCGCCGGGTCCGTGCTGCATTGGCATGGCGACCGCCGCCGCTTCCCAGCGCCGAAGATGGACGAGGTCGATTCCACCGGCGCAGGCGATATCTACGCCGCCGCCTTTTTCTTTCGCATGTACACCACCCGCGACCCGTGGGAGGCAGCCCGTTTCGCCACCCAATTCGCGGCTTATTCCGTGACCCGCCCGGGCCTGGAAGGGATTCCCACCCAAAGTGAAACCCAAGCCTGTATGATGGAGGTTCTCTCTTGACCCGTATTTATTCCTTCGTAAACCAAAAAGGCGGCGTGGGCAAAACCACGACCACCATCAACCTCGGTTCCTACCTGGCCAAACATGGACAGCGCGTGCTGGTGGTCGACCTCGACCCGCAGGCCAATGCCACCTCCTGCCTGGGCGTGGACAAGCGCGTGGTGCAGGCCGGCACCTACGAGGCCCTGCTGAACCTCTCCATCCCCTCGGCCAGCCTGCTGACGAACGAACGCCTGAAGATGACCCTGCTGCCTTCCTCGCAGTCCCTGGCCGGCGCGGAAGTGGAACTGGTCGACGAGCTGGCGCGCGAGATGCGCCTGAAACGCGCCCTGGAAAGCCTGGACGGCCGCTACGACTACATCCTGATCGACTGTCCGCCCTCGCTCGGGCTGTTGACCGTCAACGGGCTGGTGGCGGCCCGCGATGGCGTCATCATCCCCGTGCAGTGCGAGTACCTGGCCCTCGAAGGTCTCGGCCAATTGACCCAAACCATCCAGCGCGTGCGCGCGGCGCTCTTCCCCGAACTGCGCGTGCGCGGTGTGGCGCTGACCATGTTCGATCCGCGCGCCAACCTGTCCACCGACGTGGTCAAGGAGGTCAGCAGCCACTTCCCCAGCCAGGTCTTCAAGAGCATCATCCCGCGCAGCATCCGCCTGGCCGAAGCCCCTTCCTATGGGCTGCCGATCTCCGCGTACGCGCCCGCTTCCGCCGGCGCGCAAGCCTACGAGGCCCTGGCGCTCGAAGTGTTGAGAGGGGACGGCGCGGCCATCCCCGCGGCGGATTAGGAGACCCTCCCAAAAATCGGAGGGCAGACTGTGGTCTGCCTCGGAATTGCGGATTGAAGTCCGCGCTCCGCAAATTTTCGGATGGATATTAAGGAGCAAACATGCCCAAACATACCGGACTCGGCAAGGGCCTCGATGCCCTCATCCCGACGGGACAACCGACTGTCGCAGCGCCTGCGGGCGGCGCCATGCAGGTGGCGGTGGAGTTGATCCAGCCCAACCCGCACCAGCCGCGCATCCACTTCGGCGAGGCGGACCTGGCCGAGTTGGCCGACTCGATCCGCGAGCATGGCGTGCTCCAGCCGCTGGTGGTCATGGCCGTCGAGGGCGGAGTCTATCAACTGATTGCCGGTGAGCGGCGTTTACAGGCTTCCAGGTTGGCCGGGCTGGCGACCGTTCCCGTCATTTTGCGCCAGGCCACCCAGCAGGAACTGCTCGAACTGGCCCTGATCGAAAACATCCAGCGCGCCGACCTGAATGCGCTGGAAGAGGCTGAAGCCTATCGCCAGTTGACCGAGGACTTCGGCCTCTCGCACGAGGCTGTGGCCAAGCGCGTGGGCAAGAGCCGCGTGGCTGTCACCAACACCCTGCGCCTGCTGGGCGTGGCCCCTGCCGTGAAACAGGCCCTGGTCGATGGCAGGATCAGCGAGGGACATGCCCGCGCCCTGCTGGGCCTGTCCTCCTTCCGCGCGCAGGAGGCCGCCTTGCAGACCATCATCAAACTGGAAATGAGCGTGCGCCAGACCGAGGGCCTGGTCAAAAAGCTCGGGGGCGCCAAACCCTCGGCGAAGAAAAAGGCGGGGTCCAACCCCGACCTGGATGAGATCGAGCAGCGCCTGCGCGCCAGCCTCGGGACGAAGGTATTGCTGCGGCACGGCAAGAAGGGCGGCACCGTCACCATCCATTATTATTCCGACGAAGAACTGGATGCCCTGCTGGGCAAGCTGTCCTGAACATGGAAATTCTTTACAACGCCCGCATCTACACGTTCGATCCCGCCTGCCCCCGCGCTTCGGCCCTTCTGGTCGACCGCGAACGCATCCTGGCGGTGGGCGAAAAGGAAGACCTGCTCGGGCTGGCAGACGGGCGGACACGTCAGACCGACCTGCGTGGGTATACCGTCCTGCCCGGCCTGACCGACGCGCACCTGCACCTGCAATACTATTCCCTCGGACTGCAAAAAATCGACTGCGAGACCGACACGCTCGAAGCGTGCCTTCAGCGTGTGTCTGCGCGCGTGAAGACCACCCCGCCCGGGGAGTGGATCCTGGGCCACGGCTGGAATCAAAATCCGTGGAAACTGTCGGGGGATGGCTTTCCCTCCGCCGCCGACCTGGACGCCATCGCCCCCCATCATCCCGTCTACCTGACCGCCAAATCCCTGCACGCCGCCTGGGCCAACAGCGCCGCGCTCAAGCTGGCTGGCATTACCCTCAACACCTCCGATCCCAAAGACGGGAAGATTCAACGCGACGAAGCCGGGCGGCCCACCGGCATCCTGCTCGAAAACGCCATGGGGCTGGTCGACTGCGCCCTGCCCGAACCCACCGTCGAAGCGCTGGCCGCCGCCATCGAACAGGCCCAGGCCGTCTTCTGGCGCATGGGCCTGACCGGCGTCCACGATTTCGACCGCCGCCTGAGTTTCATGGCCTTGCAGCAGCTCGACGCGCAGGGACGCCTCAAGCTGCGCGTCAACAAGAACCTGCCCGTCAGCGACCTCGACCACGCCCACGCGCTGGGCCTGCGCACGGGCTTTGGAAATGATATGCTGTGGATCGGCTCGGTCAAGGCCTTCATGGACGGCGCCCTTGGCCCGCGCACCGCGGCCATGTTCCAACCCTACTTGAATGAGACCGAGAATCGCGGTATCCTGAATATGGATGCCGAGCAGCTCTTCGAGCATTGCCGCCAGGCCGCCGATGGGGGCCTGGGCATGACCGTCCACGCCATCGGCGACCGCGCCAACCACGAGGCGCTGGATGCCTTCGAACAGTTGCGCGCCTACGAAAGCGAGCGTGGCCTGCCGCACCTGCGCCATCGCATCGAACACGTGCAGGTGCTGCACCCCGATGACGCCCCGCGCCTGGCGCAGTTGAATGTGGTGGCCTCCATGCAGCCCATCCATGCCCCCTCGGACATGCTGGCGGCAGACAGCTACTGGGGCGACCGCTCTGCGCTGGCCTATGCCTGGCGCACGCAACTCCAGCATGGCGCGCGCCTGGCCTTTGGGTCCGATGCGCCGGTCGAATCGCCCAATCCGTTTTTGGGATTGCATGCCGCCGTCACGCGCCGCCGCCCAGATGGGACGCCCGGCCCCGACGGCTGGTACCCCGAACAAAGGTTGACCCTGGCTGAGGCCGTTTCCGCCTACACCCTGGGCGCGGCCTACGCCGCCAATGCCGAACACAGACTTGGAATACTCGCGCCGGGTTTCCTGGCCGACCTGATCGTTTTGGAACAAGACCCGTTTGCATGCCCGCCGGATTCCCTTTTGTCCATGCAATCATTTTCCACCATGGTAGGCGGTGAATGGGTCTGGAAATCGGAGATTCCATGACCGTCCATCAGATCCAACTCACTCCCGAAATGCTGGTACCGAGATTGGGGGATTACCTGGTGCATAGTGGCCAGATCAGCGCAGACGATTTGCAACGCGCCCTGGCCTACCAGCAGGAACAACTGGCGGAGGGCAAAGCCTGCCTGCTGGGCGAAGCCCTGCTCGACTTGAAACTGCTCACCCGCTCCCAACTCGACGCTGCCGTGACCGAGCAGATCATCCAACTGCGTTCGGCGCTGCAATCGGCCAACCGCAACCTGGAGCGCCGCGTGCAGGAGCGCACTGCCGAACTGCAAGCCACCCTGGAGCGCCTGTCCGAGTTGAGCCAGATGAAGGCCAACTTCATCGCCAACGTCTCGCACGAGCTGCGCACCCCGCTCACACACATCATCGGTTACATCGAATTGCTGGTCACCGAATCGCTCGGGCCGCTGACCGTCGAACAGAAACATGCCTTGCAGGTCAGCCAGCGCGCCTCGTCCAAACTGGAGAACATCATCGAGGATTTGATCATGTTCTCGCTGGCCTCGCGCGGCGAACTCAGCCTCAAGCAGACGCACGTGGACATTGGCCGCATCGCCAACCTGGCCGTCAAGAGCGCGGAGCAAAAGGCCGAACAGCGCAACGTCTCGGTCCACGCCGTGGTGGATGGCGTTCCGCTGGTGCAGGCCGACCCGCAAAAGATCGCCTGGGCCTTGAACCAGCTCATCGATAACGGCATCAAGTTCACGCCTTCCGGCGGGCGCGTGGTGGTCAGCATCAAACTGGAATCGCCCAACCTGGTCATGGTCTCTGTCACTGATACGGGCATCGGCATCCCCCATCACCGCTTGCAGGAGGTCTTCGAGCCGTTCCACCAGTTGGATGGGTCATCCACCCGCCAGTACGGTGGCACCGGGCTGGGCCTGTCGCTGGTGCGGCAGATCGTCGAGGCGCACGGCTCCCTGCTGGACGTGCAATCGGTGGAGGGACGCGGCACCACCTTCAAATTCCCGCTCCTGGTCATGCCCGGGCCCAAGTAACCCGGCCCGATGCGCGCAGCCCGACAATCGCTGTCGGAGATGGCCCTATCGAATTCCCTGACACCATGGATATAGAGACACTTCGAGCGCTCAATAAAATATTCCACGCCATCGAGAGACAGGCGGATTGGAAACTGGCGCTGGATTCCCTGCTGTTCTCCCTGCGTCTGCAATTCGTCTATGATAACGTGGCCGCCTACCTGCTCGAGCGGCGGAACGGCGGGCTGGAGGTGGTCTATGCACGGGCGGTGGGACGCGGCAAGAGCGCCGAAGCGGATGCGGCCTGGGGGGGCAACATTGCCAGCCTGGTGCTATCGCAGCAGGCCCATGTGTTGAAGGAGCCGGGCGACATCCTGCCCGGCACCGACCGCCTGTTGCAGGCCCACGTGTTGGGCGTGCCCTTATACATGGGCACACGACTGGAGGGCGCCCTGATCTTCGTGCGCTTTGGCGGTCCGACTTTCCAGAAGGAACACATCATGCTGGCGCAATTGATCGCTTCGTGGACCGCCTCGGTGCTGGAGCGCCGTTCCCTGCAGGAGGCGCGCGCCGAACTCGAATCCGTCCAACTCCAGATGCGCCTGCAGGAAGACGTGGCCTCCACCATTTCGCACGAATTGCGCACCCCGCTGGGATTTATCAAGGGCTACAGCACCAGCCTGCTGCGCGAGGACGCCAACTGGGATGGGGCCACCCAGCGCGAATTCCTGACGATCATCGACGAGGAGGCCGACCGCCTGACCAGCCTGATCGACAGAACGCTCGAATCGGCCCGCCTGCAAAGCAAGACGCTCCAGTTCAAGTTCCAGCCCCTGCGCCTGGATTCGCTCACCCGCGACGTGGCTACGCGGGTGATGACGCACCAGCCCGGCCTGGAAGTTCGTATTCAGGCGGAAGCCATCCCCACGATCCGCGGCGACAGCGTGCGCCTGTCGCAGGTGTTCGAGAATCTGTTCAGCAATGCCGTCAAGTATGCGCCCGGCTCGCCGATCGACATCCATTTGACGCATGACGACACCACCCTGCGCGTCTCTTTTACCGACCGCGGCCCGGGCATTCCCGAAAATTACCTGCCCTTCATCTTCGAGCGCTTTTACCGTGTGCCGGGCGAACATTCCATCACCGGCACGGGACTGGGACTGTATATTTGCAGGCAGATAATTTTGGCGCATCATGGTAAGATTTGGGCAGAATCGACCATGGGTGAAGGCACGACCTTCATCATCGAACTGCCCATCGATCTCCCGACGTCAGACACACCACTCCAGGAGTTATCGAATGCCCAAACGAATCTTGATCGTGGACGATGAACCTCGTTATCTGAGGCTGCTGGAAGCCAACCTGCGCACGGAGGGCTACGACGTGCTCACGGCCCAGGATGGCTTGCAGGCCCTGGAAGCGTTTTCGACCCAGCCCATCGACCTGGTTCTCCTGGATGTGATGATGCCCCGCCTGGACGGCTTTTCCACCTGCCAGCGCCTGCGCGAGTTCTCCAACGTGCCCATCATCATCCTGACGGCCAAGGGTGAGGAGCAGGATCGCGTGCGCGGCCTGGACCTCGGCGCAGATGACTACATGGTCAAGCCGTTCTCGGCCACCGAACTGCTGGCGCGCGTGCGGGCTGTGCTTCGCCGGGCCAGTGTGATCCTGGACCCGAACCAGGCGCGCTTCTTTATGCACGGCAATCTCCGCATCGATTTCGCGCGCGCCGAGGTGTGGTGCGGCGAGGAACCCGCCTCGCTTTCGGCCACCGAATACCGCCTCCTGCTGCAATTCGCCCACAACGTCGGCATCATCATGACCTCCGAGGAATTATTGACCAGCGTCTGGGGGCCTGAATACAAGGCGGACAAGGAAATCCTGTGGGTGAGCATTGCGCGCCTGCGCCAGAAGCTGGAGGACGACGCGCACAACCCCAAACATATTGTCACGCGATCCGGGCTGGGCTATCTCATGCCGCCCATCGAATTTTAAAGAAGGAGGCGAGCGGTGTCTGGAAAAACGGTCCTGGTTATCGATGCGGATATCGCCAGCCGCAATTTCGTTGCACGCACCCTGCAGAAGCAGCAGCATACTGTTGTGCAGGTCGACAACGGCAAAGAGGGCCTGATTACTGCCTGGCGCGACCGCCCGCACCTGATCATCATCGAACCCAATCTGTCGGACCTGAAGGGCGAGGAACTGGCCGCCAAACTGCGCCACGATCCGCGCACGGCGGCCACCCCGCTGGTGGCCCTTTCCTCCGACCCCACGGCCCAGCGCATGAAGTCCTGCCGCGAAGCCGGCTTCAACGAATTCATCGTCAAGTCCGGGGATGCCGTTCCGTCCCTGCTCGAAGCGCTCGACCGTTTGTTGGGCGAGGGGGATCCAGCCCGTCAGCAGGGCGGTTTCCTGGCGGCCTTTCTGGGCGCCAAAGGCGGGACGGGCACTTCTTCGCTGTGCGCCAACCTGGCCATGAACATCGCCCTGAACCAGCCGGAACTGCGCGTTGTGGTGGCAGACTTCGTCCTGCCGGTCGGGTCGATTGCCCAAATTGTGGGTTACGACGGGCCGCATAACCTGCTCACCGCCACCGATTTGGAATCGGGCGCGGCCTCTGTTGCCTTCTTCCGCAACAACCTGACCCTGCTGACCGACTGGCGCTTCCATGTGCTGGCGGGATCGCCCGACCCCGAGAGCGCCATTCACTTGCAGGTGGAGCGCCTGCGCGACATCGTTTTCGACCTCAAACGCGCCTACGATTTTGTGCTGATCGACCTGGGCCGTTCCCTGGCGCGTTTCAGCCTGGGCGTCATCCAGGCCGCGGACCTGGCGGCGCTGGTGATCGGCACGGATGTCAGTTCCGTGGTCATGACGAAGCTTTACATCGAGTACCTGCGCTCCAAGGGCATCAAGGACAGCGCCCTGTATCCCATTCTCAATCGCGCCATCGGCCTGGAGGGCCTCTCCAAACCGGATGTCGAGAAGAGCCTGAAGATCGAAATCAAGTCCGCTTTTCCGTACCTGGGCAGCCATTTTCCCATGGCCAACAACCAGCACGTTCCCTACTCTGTAAAGTTCCCGAGTGATACTGCCGACATGGTGTTCAGGGAGTGCGCCCAAATGATGACCGCCGCCGCCCGCCGCCACCGCCAGGGATAGGAGTTACTTCGATGACATTCGAATACGACGAGAAGGGCAAGATCTATACCAACGTCGTCAGCAAAGTGGCTGTCCCGGCCCTGATTCAAACCACCCTGCAATTGATTCGCGGCATGATCTACATCCGCCAGGGGGAACGCGTGAAGGATGAACTCGACCGCGACGAACTCTTCCTGCCCATCACAGAGGCCGTCGTGCTTGCGGCGGATGGGAAGACCGCGCTGCACACAGCGCCCTTCCTGGCAGTGCGCCGCAACCAGATCGTATGGATCATTCCATTGGAAGGGGACCCGGGCCAATGATCGCTCCCATTCAGTCAGGCCGCATGACGGCCGCAGACCTGATCAAACTCAAAAAATTCCTGGTCGATACCATAGCCCGCTCCCTCGAAGGCGAGAGCCTGCCCCATGCCCGCCGCAACGAGATCGTGCTGGAACAACTCAAGAACGCCTACGAGCAAACCAGGCTGCAGCTCCCCGAAGACGTGCGCAGGCAAATCTACCAGGAGGTGCTGGACGAGCTGCTCGGGTACGGGCCGATCCAGGCCTTCCTGAACGATGACGAGATCAGCGAGGTGATGGTCAATGGTCCGAAGAAAGTGTACGTCGAAAGAAAGGGCCGCCTGGTCAAGACCCCGGTCACTTTCGACAATGATGAGCATGTAATCCGCATCATCGAACGCATCGTCCTGCCCCTTGGACGCCGCATCGACGCCGATAACGCCACCGTGGATGCGCGCCTGCCAGACGGTTCGCGCGTCAACGCCGTGGTGCCGCCGGTCGCCATCGACGGGCCATCCATCACCATCCGCAAGTTCAGCAAGGGCAAGTTGTCCATCGACCAGTTGATCGGTTTCGGCTCGCTCACGCGCGGCATGGCCGATTTCCTGCACGCCTGCGTGCTGGCCCGCCTGAACATCGTCATCTCGGGCGGCACGGGATCGGGCAAGACCACCCTGCTCAATGTGCTGTCGAGTTTCATCCCGGAAGACGAGCGCATCGTCACCATCGAGGACGCCGCCGAACTGCGATTGCAACAGGACCACATCGTGCGCCTCGAAACCAAGACCCCCAACTCCGACGGGTACGGCGAACGCAGCGTGCGCGACCTGGTGCGCAATTCCCTGCGCATGCGGCCCGACCGCATCGTGGTGGGCGAAGTGCGCGGCGGCGAAGCCCTGGATATGCTGCAAGCCATGAACACCGGTCACGACGGTTCGTTGACCACCCTGCACGCCAACAGCCCGCGCGACGCCATCTCGCGCCTCGAGACGATGGTGCTGATGGCCGGCATGGAATTGCCGCTCAAGGTGGTGCGCCAGCAGATTTCCGCCGCCGTCGACCTGATTGTCCAGCAATCGCGCCTGCGGGACGGCACGCGCAAGATTACCGCCATCACTGAAGTGGCGGGCATGGAAGGCGAGACCATCGTGCTGACCGACATCTTCAAGTTCGACCAGACGAGCGTGACCGTCGACGGCAAGGTGGAGGGCGTGCTCAAACCGACCGGCATCCGCCCGCTGTTCTATTCCCGCATCACCTCCTCGGGATTGAAACTGGGAGCGGAGGTCTTCGGCGCCGGCGCCGCCGATGTTCTGGCCTCCAATCGCCAGCGGCGCTGAAGAAACGGCCCGCTTTCTCTGCTATAATTTGAAAAAATATACTATTCAACCTTGCAAAGGTTGGCGCTGTTTCCAGGCAAATTGCCGCAAGAAAAAATGCAGTCGTATTGATGGCAAAAAACTACCCTGGCAAGGTTGGTTGAATAGATACAAAAAATTTTCACCGCGCGAGGCACAATGGACAATCGCATGCAAATCATCATCCGCACCAAGAAACTCGGCGTCCTGATCCGCGACGCGCGCCTGGCAGCCCGCCGCAGCCCGCAGGAAACCGCCGACGCCATGGGCATCTCGCGCGGCATCCTGAAGGCATACGAGGAAGGCCGCCGCGCTCCCTCCCTGCCCGAGTTGGAAGTGCTGGTCTATTACCTGAAACTGCCCATCAATCACTTCTGGGGACGCGAAGCCATCTCGGACGACGCTCCGTCCACGGAGGCGCTCGACCTGCCGCGTCTGATGCCGTTGCGCCAGCGGCTGATCGGCGCCCTGCTGCGCCAGGAGCGCAACCGCGCCAGCCTGTCGCTCAAGAATGTCACCGACGCCACGGGGATCTCCACGGCGCGCCTGAAAGCCTACGAACTGGGGGAGCGCCCCATTCCATTGCCCGAACTGGAGGCCATCCTGACCGCCTTCGGCGTGCGTGTGGAGGAGTTCTTCGACCGCAGCGGCCCCGTCGGCAAGTGGATGAGCGACCAGAAACTGATCCAAAAATTCCTCGACCTGCCGGAAGACATGCAGCACTTCCTTTGCCAGGCCGTCAACCGACCCTACCTCGAACTAGCCATGAAGTTGAGCGAAATGTCCAAGGACCGCCTGCGCTCTGTGGCCGAGGGCCTGCTCGATATTACCTTGTGAGCATCCATGAGCGCAGAAAACTCCATCCAACTTACAGCCCAGGGAAAACAGGCCTTCCAACGCGGAC
Source organism: Chloroflexota bacterium (assembly GCA_049324895.1). GTDB lineage: Bacteria > Chloroflexota > Anaerolineae > Anaerolineales > Villigracilaceae > JACPVF01. Next base: position 52,989 of record JBMOMS010000182.1, read on the forward strand.
AGTTCGAGCAGGCCGCCGATCTCTTCCGCCGCGCGTCGCAGGCCCTGGCCGCTGAAGACGCCGCGCGGGATGCCATCGCGGAAATGGACAACAACCTCAGTGTGGCCCTGCTCCAGGCGGGCAAGGCCCGGGAAGCGCTGGAGGCCGCCCTCGGCAGCGACGAAGTCTTTGCGCAAATCAACGATCCCAGGCGGCAGGGCATGTCCCTCGGCAACCAGGCGGCAGCGCTCGAAGCCCTGGGCCGCATCGACGAAGCCCTGAACGCCTATGACCGTTCCGCCGAGATCCTGTCTGCGGCCGGCGAAGGCGACATGCTGGCGATGGTCAAGCAGTCGGCGGCGGCCATCCGCCTCAAACGCGGCCAACTCGTCCAATCGGCGCTCAACATGGTCGGTTCGGTCGAGGCCAAGAGCAAGCCTTCCATCCTGGAGCGCATCCTCAAGTTTCTCTTTCGATTCAAAAAATGGTAACTGTCAGTTTACAGGTCCGCCCGGCTGCCCAGGCGGACCAGCAGCACATCGCCCAACTCATGTTCTTCGAGCCGCGCGTTCATCGCCACCTCGATTGGCGCGCGCCGCTGGAATGGCTGGGATCCCCGCACTACTGGGTGCTGGAGGACGATGGGCGCATCCTGGCCTCCCTGGCCTGCCCGCAGGACCCGCCCGGCATTGCCTGGCTCAGGCTCTTCGTTTCCTCCTCGATCATTTCCGAGACCGAGGCCTGGCAATTGTTGTGGATGACGGCCCGCAGCGAGATCTTTTCTGCCGGACGGCCCATTGTGGCTGCCATTGCCATGCAGCCCTGGTTCGAGGGTCTGCTCCTGGAGAATGGATTCAGCCAGCGGCAGACCATCCTGATGTTCGAAAGAAACAATATCCCCTATGCCCCGCGCCCCATGCCGCGCGGGGTTCGCATTCGGCCCATGTTCACCACCGACCTGCCCGCCGTGGCCGAGCTGGATTGGAACGCCTTCACTCCCATGTGGCGCAACTCGTTCGACGCGCTCCAGAAAGCCCATTCCCAGGCCATCCTGGCCACGGTGGCCGAGGCCGAGGGGCGGCTGGTGGGCTACCAACTCAGCACGGGCAATCCGCTGGGGGCGCATCTTGCCAGGCTGGCCGTCTGCGCCGACTGCCAGGGACAGGGCATCGGGACAGCCCTGATCGGCAACCTGATCGAGCATACCCGTCGGCGCGGCAAGAGCCGCATTACTCTCAACACCCAGGGCGACAATCGCTCCTCTCAAAACCTGTACGAGCGGATCGGTTTCGTGCGCACCGGGGAACAATATCCCGTTCTGATCGCGGATGACAGCCATGCCTGAGATTCTCCTGCCTGCCCGCATCCTGCGCCGCTTTGTGGAGGCGCTGGACACCAACCTTGGGGCGGAGGCCTTCTCCGCCGTGCTCGAAAAAGCGGGACTGCCCCCCGAGTGGGCGCAGCCCGAACACCTCGGTCCCCTGGACGAAACGCGCGCCGCCGAAATCTATGCGCGCCTCCAGGCGGCCCTGCGCACCTATTACGGCCGCGGCGCGCGCGGCATCCTCACACGCATCGGCGCGAAGTTGTGGACGGTCATGCTGAACGAAGCCCCCTTTGCGCTCCGCACCCAGGCCCCGCTGGTGCGCCGCCTGCCCCTGGGACTGCGCCGCAAAGCCGCCCTGGAATTGCTGGCGCGCATTCTCAGCGCGCGCGAGAACGACCTGACCGTCCACACCCTGGACGTGAACCTGCTGGTGGTCGACCATGCCTCTCCCTCCACCCTGGGGCGATCCGAATCCGCGCCCATCTGCTACGTGACGCTGGGCCTGCTGCGCGAAGCCCTGTATTGGGCCGTGGGGACGGAGCACGACATCGAGGAAACCACCTGCCGCGCCGCCGGCGCTGCGGAATGTAAATTCAAAATCACCATCGGAGCGTGACATGAAACTCTTTGAAAGCGGCTGGAAATCCAGCGATGGGATCGACTTGTACGCGCGCGGCTGGGAACCCGATCAGCCAGCCAAAGCCGTCATCTGTCTTGTGCATGGGTTGGGCGAGCACGTCGCCCGCTACGATCACGTTGCGGCGGCCCTGACCGCGGCCGGATATGCCATGCTCGGATTCGACCAGCGCGGCCACGGACGTTCGGGCGGCCCGCGCGGACATGTTCCCTCCTACAATCAGATGATGGATGACGTGGCCCTGCTGGTGCAGCAGGCCGGTCAGCGTTACCCGGACCTGCCGCTCTTTTTGTATGGGCACAGCATGGGCGGCAACGAGGTCATCAACTTTTCCCTGCGCCGCAAGCCGGGCCTCCAGGGCGTGATCGCCACGGGACCTTTCCTTCGGCTGGCCTTCCAGCCGCCGGCCGTACAGGTCAGCCTGGCGCGCATGATGAATGGCATCTTCCCGACCTTCACGCAGAAATCTGGCCTGGAGCTGGCGGCCCTGTCCCGCGACCAAAAGGTGGTCGATGCCTATGTGGCCGACCCGCTGGTGCATGACAAGATTACCGCCCGCCTGTTCGTGGAATTGTTCGACTCGGGCGAATGGGCCTTCCAGCGCGCCGCCGAGTTCACACTGCCGCTGCTGCTTATGCACGGCAGCGCCGACCGCCTGACCTCGTCGGACGCCAGCCGCGCGTTCGCCCAAAACGGTGGGCGGAACATCACCCTGCATATTTGGGACGGCTGGTTCCACGAGATCCACAACGAAACGGCGCAGGCCGAGGTCTTCCAGGTGATGGTTGGTTGGCTCGATGCCCGCCTGGCTGGGTAAAACAGACGGCTGCCTTGCCGATCCTGCGGCCTGGTAAGATGTGCGCCGCCTGAGGCTTCATTATGTAATACCCACGGGTGAAAATTGCGCTTTCCATCCTCTAAAAAAACGCAATTTTCATCCGAGTGCGGTATAAGCATCACCCTTGAAATCGCTCACGGCTGCAAAACCCTGTCATGGCGCTGTATGCCGCCAGGGGAGGCGGTGCGCCGGGTCTGGGCTTGCGCAAGGTCCCCCCTATGGGAATGAATGCCGCATTGCTGGACAAAATATTTCGGCCGTGAGAAAATTTCGACCCGATTTTCATTAATACTCAGGAGAAGAGTTGTATGACCAAAGAAACAGGGATGAACAAGCGTGAAATGCAACGTGAAAGGATGCGCCGGGCCAAGCAGCGCGACAAGCAAAAGATTATTTGGGTGGTTGTAGCCTTTGCCCTGTTGTTTGCCGGGCTGATGGTGCTTCCCAACCTGGTGCCGACGGGTGATATTATCATGCCGGAAGAACCCATCCAGCGCGCGCAGGTCGATGGCAATGGGGTGGGCGATCCCAACGCCCCGATCAAGATCGTGGAATACTCCGATTTCCAGTGCCCCTATTGCGCCGTGTTTGCCAAGCAGATCGAGGTGTACCTGGTCAACAGTTATGTCAAAGAGGGTATGGTTCACTTCACCTACCGCTCCTTTGGCGAGTTCATCGGGCCTGAGTCGCGTGGAGCGGCTGAGGCGGCCTATTGCGCCGGCGACCAGGGCAGGTTCTGGGAAATGCACGACATCATCTTCGCCAACCATTCCGGCGGGGAAAACGTGGGCGACTTCACCAATCGCCGCCTGACGGCCTTTGCGGAAAAACTCGAACTCGACATGGACGCCTTCACGGCCTGCTTCAACGGCGGAACCTACAGCGACCGCGTCGACCAGGATTACGTCGACGGCAGCGCCGCAGGAATCAACGCCACCCCGTCCTTCGTGATGAGTTACGTGGTCAACGGCGAAACCCGCAAGGTCCTGATCGAAGGCGCCCAGCCGTTCACTGAGTTCCAGTCCAAGATCGACGCCGCCCTGGCCGAGATGGGCTTGAAGTAAAATTCCCCGCTGAAATCAAGAAAGACAGTTTGTGTAGGGCGAGATGGTATCTCGCCCTACGTAATTTTTAACTGCACCAGCACCCACACAATCAATGGGGCAATTGCCAGCGAGGGCAGGAAGTTCCCAACGCGGATGGGCTTGATCTCCATCAGGCTGCTGACTGCCAGCCCGGCCAGGATCACGCCGCCGGTGGCGGTCATCTCGGCGATCATGGCCTCGGTCAGGATGGCGCTCAGGCCGCCGCCCATCAGGCTGATGCCGCCCTGGTAGACGAAGACCGGCAGGCTGGAGAACAGCACCCCGATGCCCAAGGTGGAGGCGAAGGCCAGCGAGGCGAACCCATCCAGCACCGACTTGACCGCCAGCAGTTTATAGTCGCCGCTCAGGCCGTCGTTGATCGAGCCGAGGATGGCCATCGGCCCGATGCAAAACAGCAACGATGCGGTCATGAAGCCGCGCACGAAGCGGGAGTTGGCGCCGCTTTGCTCCACGGGACCAGCCGAAGGTCCGGACGCGAAGCGGGCCTCGAAGAAGCGGCCCAGGGCCTGGATGCGGTCCTCGATCCGCCACCATTCGCCCAGCAGGGTGCCGATCAACAGGCTGCCCAGCACGATCAACTCGTTGTTGCTGTCGAAAAACATTTGCAGGCCCATGGCGGCGGTGAACAGTCCCATGCCCGTCACGACGGTTTGTTTGAGCTTTTCGGGGACGCGCGAACCGAACAGCAGGCCCAGCCCGCCGCCGACCAGGATGGCGAGCACGTTGAGGAGGGTGCCGGTCATGAGGTCTCTTTGGCGAGCGAGGTGGATTTTCCCGCCGATTGATTCTCGCGCAGTTCGAGCACGAAGCACAGCGAGGACAGGCGGTTGAGGTAGCGCTGCAGGTCGGGGTTGGTGATCTCGCCCGTGTCGAAGAGCGCCACCACGCGGCGTTCGGCGCGGCGGATGACGGCGCGCGCCAGCGAGAGGGCCGCGCCGCCGGGCGTGTCGCCGGGCAGGATGAATGCGCGCGGCATCTCCACGATCTGGCCGAGGGCGTCGGTCTGCTCCTCCAGCCAGGTGACGCGCGCCGCGTCGATGGCGCGGAAGCGTTCGGCGTTCTCGGGTGTGGCGGCCACTTCGGCCATCAACTTGTACAGGTCGCGTTGGGCGTCCAGCAAAATGGGCGCGGTCTGCGGGACGGTGGTCTGGGCGCGGGCCAGCCCCAACGCAGCCGAAGCCTCGTCGAGCGCGCCCAGCGCCTCCATGCGGTTATGGTATTTGGGCACGCGTCCTTCGCCGATCAGGCCGGTCGTGCCGTCGTCGCCTTTGGTGGTGTAGAAAGTCATGCGGCGAATTATACCCGCGAGTGCGGCGGGATTATGGCGTATAATTTTTACATGCTTACCCATGTTCATGCCCAAATCATGCGCGAGGCGCTCGGCGGTCTCTTTGGCCCCGCCGCCCTCGATGCGCTCATCGCCGCCAATATCGGCCTGGATGACCTGCGCGGCCAGTTCGGCCACGATGAGTATCACTTCGACAACAACGCCTTCGAACAGGGATATGCCTTCCTGGCCGAACAGCGCCGACTGACCCTGGAGGCGCTCCACCGCGGGGACATCCCCTCCGCGCTGGCCGTCTTTGGCCGCCTGACTCACACCGCCCAGGATTTCTACGCCCATTCCAACTACGTCGACCTGTGGCTGGCTCACCAATCCCAGGCCGTTCCCGCCGACGGGATCGATCCCGCCGATCCGCGCCTGCTCGCCGACCCCGGCCTGCATTCGGGCAAACTGTATTACCCGCAGGAGGCGCTGTATTTCTTTCGTCCCCTGCGCGGGTTTGCGCTTTCCATTTTGCCGCGCGACTCGCACGCGCACATGAACCTGGATTCTGCCGAGCGCGGCCCACGCTTCGAGTACGCCTATCAGGCCGCGGTCAAACGTACGGTCATCGAATTCGAGCAGGTCAGGGCCGCCATCTCCGCCGCGGAGCTGGCGGCCTTCACGGCCTAATTTTATTTTGGCTGCGCGCTGTAAAACAAGTCTATAGTACTTTTCCAAATTAATCTAACATAATTTTCAGCAGCTTCTACGCCCTGAGCGGAGCCGCACGTTTTTTGTGCGGCGTAGTCAAAGGGTGGATAAGCAAAAAACATCAGTTCTTTGCTCATCTGCCCTTCGATCCTTCGACACTCCTTGCAGTCGCAGGGCACCGCTACGCTCGGCTATCGCCTCGCTCCGCTCACGTGTGCCTGCGGCCCAGTGCAGGCAGGGCGAAGGTACTTTATTGGTAACTGCTCAGGCAATGTATTTTTGAAAAATCATTGTCAAAAACACAAAAGCCAGCGACAATAGCGCAATGGAACCGATGCACCAGTTCACCGAAGACGAGATTCGCGCCATCTACCGGCTGGGCG
>JBMOMS010000183.1:0-7909 GCA_049324895.1 Chloroflexota bacterium
TTCGGAGCAGGATGTGTTGAATGAATGGGAGGGGTTGGGTTATTACAGCCGCGCCCGCAACCTGCACAAGGCGGCCAGGATCGTGGCGGATAAGTTCAACGGCGAATTGCCGCGCGACCTGGATGACCTGCGCAGCCTGCCGGGCATCGGGCGTTACACCGTCGGCGCGATTGCCTCCATTGCATTTGGCATGGATGAGCCGACCCTGGACGGCAACTTGCGGCGCGTCTTTGCGCGTCTCTTTGATGTAACCGAACCCGCTGATTCCCCCGCGGGCGAAAAAATATTATGGGGACTGGCCGCCGAGCATCTGCCCACGGGACAGGCGGGCGACTACAACCAGGCGCTGATGGATTTGGGCGCGACCGTCTGCCTGCCGAAGAATCCGCGCTGCCTGCTCTGTCCGCTGATGGACCTATGCCAGGCGCGCGAAGCAGGCACGCAGTAGCAGCGTCCCGTGCTGAAGCCTAAAAAGGTAACGCCGCATGTCATCCATGCGGCGGCGGTAATTGTTAGGCAAATAAAGGAGGTGCCCCACGTACTGCTGGCAAAACGTCCCTCGGACGGCCTGCTGGGCGGGATGTGGGAGTTCCCCAACGGCCCGGTGACGGGCAATCCCGCCTGGGAGTTGGGCCAGGCCATGCGAACGGGATACGGCCTCAAGTTCCAGACCCGGGAACCGCTGGCGGTCATCAAACATGCCTACACCCACTTCAAGATCACCGTCCACGCCTTTCGCGTGGAAGCGGCTCACATCCCCAACGATAAAAAACTGAAATGGGTGCCGATCTCCGAGCTGGAGAATTACCCGATGGGCAAGGTCGACCGGCAGATTGCGAGAAAATTGTAGGGCGGGATATTATCCCGCCCTACGTGTTTACGCCTTGCTCAAGGTCACGAACACCATCGGCTTGCGGCCGGTCTGTTCATGCAGGTAGGATTTGACGGCGCTGGCGATGTCTTTTTCACTGTCCAGGCCGTTGTGGTTGACGATGTCCATCACGCGCCGGCGTACCTCGGGAATCAACTGCCCGGCGTCCTCGGGGGAGAGGAATCCGCGCGTGATGACCTCGGGGTCCTGCAGCAGGCGCCCGGAGTATTTGTCCACGTTCAGGTCGATCAACAGGATGCCGCTGCGGGCCAGTTGTTCGCGCTCGCGCATCACGCCGTGATCCACGTCGCCGATGGAGTCGCCATCCACGAAGATGTAACCGCCGGGGATGCGCTGCCCGAGGCGCAGGCTGCCGCCCTGGAGCTCCACCACCTGGCCGTTCTCGGTTACGATGATGTTGGCTTCTTCAATGCCGACCTGTTTGGCCAGTTCGGCATGGTGCATCAACTGGCGCAGTTCGCCGTGGATGGGCATGAAGTGTTTGGGGCGCACCAGGTTGAGCAGCAGCTTCTGTTCCTCCTGGCTGGCGTGGCCCGAGACGTGTACCGGGGCGATGGCGTCGTAGACCACTTTCGCGCCGCGGCGCAGCAGGCGATTGATGGTTTTGCTGATGGTCTCTTCATTGCCGGGGATGGGATGCGAGGACAGCACCACCGTGTCGCCGGGCTTCAGGTCGAACTGGCGGTTGGTGCCCGCCGAGAGCCGCCCCACGATGGACGAGGGTTCGCCCTGCGAGCCGGTACACATGATGACGACCTTGTGGTCCTGCATTTTCAGGGCCTGGTCGATGGGCACGATCAGCTCGTCGGGGATGTCGAGATAGCCCAGCTTGCGCGCGATCTTGACGTTGTCTACCATGCTGGGCCCGGCCAGGGTCATCTTGCGGCCGAACTTTTGGGCCGAGTCGGCCACCTGTTGGACGCGCGAGATCAGCGAAGCGAAGGTCGCCACGATGACGCGCCCCTGGGCCTCGTTGATGACCTTGTCGAAGGCGGGGCCGATCACCATCTCGGAGGGCGTCCAGCCCGGGCGTTCGGAGTTGGTGGAGTCAGACATCAGCAGGTCCACGCCGCGGCGGGCGAAATCCGCCAGCTTGGCGTAGTCGGTCGGCCAACCGTCGACGGGGGTGTGGTCGAATTTGAAGTCGCTCATGTGGACGACCAGGCCCGAGGGGGTGGTGATGCCCAGCCCGACCGAATCGGGGATGGAGTGGCAGATGTGGAAGGTTTCCACCTTGAAGGGGCCGATATTCAGCGTGTCGCCCGCCTGCATGGTGTGGATGACGGCCTTGCCGATGCCGCCGTTGCGCGCCAGTTTGCCTTCGATCAGGCCGCGCGTGAGGGGAGTGGCGTAGACCGGCACCGGCACATCGTTGAGGAAATGCTGGATCGCGCCGATGTGGTCCTCGTGGCCATGCGTGATGACCAGGGCGCGCACGTGGTCGATCTTGTCCATCAAATAGCCGTAGTCCGGGATGATGTAGTCCACGCCCAGCATGTCGTTATGCGGGAACATGATGCCCGCGTCCACGACGATGATGTCGTTGCCGTATTCGTAGGCCATCATGTTCTTGCCAACTTCCCCAAGTCCACCCAGGGGAATGATCTTCAATTTTTCTTTCTTACTCATTGTTTTTCCTGACTTCTTAAAAAGAATATTAACCGCCTATTGGCGGAAAGGTCCAAATTCATTATTTCTCAAACTGGCGAAGGGTATTGCGCATTCAGGCCCGTTGTTTCGACAAACACAAAAAGCAGACAATGTGTTGTGAAAACCGATCCTTCGCGAGACATGACCAAACAATCACGGGCATAAAAAAAGCCCCTGCCGACTAACTCGCGAGGGGCCATTCATTCCACAGCGATTGCTTCGAACAAACTGCCGTAAGGCAGTGAAAGTCAACTTAAACGCTGTCAGTATAGCACGGGCAGGGGGGATTTGTCAAAGTAAAACGGGGCATGTTTAGACAATGTTAATGAACCTGGACGACGGAATCAAAAGTCTCCAGACTTTTGACATCCAACGACAGGAAGCATTGGACTCTGCTGGGATGCCGCCAGCGCGTAGCGTTTGCCGCGCGCGGCCAGCAGGTTGCAGTCCGATTGGGCGCCGCATTTGGCGCACTGTCCGCCGTCGGGGCCGATCTCGACCAGGCGGCCCTTTTGCACCAGCAGGCCCAGCATGGACATCACCGCCGAGGGCTGCGCGCCCAACGCGCGGCTGATCTCGGCCAGGCTCAGGCCGCTTTCCTTCGAGGTTAGTAGTTCAGTAAGTTGTGTCAGCATGGTTATTCAGAATACGGAGCGCAGACTTTAGTCTGTGATGCGGGCGGACTAAAGTCCGCACTCCGTAATTACTCATCCCAGCCCCAGCAGGCGGCCGCCCTGGTAGACGACCAGTGCGGCAAGCCAGGCCACGGCGGTCTGATAGATGGCCGAGGTCACGGCCCAGGATGTGCCGAATTCCTGTTTGATGGCGCCCAGGGTGGCCACGCACGGCACGTAGAGCAGCACGAAAACCAGCAGCGCGGCGGCGCTCAGGGGGGTGAAGTGTTCGCGCAGGGCCAGGCTGAGGGCGGTGTCCTCGCTCTCGTCCGCCTCGTTTATCAGGTGTACGCCCGGGAGGATGTCCAGCAGGATTTTGCCCGACTGGACGGCGGCCTCCACGAAGCCCTGACCGATCCCGACCAGGTCCTGGACGAAAGTGGTGGGTTCCTTTATTTCGGCCTCTTCGCCGCCGAGGTAGATCTGGCTCATGGTGCTGACGACGATCTCCTTGGCCATGAAGCCCGTCACCAGCGCGCCGCCCGTCTCCCAGTTGTCGAATCCCAGCGGGGCGAAGACCGGGGAGATGGCGCCGCTGACCCTGCCGAAGTACGAGTTGCGTTGGTCGGTCACGCCCCAGGGCAGGTTGAGCAAAATCCACATGAGGATCGAGGAGGCCAGGATGACCGTGCCCGCCTTGCGGACGAATTCGCGCGTGTTCTCCCACATGTGGATCAGCACGCTCTTGAGCGCGGGTTGGCGGTAGGGCGGCAGTTCCAGCACGAACGCCGAAGTCACGTCGGGTTTGAGGATGGTGCGGGTGAAGACCATGCCCGCCAGCATGGCGACTACGATTCCCAGCGCGTACATGGCCCAGATGACCGTGCCCGCGCGCGAGCCGAAGAAGGCCAGGCCGAAGACCACGTACACGGGCAGGCGCGCCGAACAGGACATGAGTGGCACGAGCAGCGCGGTCAGCAGGCGGTCGCGGTGGGAGGCGATGGTGCGTGTGGCGTAGATCGCAGGGACGGCGCAGCCGAAGCCCAGGATCATGGGGATGAAGGATTTTCCGTGCAGGCCGACGATGCGCATGAAGCGGTCCATCACGAAGGCGGCGCGGGACATGTAGCCCGAGTCTTCGAGCAGGGCCAGGAAGAAGTACAGGATCAGCAGGCCGGGCACGAAGACCAGCACGCCGCCCACGCCCGCCACGATCCCGTCGACGATGAGGGAATGAATCCATGACGGAGCCAGGGCCAGGTCCAGCAGGGCCGAGGCCCAGTTCGAAATCGGCCCGGTGACGATGGCGTCGGTCCAATCCAGGAAGGGGGAGGAGACGTCGATCACGAGGCGGAAGACGATGTACATCACCGCAAAAAAGATGGGCAGTCCCAGCCATTTGTGCGTGACGATATTGTCGATCTGGTCGGTGAGGGTCAGGCGGTCGACCAGCGGACGCTGGAGCGTCTGGCGCACGACGCCGTTGATGAAGCCGTAGCGATGGTCGGCGGTGAGCATGTCCACGTCGTCGCCGAGCATGGATTTGAGGTGCTCCACGCTCCGCTGCGCTGCCTCGACAATTTGCCCGCCGTTGGGCATGGACTGCACGCGCGCGAGGATGTCGGCGTCGCCTTCGAGCAGTTTGATGGCCAGCCAGCGTTTGGGGTAGCGGCCCGTGTCGAATTTGATTTCCTCGAAGGCGGCCATGATTTTGACGATCTCGCGTTCGAATTTGCTGCCATAATCGAGGCGGAAGATTTCGCGGGATGCAACGGTCATGTTCAATTCTTTCCTGCGGCCTGGACGGCGGCGGCGATCAGCTCAGGGATGCCCTTGCCCTGGTTGGCGGTGGTGGAAATGATGGGGATGCTGCCCAACATGCGCGAGAGTTCAGGGAGGTCGATCTTCGCGCCGTCCTTGTGCAGGTCGTCGGTCATATTGAGCGCCAGCACCACGGGCACATCCAGTTCGAGGATTTGCACGGTGAGATACAGGTTGCGTTCGAGGTTGGTGGCATCCACCACATTGACGACCACGTCGGGGCGTTCCTCGATGATGAAGTCGCGCGCGATGATCTCCTCGGGCGAATAGGCGGTGAGGCTGTACGTGCCCGGCAGGTCGACGATGTTGATGCTCAGCCCGCCGTGTTCGATCTCGCCCTCCTTTTTCTCGACCGTCTTGCCCGGCCAGTTGCCCGTATGCTGTCGCAGCCCGGTCAGCGCGTTGAAGATGGTGGTCTTGCCCGCATTGGGATTGCCCGCCAGCGCGATGGTCAGGTCAGGCATGGGAATCCACTCCATGCAGGAGCACCTCGATCTGCGCGGCTTCCTCCTTGCGCAGGGCCAGGTGATAGCCCTTGATGAAGTACTCCACGGGGTCGCCCAGCGGCGCATGGCGCTCGATCAATATCGTTTCGCCTTTGACGATGCCCATTTCGGCGAAACGGCGGCGCAGGGCGGTGGCCCCGCCGATGCGCGTGATGGTGGCCTTCTGGCCCGGGCGAAGCAGATGGAGTTGGGTGGGTTCGGTCATTGCGATGATTCCTTGTTGCATGTGATTTATTGGACGATGACGAATTCAGCCAGCGACAGGCCCAGCACCACGTCCTTGTTTTCCACTTGAAGGGTCAGCGGCCCCTGGAGCGGGGCAGCCTCCACGACGGTGATTTCCCGCCCTGGCAGAATATTGCGTTCCTGCAAATATTTGAGCACGTCCGTGGCGGTGGCATTCACGGCCAGCACTTTCAGCGTTTCGCCCACCTGCGCCGCGCTGAGCGGTTTTCCATCCAGCGGCTGGAAACTCCCATCCGCGGCGGGGATGGGGTTGCCGCGCGGACAGAACTGTGGGTGTCCCAGAAATTCGGCCAGGGCCTCGGTCACTTCGGGGGCCGTGGCGTGTTCCAGCGAGCAGGCCAGCTCGTACAATTTGGCCCACTCGATCTTGAGATGTTCATACAGGAAGACCTCCCACAGGCGCTGGCGGCGCACCACATTGCAGGCGGCATCGCGGCCCTTGTCGGTCAGGGAGATGCCTTTGTAGGGAATATGCGCCAGCAGCCCCTGGTCGCCCAGCCGCCGCACCATCTCGTTGGCCGAGACGGGCGTCACGCCCAGGCGCTCGGCCAGGCGCGCCACTGATACGATCTCGCCCAGGCCCAATTCCACCAGGGCTTTGAGGTACATTTCCGTGCTTTCGCTGAGATGCGGAACGATCATAAGGTATGCCTTCTTGAAATTATAAGGTGAACCTTATTATTCCAGACCCCCGAATTTTTGCATAGGGAAGAAAGTCACGTTTTGGATGTGAATTTCCTTCTTTGGCTTGCGCCTGATTCCGTTAAAAAAGCGGACCCGGCCCGAGGGCCGAGTCCGCCAAATCTGCGCGGTTGGAGGCTTATTCCGCTTTTTCAACCACCACTGTGGCCTCGGTGACCAGCGCCGCAATCGCGCCGACAGCGGCCAGGGTGGGGGCCAGCAGCACGCCCACCACGCCGATGGTCAGCGGGATCTCCATCACGGTCTTGCCGTCCTTGTCCTTGATGATGATGCGGCGGACGTTGCCCTCGTGCAACAGTTGTTTGACCTTGGCGATCAATTCCTCGCCGTTGATGCGAAATTCTTCGGTGCGAACTTTTTCTTCAGACATGCGATTCTCCTGGATGACGTTTACTTCACTAAACTATACGCGCGCAGGATGCCCGTGGTTGCCTGACGGCAATCGGCCACGGCTTTTTCGCGCCACTTTTCCTCGGCGGGGAAGAACAACTCTTCGTACTCTTTTCTCACCGCCCCGCGCAGCGCGTCCGTTTTTGCGCCGTGCTGGAACAGGCGGTTTTCGAGGATGGTGGCGCGCATACTGCGGATCTGGGCTGGCAGCGAGTCGCCGAAGGTGCCGAATTCGAAACAGGTGGCGAATAGCTTTTTGGACGGATATTTCTCGTCGCGCAGTTGATAGAAATATTCGGTGATGTCGCCCGTGACGGTGTAGAAGTCGGACGGGGTGGCGGCCACGATCAGCGGATACTTGAACCTTTCCACCAACTCTGGGCCTGAGGCTGGTTCCCGCGTCGAGTTGACCATGCTCATCTGATAGCGCGGACCGTAGCCCGTGTGCATGTCGAGGTGGATGACCTGCCCGTATGCGTCGAAGGCCTGCTGGAAGAGTCCGCGCATGAGATGTGTGCTCTCCTGCGTGGACTGCCCGCCAAACTGCACGCCGCGCGGATGGCGGTATTGTCCGCTCAACATGCCCTGGCGGATGCGCAAAATGCCCAGCTTGAGAATACTTCCAACCAGGCGAGTCAGAAAGGCCGCGTCGCTGGCGAAGAGATTGGCGATGGGCCGCGCGGGATTCACCAGCGGGATCAGCGGCTCGTAATCGGAATTGACCTGCGGGTCGAAGACTTCATCCCAGACGAAGTTGCGGTTGAGGTCGACGTTGTTCTCGTTGTAGCGGCGGCGGTTCTTCATGCCGTATGGGTTGATGGCATGAACCAACAGCAGGCCCGTATTCTCGGGGTCGAGCTGGGGCGCGAACTCATCCATGAAGGTCTTGAGCATGGCCGAACCGACGTAGCCTTCGATGCCGTGCAGGCCGGTGGAGACGATGACGAGATTTTCCTTCCGACGCGGTTCAGCCCAGACGTAGTCGATGCTCAGGGACGGGTCGGTTTTTAGCGGAACAGACTCAAGGCGTGAATCCGCCCATTTGGTGCGCAGCCGCTCAACGTCCAGAATGAAGCGGGTGCGCGAGT
>JBMOMS010000184.1:0-7794 GCA_049324895.1 Chloroflexota bacterium
GGAGAATCCCACGGCCCCGCGCTGACCGCCATCCTGGATGGCATCCCTGCGGGCCTGCCACTCGACACATCGATTATCGACCTCGAACTGGCGCGCCGCCAGAAGGGCTACGGCTCGGGCGGACGCATGAAGATCGAGAAGGATACGGTTCAAATTTTGAGTGGCGTGATGGCGGGCGAGACCACGGGCGCGCCCATCGCGCTGCTGGTGGTCAACGATGACCACGTCAAGTGGAAGGGCAGGGCGGTCGAGCCGTTGACAACGCCGCGCCCTGGTCACGCTGATCTGACGGGTGCGGTCAAGTATGGCTATCGCGATTTGCGCCCTACGCTGGAGCGCTCATCGGCGCGCGAGACGACCATGCGCGTGGCGGCGGGCGCGGTCTGCAAACACCTGCTGGCACAGTTCGGCATCCGCGTGGGCGGATACGTCAAAGCCATCGGCGAGGTCGAAGCCGATTTTGGCGGGAGCAGCTACGAGGTCCGCTTTGAGGCAGCCGAGGCCAGCGACGTGCGCTGTCCCGATCCCGTCGCCGCAGCGAAGATGCGCGCGCGCATCGAGGAGATCATCCACGGCAAGGATACGCTGGGCGGCATCCTCGAGATCGTCGCGCTGAACCTGCCCGTTGGGCTTGGCTCATACGCGCAATGGGACCGCCGCCTGGAGGCGCGCCTGGCGCAGGCCGTGCTGTCGGTGCAGGCCATGAAGGGCGTGGAGGTCGGCGACGCCTTCGAGAACGCGCGCCTGCCCGGCACGCAATCCCACGACGCGATGAGCGTTGAACCCTTCGACCAGGCTCAGGGCGAGCGTTCAACGTTAAACGTTCAACGCTTGTCGAATCGCGCAGGCGGCACCGAGGGCGGCGTGACGAACGGCCAGCCGCTGGTCATCCGCGCGGCGATGAAGCCGATTGCCACCACGCTGACCCCGCAGCGCACCGTCGACCTCGCCACGGGTGTGGAAGGCCCCACCACCTACGAGCGCTCCGACTTCTGCCCCGTGCCGCGCGCCGTGCCGATCCTCGAAGCGATGGTGGCCTTCGTGCTGGCCGACGCCCTGCTCGAAAAGCTCGGCGGCGACTCGCTGTCCGAGATGAAGCCGCGCTTTGAAACGCTGCGGCGGGCGAATTTGCAGGATCTGCCGATGGATGGCACGCCGCATGTTTGGTGGCCGTGAAAAGAGTAATTGGTAATTGGTGAGTGGTAATTCGTTTGCCAATCCCCAATTACCAATCCCCAATTACCAATCCCCAATTACCACTTACCAAGGACTCAATGACCCATATCTTCCTCTACGGCCCCTCGGGTTCGGGCAAAAGCACGGTCGGGAAAATCCTGGCTGGGAATCTGAACCTGCCCTTTCTGGATTTGGACACGCATATCGAACGCGCGGCGGGACAGAATATCCCGTCGATCATGGCCGAACGCGGCGAAGCGGCTTTTCGGGACATGGAAGCGGATGCCCTTAAAGCGGCCGCCTCCCGCCCCGAGGCGGTCATCGCCCTGGGCGGTGGCGCCTTGCTGCGGACGGAGAATCTCACCCTCGCTGAGTCGACGGGGCGGGTGGTCCTGCTCACGGCGGATTTTCCCACGCTGGCCGCGCGGCTGGCGCAGGATGCGAATCAACGTCCGCTGCTGGCGGGCGAACTGGAAAGCAAACTGGCAGCCCTGCTCGAACGCCGCCAGGAACACTATGATTCATTTGCCCTGCGTGTGGATGCGGCGCCTGCTGCTGAGCAGGTGGCCTGGGACATTCAGCGCTTGTTAGGACGCTATCACGTGCGCAGCATGGGCGCGGGCTACGATATCCTCGCGCAGGAAGGCGCGCTGGGCCAGATTGGCGCGATGCTCAAGTCGCGCGGATTGAACGGGCCAACGCTGGTCGTCAGCGATACAAACGTCGCGCCGCTATACGCGGAACAGGTGATGGACTCGTTGCGCGCAGCAGGCTATGCAACCAGCCAACTGGTCATTCCCGCGGGCGAGGCCTTCAAGAATCTGGAAACGGTTGCCTCACTCTGGCGCGGATTCCTCGAAGCGGGACTCGACCGCAAGAGCACCGTCATCGCGTTGGGCGGTGGGGTGGTCGGCGATTTGGCGGGCTTCGCGGCGGCCACGTTCATGCGCGGCTGCCACTGGGCCGCCGTGCCCACCACCCTGCTGGCGATGGTGGATGCGTCGATGGGCGGCAAGACGGGCTTCGACCTGCCCGAGGGCAAGAACCTGGTCGGCGCATTCCATCCGCCGCGGCTGGTGCTGGCCGACCCGAACGTCCTCGCCACGCTGCCCGAGCGCGAATTGCGCGCGGGGTTGGCGGAGGTGGTCAAGCACGGCGTCATCGCCGACCCCGAGTTGTTCGAGCTGTGCGCCCAGGGCTGGGAGGTTGTCCACGCGCGGCTGGCCGAGGTGGTGCGGCGCGGGATGGCGGTCAAGGTGAAGGTCATCGAGGCAGACCCATACGAGCAGGGCATGCGCGCGGCGTTGAATTTGGGTCACACGGTCGGGCACGCGGTGGAGCTGGTCAGCGGATTCCGCTTGCTGCACGGTGAGGCCGTGGCCATCGGCACCGTCGCCGAGGCGCGGCTGGCGGAACGTTTAACGGTGGCAGGCCCGGGCCTCGTCGAGCGGATCACGGAAACGTTCTCAGCGTTGGGGCTGCCGGTCGAGATTCCCCCAGAAATGGATCGCGGCGAACTCATCCGCGCCATGCGGGTGGACAAGAAGAAGGCAGCGGGCGTGGTGCGTTTTGCGCTGCCCATCAAGATCGGCGAAGTGAAGGTCGGCGTGGAAGTGAAGGATTTGGAGGAGGCGTTATGAAAATTTTGGTGCTGCATGGCCCGAACCTGAACCTGCTCGGCGCGCGCGAGCCTGGCGTGTACGGCAGCCTGACGATGGCCGACATCGACGCGAAGTTGGTCGAGCTAGGCAAGACCCTGGGCGCGGAGGTGACCTGCCGCCAGTCGAATCACGAGGGCGCGTTGATCGATGCCCTGCACGACGCGCGAACCTGGGCCGATGGCGTGGTCTTCAACCCGGGCGGGTACACGCACACCTCGGTGGCGCTACGCGACGCGGTGGCCGCGATTGGCATCCCCGTGGTGGAGGTGCATCTCTCGAACGTGTATGCGCGCGAGGAGTTCCGCCACAAGTCGCTGCTCTCGGCGGTCTGCAAGGGCAAGATCAGCGGCTTCGGCTGGCAGTCCTACGCGCTGGGGCTGCGGGCGCTGGTGGAAGGATAAAGACGTAGCGCAAGATGCCATCTTGCGCTACGTGGAGTGTTATACTTCGGCGGGTTTTGCCCCAATGAAGTCATTTTCCAATTTCCAGAATCAGAACCTGTTCTTTGCGCGCCTGTACTATTTCGCATTCATGGGTGGATGGGGGTTCATCCTCCCGTTCATGAACCTCTTTTACGTGAGCCTTGGATTTAGCGGAAAACAGATCGGCGTCATCTCATCCACCAGCGCCATCGTGGGGATGATCGCTTCGCCCATCTGGGTCAGCACGGTCAAGCGGCATCCGCTTGCGCAGAGGATTCTGCAAGCGGCCATCCTGCTCGGGGCGATTGGCTATTACCTGATCGGCCGCCAGACGGATTATCTCGCCATCATCTTCATCGTCTTCCTGCATTCGCTGGCCTCATCGGGCGTGATGCCGCTCTCGGACTCGATGGCGGTCACCGTTTCGAAGGAGTCGGGCAAAGGCTACGGCAGCGTGCGCGCCTGGGCCTCGCTCGGCTGGATCGTCTGCCTGCTGTCCTCGGGACAATTGGTGGGACGCTTCGGCTACATCGCGGGCTTCATCGGCGTCTCGGTGATGTGGATGATTGCCGCGGCTGCGGTCTTTGTGATCCAGCCGCATCACTTCTCCAGCCGGGACCTGCCCGACCAGCCCAGGCCAAATCTGCGCCTGGCGGTGCAGCGGGTCTTCCAGGATCGAACCCTGATCGGCTTTGCCGTGGCGCTGGTCTTCATCGGCTTCCTCAACAACGGCGTGCTGCAATTCGAGAACGTCTTTCTGGCGGAGTTGGGCGCATCGAAGCAATTGATCTCGGTGGCGGGCATCCTCAGCGCGCTGGTGGAATTGCCTTTCATGATCTATGCCGACCGCATTCTGCATCGTGTCGGCGCGCATCGTCTGCTGATGATCGCCCTGCTGATGACCCTGTTGCAGCGCGTGGCGGTTTTCCTTCTGCCCTATATTCCCACCATCATGATCGTGCGTTTCATCGGCGGCGTGGCGTTCAGCTTTTACACGGTCTCCTTCATCGGGCTGATCAGCAAACACACGCAGCCCTCGGAAACAGGCACTGTGCTGGCGCTGTACACGGTCACGATTGCAGGGCTGGTCAACATCGTGGCTGCGCCCGTAGGCGGAGTCCTCTTCGACGCGGTCGACACGCGCTGGCTGTATCCGATCTCGGCGCTGGGATACCTGATCGGGACGGTCAGCCTGTGGGTGACTCGGCCCAGGGCGTCCTGATTCGGCAATCCTGCGCCCGTCCCGGCGTGGATGGGGTACAATCCGCCTTGTGATTCCAATTTTTCACCATAAGGAAATTGCGTCATGTCTCAATTCGATTTTTCCAGCCCGGCCGCGAAACAATACGCGTCACTCGATGAACTCTTCGATGTGATGAGGCGCATGACCGATGACCCGCTGGCCAAGGCGGGCACGAATGTCGTCATCAGCCGCGGCAACCCGAACGCAAAATTATTGATCGTCGGCGAGGCGCCCGGTCCCGAGGAAAACATCCAGGGCAGGCCGTTCGTGGGGCGGGCGGGGCAGATGCTGGACAAGATTCTCCAGGCGGCGCACTTCGACCCCGAGAAGGACGTCTACATCACCAACTCGGTCTTCCGCCTGCCGCCCGGCGAGGACGGCAAGGCCTTCCGCAAGCCGACCGATGCCGAGACCGATTTCTACCGTCCCTATGTGCTGGAGATCATCCGCCTGATCGACCCAAAGATCATGCTGTTGACCGGCAACGTGGCCAGCTATTCCATCCTGCGCAAGACTGGCATCACCACTTTGCGCGGCAAGTGGACCGAGTCCCAGGGCCGCTGGATCATGCCGATCTACCATCCCTCCTACCTGCTGCGGAATCCTTCCAAGGAGCCTGGCTCGCCCAAGGCCCAGATGTGGGACGACATCCGCGAAGTGCGCAGGAAGTACGATGAATTGATGGCGGGATAGGAAAGCAGATCGAGAGTCGATGAGCGGGGCGGTTTTTACAGCCGCCCTCGTTCTTTGTAAAACCCCACAATCTGTTCCGCAAAATCGACCAGGCTTTTGCGCAGCGGCGCAGGCTCCAGCACCTCCACGTCGCGGCCGAGGCCGAGCAGACGCGTGCGCGCGGCGACAAAGGATTCGAAGGGCAGGTCGAGCGTCACCCAGCCGTCGGCGGCGGGAGGCGGGGATGGGGGCAACCCTCCACGGGCGCGCTCCCCGACATATTCAGCCAGCAGGTTCAAGGCCGCAGGGGCGACTCTCACCTTCGCCATGAAGGGCGGCTGGGACTCGTATTCCTCGCACCAGGCTTCCCAGAAAGTTGACAAGTCGAATTCGGGCGGGCGGATGAAGCCAGCGGCGGTCATCTCCGCTTCGACGATCTGTGAGACGCGTGCCACATGCGGATTGCCGCCGCGTCCGTAGACCAGGTACCAGATGTTGGCCTTGGCCACCAACCCGTACGGCTCCGCCTCCTGTTCGAATTCCGTGTTGAAAAAATCCCAGCGGACTTTGATGTTCAGCCGCCTATCCGCCCACAGCGCCTGCTGGATGGTTTGCAGGCAAGGCACCTGCTGCTCCGACTGAAACCACCAGGACGAGTCGAGCAGGATGCGCTGGCGCGTGCGCGACTCGTCGGCGCGGCGGGTGTCGGGCAGGGACGCGGAGAGCTTGAGCAGCGCGCCCTTGAAGGTCTCGTCCATGCCCAGTTGGATCAGCGGCGCGGGGATGTTCATCGTGAACAGGGCACGCGTCTCGTCGGGCGTCAGACCCGTCAGCGTGGTGCGATACTCCTCGACCAGCCGCACCCCGCCCCCAGGTCCGCGTGAGGCGTAGACGGGCACCCCCGAGGCGGACAGGGCCGTGATGTCCCGATAGATCGTCCGCTCGGAAACTTCCAACTCATCGGCCAGCTCCCGCGCGGACATCCCTCCGCGGGTTTGCAATAACATCAACAGGGAAAGCAGTCGGTCGGCGCGCATGTTTTACATTCTACCAACAATTCCTGACATCAGATGTCAGGTACTGCGTGCTAAGATCGGGGTGTCTTCGAAGACAGATCAATCAACGGAGTGAAACCATGAGCGAAATCGAAGTACGGATCGTGCAATTGCCCGCCATGCGGGTGGCCTGCGTCAACGGGTTCGGGGACGGGCCTGAGGGCCAGGCGTTCGAGAAGATGAAGCAGTGGGCGGCGGCGCACAACCTGCTCGACCAGCCGTACCGCCTGTTCGGCTACAACAATCCCGACCCCACGCTTGGCTCCCCGAACTACGGCTACGACGTGTGGCTGACCGTGGACGAGACCGTTCAGGCGGACGGGGAGGCGCGCATCATCGAGTTCCCTGGCGGGCTGTATGCAGTCACGCGCATCGAGGTAAAGAACCCGGGGGACGATATCCCCGCCACGTGGCAGAAAATGGTCAAGTGGATGGAATCCAGCAAGTACCGTCACGGCCGCCATCAATGGCTGGAGGAACACATCGGCCCGCTGGACGAGATGGGCGGCGAACAGCCCTTCACCCTCGACCTGCACCTGCCGATTACGGAATAGCGGCGCGTATTACAAGCGAATCGTTGTGCCAGCAGGGTAACTGTTGGCACAATTGTTAAAGCGACACATTCTTATTCCTTTTCAAGGTAGCAGTTCGGATTGAATAGACCTCTTGCAAAAATCCCTGAGCGCTAACCACAGAGACACAGAGACACGGAGTTTTTATTTGTTTTTCTCCGTGTTTTCGTGCCTCCGTGGTTCAAAAGGTTTTTCACGCGTTTCCCTTGTCGCTTATGCAGGAGGTCTAATATACTATCCTAAATGACCAAAAAAGGTAGTTTCCAACAAATTGTGTTTGTAAGCATTTCTTACAAGGAGTTAGAATCCCTTCAAGGAGACATTCATGAAAATATTGAGGACATTTTCAATTGCTATTAACCTACTGTTGCTTGTTGCTTCGGGCTGTAGCACAGGGAATGAAATTACCGATGAAGAAGCGGTGTATCAGGTCTTTCTGAAAAATACTCCTCCATCCAAACCTGTTTATTTAATCGATGAATATACAAGAGTCGATTTGCGACATGATGAAACATTGACAGATACTGTGCAATCATATAACGGGAAGGGGGCTTTGACTGTATTATCAGATGAGACCATAAACGATTTTATTGCGAAGAACGAGAACTCCTGGCAATTGAGTCCTGACATGAATCTTGGTGGCGAATATACGTTATTGCCACAGAGCGAAAAAGATGAAATGTTTAACGGACGCGATTGCTGGAGAATTATGCGTGAAAGATATCCTGATTCGTTTGGGAAATATGCCTTTTCGCGCGTAGGCTTTAATCGGGATCGCTCGCAGGCGCTCATTTACCGAAGTTTTATGTTTGACGGAGAGGGCGGATATGGAGGCTATTGTATTTTGGAAAAAGAGGCAGGAAGTTGGATAATTAAAGATTGTTTTAAAACATGGAAAGCGTAACTGGTATTTTTATTTTCTAAACTGCGTGTTAAGCACAAGCATAGCATTATATACAGCTTACTCTGTGACAAATATTTAGGGGACATTCA
>JBMOMS010000185.1:0-7736 GCA_049324895.1 Chloroflexota bacterium
TTTCGTGTCCTTCGTGGATAAAAAAGGAATAAACATGAAACCCATTGCCCGTACCTATTTTGCCCACCTGCCCACTCCCATCGAGGAGCTGCCGCGCCTGTCGGCCTTCCTCGGCGGCCCGCGGATTCTCGTCAAGCGCGACGACCAGACGGGGCTGGCCTTCGGCGGGAACAAGACCCGCAAGCTGGAATTCCTGGTGGCCGAGGCCCAGGAGCAGGGCGCGCGGACGCTGATCTCGGCGGGCGCGATCCAGTCGAATCACTGCCGTCAGACGGCGGCTGCCGCGGCGCGTTTTGGCCTGGAATGTGTGCTGGTGCTGACGGGCGAGGCCCCGTCCCAGCCTTCGGCCAATTTCCTGCTCGACCAACTCTTCGGCGCGCGCATCGTTACTGTCAGTGACCGCAAGGATCGTGACCGCATTTTGCAGGAGACCTTCGACGCGGCAACTTCCGAAGGGAAGAAGCCCTATCTCGTGCCCTATGGCGGATCGAGTCCCACGGGCGCGTTGGGCTATGCCTTTGCCATGCAGGAGTTGATGGAACAGAAGGCAGACCCCGATTGGATCGTCTTCGGCACCTCTTCGGGCGGCACGCACGCGGGACTGGTGTTGGGGCAGCGGGTGTTCGGATTCAAGGGCAAGGTGTTGGGAGTCAGCATCGACGAATCCGAGGACTGGCTCAAGTCGCATGTGTCGGCGCTGGCCTCGGACGCCTCGGAGAAACTCGGCGAACGAATCCAGTTCACGCGCGAAGATGTCCTCGCCACGGATGCCTATTGCCAGGCGGGCTACGGCGTGCTGACCGACGGCGAGCGCGAGGCTGTGAAATTGTTGGCAAAATACGAAGGGCTGCTGGTCGATCCCGTCTACACGGGCCGCGCCGCGGCGGGCATGATCGACCTGATCCGCAAGGGATTCTTCAAGAGCGACGAGACCGTGCTATTCTGGCACACGGGCGGACAGCCCGCCCTGTTTGCGGAGAAATACGCGGCGGGGTTGATGTAATAAACGTGGCGCGGAATGTCATTCCGCGTATTTGTAATTTGGCGGAATACCATTCCGCCCCACGAACCCTGTCCCTACATTTATTCGATGCAGGCCCGCGTCAACGACGGGCCGCTGTACGCGTCACAGCCCGTGGATTGGTTTTGTTCCATCAACAGGTCGTCGTATAACTGGGAGAGCGTCACCGCACCCCAGCCATGAGTGCGCATCCACGGGTAGGCGCCCGTGCTGGTGATCACATCGTCGGAGCGGATGTGCAGCAGGATGATGTCGCCATTGCGCGCCTTGGGCACGGTGTATTGCACCACGTCCAGGGGTTCGCCGCCCCAGCCCGTCGACCACATGGTATTGACCAGGTTATTCTCGCGGCAGACCACGTCGAACGAATAGGCCAGAGAGCCGTAGGTCGGGCGGCCAAAGCGCACAGTGGGCATGACGCCCAGCACCTGGGCCAGGGCATCGTACCACCTGGCATAGTCGGCCAGCGCGGCCTCGGGGGACATCACGCCGAAGTTGGTGTGATCCCAGGAGTGATAACCGATCTCGTGGCCCTTCTCGTAAAAGCGCTTCCAGATGCCCGGGTCCTTGCCCTCGTTGCTCAGCAGCGCCAGCCCCACGGGGAACAGCGTGATCTTGAAGTCGGGGTACTGGTCGAGCAGTTTTTCGAGTTCCTGCAATTTCTTGACCAGGTAGCAATCGTCGTAGCTCAGGTTGACGTAGCGATGGCGGCTCGAGCCGCGGTAGATCAACGGCGCTGATTCGCCCTCTTGCGCAGAGGCAGGTATCAGTCCGGGGGCGGCAGCCGCCAGCAGCCCCGCGCCTGCCAGTTTCAAAAAATCACGCCTGGTCAGCATGGGACGCGCTCCTTCTTGACAGGGTATACAAGCCGATCCCGATCCAGGCAGCGTTCAATCCCAGCGAGGGGTAGGCGTGCCAGTAGAAAGTGTTGACCACCAGCATCAGGCCCGCCGCGATGTTCATGCCCTGATAGGGGATGGAATCGCCCGCGACCCGTTTGGTGGAGACGAGGAAATAGGCGATGAGATAGATGACCGTGCCCAGCCAGCCGATGGCGTCGATGAGGAGGTCCGCGCTCACGACAGCACCTCCACCCGCATCCCGACCTTGAGCCTGCCCCCGTTTAAGGGGATCACATTCTGCCCGAACATGGCTCCGTTAACCTGCTTGCGGAAACTGTTCAGCGTCTTGAGCGGTTCCCTGCTTTGGGCGAGAGTCTCCTTGTCGATGGTCGTGACCACGCAGCGCGCACACGGCTTGACGACCGCCAACTCCACGCCGCCGATGCGGATGCGCTTCCAGGTGTCCTCGGCGAAGGGCTCACAGCCTTTGACCACCAGGTTCGGACGGAAGCGGTTCATCGGCACGGGCGTTTCGAGGCGGGCGTTCAGGTCGGCCAGGCCTTCCTCGGAGGCGATCAAAATCGGATAGCCATCCGCGAAGCCTGTGTGGTCGTCGGGGTTGATGGCGTAATCGGCGCTGACCTTGCGCAGGTAGCCGTCCGCGATGTGGACGAGGCGCACGGGCGAGCCGAGCCAATCGGAGAACCACTGGGCCGCTTCCCCGCCCTGGTCGACGGCCTGCACGGCCTTGCTCTTCCAGATGTCCACGGGCAGGGTTGCGCCCGAGCGTTGGACGTTGATGCGCAGCGAGTCGAAGTTGGGCGCGGAAAGGGTCAGGCGGTCATCGTCGAGGGTGGGCGTGACCAGGGCCAGCTTGGGAAATTCGCGCTGGGTCAGGAATTCGCCCTCGGGCGTGACCAGCATCATGCGGCGGTCATGCTCCAGCCCCATGCGCTCCACGTTCCAGGCGGGGACGTCGAATCCGCGGCAGGCTTTGATGGGGTAATACGTCAGGGCAGAGAGTGTGATCGTCATGCGGCTTTCCTCCAGTCACCCAGTTTGACGGCGCGTTCCTTGAGCTTCTTCAAGGCTTCGGCGTCGGTGAAATACGATTCGTAAAAGCCGCAGTTCGCGCAGACGTAGTCCATGTGTTCGGTTTGCCTGCCATTGAGCCGCGTTCCGTCCAGGCCGTTGGGCTTGGTGTAGACTTCGCTCGACCCGCATTTGGGACAAATTCCGTTTCTCATGATGTGGCTCCTGTGGATAAAGAATTACACGCTTAAACGGTCGTTTCCGCTTCCTCTGCGGAGCGGTTCGGCTGGTATTCCCTGTGGACGATTTCGATGTTGGCGGCCTTGAGGAAGTTCAGGGCGTTCTCGTCCGTGCGGTATGCGTTGCTGAAGACGATGCGCGTGATGCCCGCGTTGATCAGCGCCTTGGTGCAGTTGATGCAGGGCAGGTGGGTCACGTAACAGGTCGAGCCGCGGGTCGAGACGCCGTGCAGCGCAGCCTGGATGATGGCGTTGGTCTCGGCGTGGATGGTGCGCACGCAATGACCGTCCACCATCAGGTGGCCGACCTCGTCGCAGTGATCCTGTCCCGCGGGCGAGCCGTTGAAGCCCGTGGTCAGGATGCGTTTTTCGAGCACCAGCACGCAGCCGACAAAGGCGCGGTCACAGGTGCTGCGTTCGGAGACGGCATAGGCGATCTTGAGGAAATAAGAATCCCAATCGGGGCGCATGAGGGTACCTCCAGAATTTTTCCGATTGTACCCGCTTTCGAAAGTGAGTTATGGAGTCCAGAAGCTTGCTTCTGGACATCCACTCCGCAAGTAGAACTTGCGGAGTCCCTGCCTGTCAACGCATCAGGGGAATGAATCCAGCCTGCTCGAAGTGTCGGTCGGAAGTCAGGGCTTCGGTGAGTTCAAATTTCTGCATCACCACAAAGGAGATGCAGTCGACCAGTCCCCATTCTTTGTCCATACGGCTGCCAAAGAACTTGAATGACTCTTTGTACAGTTCCTCCGTCATGGGGACGATGGTGATGCCGTCATCCGCTTCAATGGATTCGAGCATTTCGATGGCAGCCTGCCTCGTATTTGCTTTGGCAAGCGAATTGCCAATCTCAATCAGTATTGCGCGGGTGGTGAGCATGTGAATCCCACCCTGTCGTATTTGGCTGGATAGCGCCATTGCCTTGTCGTGAAAGATATCCTTTGGAGAGATCAAGGCAATGGCAAATGCAGTATCCAGAAAAAGCTTATCCGTCATGCACAATCACCTTTCCCCTGTACAGGTATTCATCCAGATTTTCCGAATAGTCGCTGGGCAGGTCAACCTGTATGGCTTCGGCGACTTCCAAAAATGACTTCTTCTTCGCGCGCCTGACCTTCACTGCCTCGACCGTGATCCGTACGCGTGTATTGGGCTTGAGCAGCAGCGGACTCTCGGGACGCAACACCTCCCCATCGAAAACAGCGTCGATGGTTTGTGCGGCGGGCGGCGCTTTGACCTGATACACGGCGCTGACGTCGCCGACTTTTTTGGTGGTTTTCTTTTTGGCCGTCATGGCATGGCTCCTGTCCCTGCTATTGTACAACAGAAATATTGGACATCCTCACGTCCACTGCCACTGCGCCCTGGGCGAGCACCCGCAGGGGATTGATCTCGATCTCGGCGATATGTTCATTGTCCAGCGCCAGATGGGAGAGCTTGACCAGCGCGTCGATGACGGAATCTTCGTCGGCGGGGGGGAGGTTGCGGAAGCCCTGGAGTTTGCGTCCCGCCCAGGTTTTGCGGAGCATCTCCCGCGCCTCGGCCTGACTCAGCGGCGCCAGGGCGAAGGCCACGTCCCTGAGTCCCTCCACCTCCACGCCGCCCGAGCCGACCATCATCAGCGGCCCGAACTGCGGATCGCGCACCATGCCGACGATGACCTCCTGTCCCTGGGGAATCTGACGCTGCAAGTGGACTCCGTCGATGCGCGCCTCGGGCCTGGCCGCGCGGACGCGCTCCATTATTTGCGTGTAGGCAACTTGCACCTGTTGTTCATCCTGTAAATTCAACATCACCCCGCCGACATCGGATTTGTGCAGGATGTCGGGCGAGGCGATCTTCATCACCACGGGGAAGCCAAGCTCCCCTGCGATGGCGGCAGCTTCGTCTGCGTTGCGCGCCAATCGGACGGGCGCGCTGGGGATGCTGTAAGCGGCGAGAAGATCGTCGGGAGAATTTACCACGGAGATCACAGAGTCCACAGAGATTCTTTGGCGAGTCTCCGTATGCTCTGTGGCGAGGATCCTTGTGTAACGGGTCAAGGCTCCCAGCGCGGAGGCGGCCCGTTCGGGGAAGGGATACACGGGCACGCCTGCGCGTCGAAAGACTTGCGCGGCGGCTTCGACCAGGGTCGATCCCATCAACGCGACCACCACGGGCTTGTCCGAGGCGCGGATCAGCGGAGTCAGCGCTTCGGCGACCTCCTCGGTCTTGAACATGGGCGGCGGCGGCAGGATGACCAACGCGCCGTCCACGTTTTCATCCTGTAACAAAATTTTCAGGCAGGCGGCGTATTGACTCGGCGAGGCCGAGGCCAGCATATCCACGGGGTTATGCACGGAGGCGGAAGGGGGCAGGGCGGCAGACAAAGCCGTCCGCGTGGAGTCGGCCAATTGAGACAGCAGCAGGCCGTTCGTTTCGAGGGCGTCGGCGGCGATCACGCCCGGGCCGCCCGCGTTGGTCAGGATCCCCATCCGCTTTCCGCGCGGCAGCGGACAATTCTCCAGCGCCCGCGCCCAGTCGAACATCTGCTCGGCGGTCTCGGCGCGCAGGACGCCCGCTTTGGCAAAGGCCGCGTCGAAGGCCGCTTCGGAGCCAGCCAGCGCGCCCGTGTGGGAGGCGGCGGCTTTTTGTCCCGCCTCGAAGCGCCCGACCTTGAGCGCGATGACGGGTTTGCGGCGCGTGACCTCACTGGCGGCCTGCACAAAGCGCCTGCCGTCTGAAACGCTTTCCATGTACATCACGATGACACGGGTGTGCCCATCCTTTGCAACCTCGGGCAGGATGTCCGTCTCGTTGACATCCGCCTGGTTGCCGAGGCTGACGATCTGCGAGAAGCCGAAGCCCTGCGCGCGCGCCCAGTCGATGATGGCGGCGGCAAATGCGCCCGAGTGCGAGATAAAGCCGACACCGCCCTGGGTGGGCATGGGCGGCTGGAGGAAGGTGGTGTCGAGCGGGAGGTGGGTGTCGAGGATGCCGATGCAATTGGGGCCGAGCAGCCGCAAGCCTCGCGCGCGCGCGATTTCCACGCATTGCTGTTCGAGCGCCGCGCCCTCCGCGCCCACCTCGCGGAAGCCCGAGGACATGATGATCGCCGCCTTGATCCCGCGCTGGCCGCAGGCTTCGATCGTCTGCGGCGTGGACTGGGTTGGAACGATCAGAATCGCCAAATCCACGGGGTCGGGCACGTCGCTCAATTGCGCGTACAGCGGACGCCCGAACAGCGTCCCCGCCTTTTGGCTGACGAAGTGGATCGCGCCCGCATATCCGCCCTGGACGAGGTTGCGCGCCACGCCATAGCCGAGCTTTTCGGGGGAGGTGGATGCGCCGACGATCACGACGCCTTGCGGTTTGAAGAAGGGGGTGAGGGAGTCAGTCATCGGTGGGAGGGGTTAGGGGGAGAGTTGATCGATGCGGATGGGGGCGAGCGGGGTGAAGGGGCCGTTGTCGATGCGGAGTTGGACGAGGCATTCATCCAGCAGGCGCTGGGCCTCTGCGGCGCTGAAGGCGTAGGGGGTGTAGACCGCGGCGCTCTCCTGGGAGGGGTGCAGGCTGTCGCCCAGGGAGGCGGTTTCGGTCTCGCCCAGGTACAGGCCGCGCCTGCGGATGTAGACGGTCGAGGCTTGCAGGGCCACCGATCCGCTGACGGTGAAGGAGTAGGTCGGTTCGTCGGCGCCTGTGGAGTTAATCTCGAAGGGGCAGTTGGCGTCGAAGGTATAGTTGTGGATGCCCTCAGTCCAATAGCCGGGCGGGAAGCGCAGTTCGAAGACCGCGTACCAATCGCGACGGGCGTTCGTGGGCGTGACGGTGGGCGCGGGCGGCTCGTTGACCTGTTTGACCAGGATCGGCGCCAGGATGGTGGAAATGACCGTTCCGACCAGGCCGATGACGGCCACGATAATCAGCGCGGCGCTGCCGCTGAGTTGTGTCTTTTTGGAAGTGTTTCGCCTGGGCATGACAACTCCGTATCGATTGGGCCAACTTGCCTCCCATTATTATACCCAGCCCATCGGCTGCGGGGACAAACAAAAAGGCCCCGAAGGCGGGATGCCTTCGGGGCCTTGTGCGCGGCGGGTCAGAGTTTCTTCTTCAAGGCGCTCACGCGCATCCCCAGCCTGATGATGGAGTAGGCGTAGAAGGCCAGGAAAAAAGCGAAGAAGAAGGTCAGCGCCTGGGCGAAGGAGTCGGTCATCTTGTTCAGGTTGATGACGTTGATGATCAGGATGGGCAGGATCGCCACCAGCACGAGCAGGATGCGCTCGTATTTTTTGGACTTCGACTCGTTGTCGCTGAAGATGTCCATTTCCTCGCCCGGGAGCGCCTCCTTGCGGAAGTACTGCCAGCCGCTCATCTCGCCCATGTAGTCCCAGCCGGCATCCTGGAAGATCTGCAGGTAGTGGAGGATGTCCTTCTTCTCGGTGAAGTAGTCGAGACGGTAGACGAAGTCCCTGGGTTCGCCCTGCTCGAAGGTGTAGTTGCCAGGCAGGGCAACCGACTTGAAGTGCCAGCCCTTTTGCGCCATCCCGCGCAGCCAGGCTTCCTCCTTGTCGTCGTCCCAGGCCCAAAACCAGTGGAATAATTTGAGTGTGGTCATGTGTT
>JBMOMS010000186.1:0-7726 GCA_049324895.1 Chloroflexota bacterium
CGCGGCCAGGCTCCGTCGCGGTCGGTCAGAACCAACTGGTCAGCGTCGTCGCGTTCCGTCAGCACGATCAAGCCTTTCGAGTCAGGCATCCACTTGGGGGAACTGGCGTGGGTGGTGAAGTCGGTCAGCTTGCGCGGCAGGCCGCCTTCCACAGGCACCACGTGGACATGACCCTTCATCTTGAAGGCGATCCATTTTGAGTCGGGCGACCATTGCGGGACTTCATCGTCCCAGTAGGCCACCAGTTCGCGCTCGGTGCTGATTCGGCTGGGCCAGCCCCCGTTTAACGGCAGCAGGTACACGTCCGAGAGGGTTTCGCCATCCTTGATGCAGGCAATCCATTTCCCATCGGGCGACAGGCTGTGGGAACGGATGCGCTCCAGTGAGGTCATCAGGGAAATATTCCAGCCTGTGGGCGGTTTGAGATCGGGCCGCGCCACCGAGGGCCAGCCATTGCGCTCGTATTTCTCGGTTAGTGTGATGTTTTTTTTCATGGGGGTCTCCAATATTCCCCAGTATAAACTCTTTTCCTAAATCGCAAAATCCAGTACAATTTTTGTAAAAGGATTCCCTGTTGAAGTTTTCGAAGAACCATTCCCTGTACCTCACCCATAAGTGCTGAGCGTCCCGCGCCCAGGCAGGTTACTGCATGGGACGCGGGTTTTGTTTTCTCATCGTTACCTTTCTCTGGAGGAGAGACTCATGAAACAAAGACTGCTCTACGTATTGGTACTGGTTGCGCTTCTGCTGACGGCCTGCGGTGGGGGAAGTGTGACCCCAGCGCCCGCCGACGAGGGCGCAATCTTGAAGATCGGCTGGATTGGCAAGCCCGACACGCTCAACCCTGCCTATGCCTTCCTGACCGAATCCTATACCGTCTTCGATCTGGTGTATTCCACGCTGGTGACTGAATCGGCGGAGGGTGACTATATCGGCGTGCTAGCCAAGGATTGGTCGGTTTCCGATGACGGCCTGACCTGGACCTATACCCTCAAGGACGGCATCCAGTGGCACAACGGCGAGGCCTTCACCGCCGACCAGATGGCCTGGGCGATCAACGCCATCATGAATGACCCCGACGGCTGGGCGGCTTCGGCCAACTATACCGGCGGCTTCGTGGAAGTGACCGCCCCCGACAATAAGACCGTGGTGATCGTGACCGAATATCCCATCGCCAACATGGATTACCGCATGTCGTTCCTGTATGCGGTCTACCCGCCCGATTTCGAGAAGTTCACCACCTCGGAAGACTTACAGAACTTCACCAATTTTGCGCCCATCGGCACGGGGCCGTTCAAGCTCAGAACCTTCGACAAGGACACGGGCGTGCTGCTCCTGGATGCCTTTGCCGACTACGTGGACGGCGCGCCCCAGATCGATGGCGTTATCTTCCAAACCTTCGACAATACGGACGCCATGATCCAGGCCCTCGAGGTCGGCGATATCGACCTGGTCAACGAGGTGCCTGCCAGCGCCTTCGAGACGGTCAAGAGCTTCGAGGGCGTGAAAGCCACGGCCATCGACGGGCGTTACTTCAACGAGTTGATCATCAACTCCGCCGACCCGAACAACGATCCCACGCCGACAGGCAACCCGGCCCTGGCCGATCCTGCCGTGCGCCTGGCGATTGCCTTTTCCATCAACAAGCAGGACATCGTCGACATCGTCGCACAGGGATTGGGCACGCCTGGCGACTCCATCGTCCCGCCCACCTTGGGCGGAGGTTTCTGGCACAGCCCGAACGTCAAGGATGTTTCCTTCAATATCGATGAAGCCAACCGTGTTCTCGATGCGGCGGGCTATGTCCTGGGCGGCGACGGTGTGCGCGCCAAGGGCGACTTGCGCCTGGAGTTCCGCCTGCAATTCCCGTCCGACTCATCCGTTTATCCGCGCATTGCTGATCTGATGGCGGATTGGTTCAACCAGGCGGGCATGAAGGCCACGCCCGAAGCCGTGGACCCCGATGCCCTGGTGGCCGCCACCACACCCGCAGGCGACTACGACCTGGTGCTGTGGGGCTGGGGGCCGGACCCTGATCCCGATTTCATCCTGTCCGTGATGACCACCGAGCAGTTCGTGGATGGCGGATGGAGCGACAGCGGCTACCACAACCCGGACTACGACCAGATGTATCTCGACCAGCAGCAGATCGTAGACAAGGCCGAGCGGCAGAAGGTGATCTGGACGATGCAGGAGATAGTCTTCAACGACCGCCCGTACATCGTGCTTTATTACGAGAAGATGCTGCAGGCCTACCGCTCCGACCGCTTCACGGGCTTCATCGAGTCGCCGCTGGGCATCGAATCGGCGCAGTCGCTGTTGAACGTGACGCCGGTAAAGTAACAATAGCAGCCTACGCCCTGAGCGGAGTGAGGACGTGATCTTCGTCCGAACGTAGTCGAAGGGCAGCGGTATAAAGGAAAATATCCTTTACATTTGCGCTTCGACTGCGGCCCTTGCAGGGCCTCCGCTCAGCGCGGAGTACATCATGAACCGTCGCGATTTCCTTCTTCGTAAACTGGGACTGTCGCTGGTGACCATCTTCGTGGTGGTCATCATCAACTTCCTGTTGTTTCGCGTGCTGCCGGGCGACCCTGTCCGCTCGGTGGTGGGGCGCAACGTACGCATCTCCGCCGAGACCCAACAGGCCCTGCGCGAGCAGTTTGGCCTCGACAAGCCGGTCTTCCCCGACCAGTTCTTCGACACGCTTGGCCAGTGGGCGCGCGGCAACCTGGGCGTCTCCTGGTCGCTGCGCCAGCCGGTCAGCGACGTGCTGATGTCCAAGTTGTGGAACACCGTCCTGTTGATCGGGCTGGGCCAGGTCTTCTCGATCATCCTGGGCGTGATCCTCGGCCTGCTGGCGGGCTGGAAACGCAAGACCGCCATCGACGTGGGCGCGTTGATCTTTTCGCTGATCGCCTGGGCCATCCCCACCTTCTGGCTGGGCATCATTTTGCTGGCGGCAGGCAGCGCCTGGTTCGGCCTGCCCACCGGCGGCATCGTCAGCCCGATGAACGTGGGCAAGCCGCTCTACACGGTCATCCCCGACCTGGCCCGTCACCTGATCCTGCCCACCTTCACGCTGACCATCCTGTACCTGGGCGAATACATGCTCATCATGCGCTCCTCGATTTTGGAGGTGCTGAGCGAGGATTACATCCTGACCGCCAAGGCCAAGGGCATGAGTCACTGGCAGGTGTTGTGGAAGCACGCCCTCAAGAACGCCATGCTGCCCATCGTCACCCTGATCGCGCTCAACCTGGGATTTACCGTCTCGGGCGCGATCTACATCGAGACGGTTTTTTCCTATGACGGCCTGGGCAAACTGTTCCAAACCGCATTGACCAAACAGGATTACCCTTTGTTGCAGGGCGCCTTCCTGCTGCTGGCGGTCAGCGTCATCATCGCCAACATGGCCGCGGACGTGTTGTACGCCGTGCTCGACCCGCGCGTGAAGGAGTCTTGACATGAACGAAAATTGGACTCTCTTCAAACGCAACCTGTCCGATTTCTGGAAGACCTTCCGCCGCAACCGACTCGGCCTGGCGGGCGCCTTCCTGGTGCTGACCTCCGTGCTGGTGGCGGTCTTCGCCCCGTGGCTGACTCCCCACGACCCCAGCGACATTATCCGCAACGAGGAGGGCCGCGGCCTGACCTTTGCCTCGCCTGCCGTCCACGGGCCGCTCGGCACCGACGACGCCGGCCACGACGTCTGGTCGCAACTGGTCTACGGCGCGCGCATCTCGCTGATGGTCGGTTTCATGGCGGGCTTCATTGCCATGTTTGTCGGCAGCCTGTTCGGCATCCTGGCGGGCTACTTCGGCGGCGGGATCGACAACCTGCTGATGCGCATCACCGACATCCTGCTGGTCATCCCCGACCTGCCGTTGATGCTGATCCTGGTGGCCACCATCCGCCAGTTGGATTTGAAGATCTCCCCGCTGGCCGTGCTGGTGGCGGTCATCGGCCTGCTGTACTGGACCAGCACCGCGCGCCTGATCCGCTCGCAGGTGTTGACCATCAAGGAGCGCCAGTTCGTGGCGCGGGCGCGCGCCATCGGCGCGGGACATGGACACATCATTCGCAAGCACATCCTGCCGCAGATCATGCCGCTCATCGTGGCGAACACCGTGTTGATCCTGTCCACGGCCATCCTGGTCGAGTCGGGCCTGGCCTTCCTCGGCCTGGGTGACCCGACCCAGCCCTCCTGGGGCACGATGCTCAACTTCGCCTTCGACCGCAGCGCCATCACCAACGGCGCCTGGTGGTTCTACCTGCCGCCCGGCCTGGCCATCGTGTGGGTCACGCTCGGATGCGTGCTGCTCGGCAACGTGCTGGAGGAGATGCTCAATCCGCGGCTGACGGCGCATCACCTGGAGGGGGACCAGAATATGATCGCGATCCCAGACAAGGGGGCGAAATGACCGAGGCATTGCTTTCCGTCCGCAATTTGACAACCGAATTCCACCTGCCCGACGGCAGGATCGCCCGCGCCCTCGACGATGTTTCCTTCGACGTGCTGCCAGGCCAGACCATCGGCCTGGTGGGTGAGTCGGGCTGCGGCAAGACCACCACCCTGATGTCGGTCATGCGCCTGCTGCCCGCCAGTGGACGCATCACCGCGGGGCGGGCGCTCTTCAACGGCAGGGACCTGATGCAGTTGGGCGAACGCGAGATGCGTTCGGTGCGCTGGCGCGAGATGGCGATTGTCTTCCAGGGCGCGATGAACGCGCTCAATCCCGTGCTCAAGGTCGGCGACCAGATTCGCGAGGCCATCGAACTGCACAAGTTGATGGATCGCGAGGCCGCCGACAAACGCGTGGGCGAACTGCTCGAAATGGTCGGCATCCAGCGCGCGCGGCGCGACCAGTATCCGCACCAGTATTCGGGCGGGATGCGCCAGCGCGCCATGATCGCCACGGCCCTGGCCTGCTCGCCCAGCCTGCTCTTCGCCGACGAACCCACCACCGCGCTGGACGTGATGATCCAGGCCCAGGTGCTGGAACTGTTGAAGGACATCCAAAAGGAACTCGGGCTGGCCATTGTGATGGTCACGCACGACCTGGGCGTGGTGGCGGAAGTGTGCGACTCGGTGGTGGTGATGTACGGCGGCAAGGTGGCGGAATACGGGACGGTCGATGCGATCTACAACAACCCGCAGCACCCGTATACGCGCCGACTGCTGGCCTCCTTCCCCGACCTGATCCGCCCCTCGGATACGCTGGCTTCCATCCCAGGCACGCCCCCGCGCCTGACCGACCTGCCGACAGGCTGCCGCTTCCATCCGCGCTGTGACGTGAAGATCGAGGGATGTGATAAGGTGGCACCCGTGTTGACAGTGATCCGTGAACAATCATCCGTGAACAGCGACCAGTTACCAGTCAGCGGGCATTGCGCGGCCTGTCATCTGCTGCATGGTGAGGAGGCCAAATTCCAATGAGCGAACATGCCATGTTGGAAGTGCGCGACCTGTACAAATATTTCCCCATCCGCCAGAGCATGACGGAGATGCTGCGCCGCAAACCCGCCAATTACGTCAAGGCGGTGGATGGCGTCTCGTTTAAGCTGGAGCGCGGCGAGGTGTTGGCCATCGTCGGCGAGTCGGGCTGCGGCAAGACCACCATCGCCCGCACCCTGATCGGACTCGAAGAGCAGACCGACGGCGAGATCCTCTTCCACGATGAATGGGTCGGCGCGCGCGAGCGCCGCGTTCGCGCGGGACTGATTCCACTCGAAGCAGGAACGGTCGGTTCCATCGAACAGAAGGTCTTCCCGCGCATGTCCATGAAGCGCCTGCGCCAGCAGGCCCAGATGATCTTCCAGGATCCGTACGAATCGCTCAACCCGCGCGCGACCATCCTCGAAATCGTGGCCGAACCGCTGGTGGTGCATGGACTGGCGCGCGGCAGGGAGGAACGCCTCGAACGCGTCAAGACCGCCCTGGAGGAGGCAGGCCTGCGTCCTGCCGAGGATTATTTCCTGCGCTACCCGCACGAACTCTCGGGCGGACAGCGCCAGCGCGTGGTGAT
Organism: Chloroflexota bacterium; assembly: GCA_049324895.1. Lineage (GTDB taxonomy): Bacteria > Chloroflexota > Anaerolineae > Anaerolineales > Villigracilaceae > JACPVF01. Next base: position 6,030 of record JBMOMS010000186.1, read on the forward strand.
TGCCTCTGCGATGGTGCTCCATCCCGAGCTGTTGATCGCCGACGAGCCTGTCTCGATGCTGGATGTCTCCATCCGCGCCGAGATCCTCAACCTGCTGCGCGACCTGCGCCAGCGGCGCGGCGTGAGCATTGTCTTCATCACGCACGATTTGAGCACCGTAGCCTATTTCGCCGACCGCATCGCTGTCATGTACCTGGGCCGCATGGTCGAGACCGGCCCCGCGCGCGAGGTGCTGGCCAACCCGCAGCACCCATACACGAAGGCGCTCATCTCGGTCATCCCCGTGCCCAACCCGCGCCAGCGCCGCGAACGCGTCATCCTGCAAGGCGAGACGCCCAACCCGATTAACCTGCCCAGTGGCTGCCGCTTCCATCCGCGCTGTCCCGTGGCGGTCGAAGCCTGCAAGGTGACCGATCCCGCCAATGTGCTGGTCGGCGGGAATCATCACGCGGCGTGCCTGCTGCTGAATGGTCCGCGCTGACGGTCCGCGCTGAGCGGAGCGACCTGCGAAGCAGGGAGCGCAGTCGAAGCGCGGGGAAATTGGAACAATAATCATTCCAGCAACCTTGCCCTTCGACTGCGCGTGCAAAGTGCGCACGCTCCGTTCAGGGCGGACCCGGCTGACGGTCCGCGCTGAGCGGAGGGACGGTGTGCTTCGTAAGGCAGGATAAGTTGAATCCTCAAACTGAATCCCTTCTCAAGAGAAACCTCATACCGCGTGGGCGCATCACAACCCACCTTTCCACCTTGTTTGTTTTCCTGGTGGTTTCCTATGCGGCCATCTGGTATTTTTGGCCGACGACCTACCTGGCCAACCTGCCTTTTTGCGTGAGCGACCTGTTCCAGGATACCGCTCCCGCCAGGGAACCGCCCGCCGCCCTCGATGGAGTTTACATATCGCCACGCGCCGGGGCAAGGATGGATAATTTTGATATACCCTGGACATACTTTCTGCGCTTTAATGAAAATGGGCAGGTGATGTATGCCGTAGAGGTCGGGGCCACATTGAATTGGCGCCAAATCTCCAACTGGTTCGAATGGGACAGGACCGCAGGCAGGGTATATGTGGGAACATACAAGATCACCGATGACCAGATCCTGATTACATTGAACAGACAGTCGGATGGCCTTTATGCCGAGTGGCAGGGCAGGATCATCAATGGAACATTAAGATTTGAAAGCAACAAACAACTCATCCCTGGCGCTTTTGCGGGAACAAACACTGTGATATTCAAGCCATACAACGTAGAAAAATGCCCGCTGGCGGCGGACACTTTGCGCTGATTGTGGCCGAAACGTGCTGTCTTCAGTGCGTGGAATCCGCTTCGACAAGCTCAGCGCTGGGATCGAATCGCCCCGCCCTCCCTGTGTTGACAGTCCCCCACCCTGACGATACAATGAATGTGCTTTCAATCCTGCTTTCATTTTGGAATCCGTATGTCCCGACAAAAACAACCCACCATTTATGACGTCGCCGAGCGGGCCGGGGTGAGCATCACCACCGTCTCGCGCATGCTCAACGCGCCCGACAAGGTCAACCCCGAGACGCGCGAACGCATCCTGGCGGCCATCGACGACCTGGGCTTCGTGCCCAAGGCCGAGGCGCGCGCGCGAGCCTTGCAGCAGACCGGGCGCATCGGCGTCATCACGCCCTTCTTCACCGCCCCCTCCTTCGTCCAGCGCCTGCGCGGGGTGGC
>JBMOMS010000187.1:0-7669 GCA_049324895.1 Chloroflexota bacterium
CCGTCTGGGACGTCCGCTCAACCAGATCGCCCAGTTGTTCACCTCGATCCAGGCGGCGCTGGCGGGCGCGGAACGCTTTTTCGAGATGTTGGATGAAACGCCCGAGACCGACGCGCCCAACGCCGTCTCGTTGGAGCACATCAAAGGCCACGTGCGCCTGACGGATGTCTCCTTCGGTTATGACGCGGAGGTGCCCGTGCTGAAGAACGTCGACCTGGAGGCGAAGCCAGGCCAGATGATCGCCCTGGTCGGCCCGACAGGCGCAGGCAAGACCACCATCGCCAACCTGCTGACCCGCTTCTACGACATCGACTGCGGCGCGATCCACATCGATGACCTGGAGGTTGGCTCCGTTAAAAAAGATGACCTGCGCCGCAAGCTGGGACTCGTGCTCCAGGACAACTTCCTGTTCGCCGCCACCGTCATGGAGAACATCCGCTACGGGCGGCTGGAAGCCACGGACGAGGAAGTCCGCGCCGCCGCCAAGCTGGCCAACGCCGACCTGTTCATCCACCGCCTGCCGCATGGCTACCAGACCGTGCTGACCGAACGCGGCAGCAACCTCAGCCAGGGACAGCGTCAACTGCTGGCCATTGCCCGCGCCATCCTGGCCGACCCCGACATCCTGATCCTCGACGAGGCCACCAGCAACGTGGACACTCGCACCGAGAAGCATTTGCAGGCAGCGCTGCTCAACCTGATGCAGGGCCGCACCAGCTTCGTCATCGCCCACCGCCTGTCCACCATCCGCGACGCCGACCAGGTGCTGGTCATCAGGAACGGCGAGATCGTCGAGCGCGGAAATCACGACAGCCTGCTGGAGCAAAGAGGGTTTTATCACCACCTGTACATGAGCCAGTTTAAGGGACAGCAGATCTGAGCGCTTTGAAACCTGTCAGCCTATATCAACAAACAAACACGCTCCCGTTCAAAGGAGCGTGTTTGTTTTGCGCATGTCGGGCCTTATGAAAAGTTCAACAAATCAACAGGCGGGGGTGCGGCGAGGTGGCTGATCGGCAGGGCCGTCATTTTTTCTGCAATGGGATAGGCCAGCGCCCCAGGGTAGACGACGAAGAGGTGGTCGAGTTCCAGGCTGCGCAGGGAGGTTTCCATGGACGGCGTCAGGCGGGGAGCGTCCACCCGTTTGCATTCCACGCCGATGCGCCGACCGTCTTTGAGCAACAGCAAATCCAATTCCGCGCCGCTGTGGGTGGCCCAGAAATAAGCCTCATCGGGGACGATTGCTTTGATGACCTCTTCGACGGCGTATCCCTCCCACGAGGCGCCGCTCTTGGGGTGGGTGTGCAAATCCAATTCCGAGCGGATGCCCAGCAGGTAGTGCAGCAAACCCGTATCCCGAAAGTAGAGCTTGGGCGACTTCACCTGACGTTTGTTCAGGTTGGTGTGCCAGGGTTGCAGGACGCGCACCATGAACACGTCTTCGAGAATGTCCAAATATTTGCGCACGGTGGGTTCGCTGACGCCGAGGGCGCGGGCGGGTTCGGTATTGTTCCAAATCTGACCGTGGTAATGAGCCAGCATCGTCCAGAAGCGCAGCAGCGTGGCCGCGGGAATGCGCACGCCCCATTGCGGGAGATCCCGTTCCAGGAGCATCTGAATGAAATTCTTCCGCCAGGCCAGGCTGTCGGCTTCGGAATTTGCGAGGAAGGATAGGGGAAAGCCGCCCCTGAGCCAGTGCTGTGCCAGCGCATCCACTCCCACTTCAGCCAGGCTGAAGCCGCTGATGGCAATCGTTTCCACCCGCCCCGCCAGGGATTCGGAGGAGGCCCGCATCAGGTCAGGGGAGGCGCTGCCGAGAATCAGAAAACGAGCGGGCAGGGGGGTGCGGTCGCTGAGCACGCGCAGGAGGGGAAAGAGATCGGGGCGGCGCTGGATTTCATCGATGACCACCAGTCCGCGCAGGTCACGCAGGGCGGTCATGGGTTCTTCGAGACGGGCCAGGCTGGTCAGGTCTTCGAGGTCGAAATAGTTGAGTGAATCAGGCGGGACGAATTGGCGCGCCAGGGTGGTCTTCCCCGACTGGCGCGGCCCCACCAACGCCACAACCCGACTGCGGTCGAGGGCGGTCTGGATCAATTGCAGATAGGCATCCCGTTGGATCATGAAAGGGATTTTACCATGAAATCCTAAAGTGAGACTTTAGGATTTCATGCCATTTCGCCCCTGCGGCGTCAATCCGTGCTTTGAGCTTCCAGCGGACTGGATTTGCTCACCGTCTCCCGCGGCAGGAAGAACAGGCTGGCCACAAAACCGATCAGCATGATGGCCGAACCCGTCATGAAGGGGAAGCTCAGGTTCAAATCCAGCGCCTGGCCTGCCCACAGCGGGCCGACCACGCGCCCCAGGCTCATGTAGGCGTTGTTCAAGCCCATGGCTTGGCCCTGTCCGCCCGCGGCGCGTTTGGAGATGAGCGAGGAGACGCTCGGCCGCAGCATGGCATTGCTCAGGATGAAAATACTGGTGGTCAGGATGACCGTGAACAGGTCGCGGGCGGTCAGCATGAGCAGGAAGCCGAAGATGCTGGCGAAGAGCGAGACCTTGGTCACCGTCACATCACCCCATTTGCGGGTGGCTGGCCCCGTCAGCACGCCCTGCACCACCGCGGAAACCAGTCCGACCACGGTCAGGATGATGCCGATGGTCTGTGATGTATAACCGTAGCGCGCCTCGGTGTAAAAAGCGAAGATGCCCTCGAAGTTGGTCAGCGCGAAGTTATGCAGGAAGGCCAGCACCAGCAGGAAGCCCAGCGGGCCGAACAGCGCCGCCCACATCGCGCCGAGCTGCGGGCCGCGCAGGAGGGAGTGGGTCGTGTCCCGTTTTTCGACGGGCAGCGACTCGGGCAGGAAGACCCACAGCAGGATGGCCGCCAGCATCGAGAGTCCCGCCGCCAGGAAGAACGGCACCTGGAAGGAGGCCCCGCCCAGCATCCCGCCGATGCCCGGGCCGAGCACCATCCCCACGCCCATGGCCGCGCCGACAATGCCCATCCCGCCGCCGCGCTCGTGCTCCTTGGTGCTGTCGCTGATGAAGGCCATCGCGGTCGGCATGGTGGCCGCAGACAGGATTCCGCCCAGGGCGCGGAACAGGTACAAAGTCCACAGGTCGGTGGCCAGCCCAAAGCCGACCATCGTCAGACCGTTGCCGAGCGCCCCCAGCAGCAGGATCGGTTTGCGCCCGAAGCGGTCGGAGAGTCCGCCCCAGATGGGGGAGAAGAGGAACTGCATCAGCGAGAAGATCGCCATGAGCAGGCCCATCGCCACGCCGCCCCCGCCAAACTTTTCCACCAGGAATGGCAGGATCGGGATGATCATCCCGAAGCCGAGCATGACGACGACCAGCGTGAAGAACAGGATGACCAGGTTGCGATTTTTGAACATGCGGGCGATTATACTCCCGCGGAGTGACGTAAAAATCGGACTGGTGTTGTTATAATTGCCAAAATTTCCCCAAAGGAGTACGAAATGAATTTTAGCATGTGGCGCAAAGCCTTGAACGTCATCCCCGAGGTCTCCAAGGAGGAATGGGATCGCCTGGATGTGATCTCGAAATGGTTGATCTCCACCCGCGCGGCGGTGCTGATCATGACCTTCATCTCCGCCGCCCTGGCGGGACTCTTCGCCTTCCGTGACGGCGCGTTTCACTTCCTCCCGTGGCTGGCGCTGGCCTTCGGCTTGATCATGGCGCACGCCACCAACAACATCTTCAACGACTTCACCGACTTCGTGCGCGGCGTGGACAAGGACAACTACTACCGCACCATGTACGGCGCGCAGCCCATCGCCAGCGGCTTGATGTCGAAGCGCCAGCATCTGACCTATTTCGCGGTGACGGGACTGATCGCCCTGGCGGCGGGCCTGTACCTGATCTTCATCAACGCCAGCGACCCCGTCATCTGGATTCTGCTCGCGCTGGGCGCATTCTTCGTCCTGTTCTACACCTGGCCGCTCAAGGGATTGGGCCTGGGCGAGGTAGCCGTGCTGGTGGTCTGGGGCCCGCTGATGATCGGCGGCGGCTACTACGTGATGGCCCACCAATGGGACTGGAACGTGGTCACTGCCAGCCTGCCTTACGTGCTGGGCGTGACGACGGTCATCTTCGGCAAGCATATCGACAAGCTGCTGATCGATAAATCCAAGGGCATCCACACCCTGCCTGTGGTGATCGGCGAAAAGGCTGCCCGCTATGCCGTGCTGGCGATGATGATCCTGCCTTATCTCTTTACCTTCTACCTGATCGCCATCCGCTTCTTCACGCCCGTCATGGCCATTGTGCTGTTTGCCCTGCCGACCTTCCTCAAGGTCTATCCCACCCTACTGAAACCCAAGCCCGCCGAACGCCCCGCCGACTTCCCTGACGGACAGGGCGGCTGGCCGCTCTACTTCGCGCCGATGGCCTTCTGGAATAACCGCTCCTTCGGCACGCTCTTCATGCTCGGCCTGTTGGTCGACGTGCTGCTGAGAGTCTTCCTGCCTGCCTTCTGGCGCTAAGCGCCTGCCCGAAAATCGGAGCGCAGACTTTGGCCTGCACGGGGGCCGCGGACTTAAGTCCGCACTCCGTGAATTTGTCAGATTCCAACAAAAGAGCGGGCAATCTCCGCTCTTTTGTATTAAGATTAGGTTGGTTGTATAATCTGCCGCAATCAACTTCTTTGGAGGAAGAATGAAAATAAACTTTGCCATGTGGCGCAAGGCATCCTGGGAACTGATCAAGATGGATAGCAAACAGGAGTGGGAGTCCCTTGATGTGGTTTCCAAATGGCTGATTGCCACCCGTTCTGCGGTGACGACTGTCACCATTTACTCGTGCATCATTGCGGGATTGCTGGCCTGGCGCGACGGTTATTTTTCCTGGCTGCCGTGGATCGTCCTGACCCTCGGCCTGTTCATCGCCCATGGCACGAATAACCTGCTCAACGACTATACCGACTTCTCGCGCGGCGTGGACAAGGACAATTATTTCCGCACCCAGTATGGCGTCCATCCGCTCGTGCAGGGCTTTTGGACAAAGTCCCAGCAGATCCAATGGTTCCTGGTCAGCGGCGTGATCGCCTTCCTGTCGGGCATCTTCGCCTTGTTCTACACGGGCTTCAATCCGTCAGTGATCGGCCTGTTTGCCTTTGGCGCCTTGATCCTGCTGTTCTACACCTGGCCGCTCAAGTATTGGGCGTTGGGTGAACTGGCCATCTTCCTCATCTGGGGGCCGATCATGATCGCGGGGGTATACTTTGTGCTCGCTCTCGGCAAGGGCGGTGATTTCAGCAATATCTGGTACGTGGCCCTGGCGGGTATCCCCTTCGGCCTGAGCGTGGCCAGCATCAACGTCGGCAAGCACATCGACAAGATGATCCCCGACAAGGAAAAGGGCGTGGGCACCTTCCCCGTGCGCGTCGGCCAGACCTTCGCGCGCTACGTCAACATGGCGGCCATCATCATTGCCTACGCCGTCGTGATCTATCTGGTCGTGACGGGCTACTTCTCCGTCTTCATGCTGCTGATCCTGTTCGCCTTGAAGCGCGCCTTCTATGCCGTGGCGGTGCTGTCCAAGCCGCGCCCCGAGGGGCCGCCCGCTGGTTTCGAAGTCTTCTGGCCGACCTGGTTCTCGGGCTTCTGCTTCTATCACAACCGCATGTTCGGCGGCCTGTTCATTTTGGGCGTGCTGCTGGATACGTTTGCGCGCCTGTTCGAGCAGAGCCTGCCGCTCTCACTTAACTGGATGGGTGCCATCGCCCTCGGCGTCGCCGCAGTCTATGCCGTGGTCAACATGCAATTGGACAAGGCCAAAAAGGCCAAGGCCGCGTAGTTCGAATAGAACGAGTAGGGGCGGAGCATTGCTCCGCCCCTACTTTTTTATTTCCAGGCCTTCGATTTCCAGCCACGCCTCGGGATGCGCCAACACCCCAAACGATATTTTTCCTGCGGGGGTGAAGGCCGCGAACTGATTGTCGATCCACAGGATGAAGCCCAGGGGTGGATGCGGACTCACGGACGTTTCCAACACGGGGACGTTATCCACCTCGAAGACGACCCGATCCTCCCGCCACCTCAACCTGTATCCGTGCCATTGAGTGACATCCACGCTGAGGGCGACCGAGTCCTCGGCGATGACCTGTCCCAGCCTGCGGCGGGCTGCGATGCGCGAGAAGGGCAGGGCCAGTCCTGCGCCGATCAACGCGGGATGAAAACGGGGCGCGCGAAACGTCTGCGCGAGGAATCCCTGTGCAGGTTTAGCATTTTGGAAGGAGAGGTAATTTGGCGGCGAGGCGTAGAAGAACCAGGCCGCGTTCGGCAGCGCAGGCAGGCGGAAGGGATTCCCGCCGAAGCCGAGGCTCAGCCCGAAGGGGTCGTTCCAGACGCCGAAGCCCCAAGTCCCAGGCGTGGATTCTGCTGAGGCGCGGGCGCGCAGGCTCAAGTCGAGGGAGCGGTGGGGGAAATCCCGCCGCGCCAGGCCCGCGTAATCGTCCAGTTGGGCGTCGTCGTAACGGGAGCCGTCCGAGGCGGGAATGGTGAGGCGGAATCCGCCTGGGGTCTCGATTACGGATGCGTCCCGGGTATGTTTGGGAGATAGGGTGGGTTTCATGGGAGGCCTGAAATCATTTTAATCCATTTGTGCGGTATATAATCACCTCATGCGACGCATTCTCCCGCTCCTTCTCCTTTTGACGCTCCTGCCTGGCCTGGCCTGTTCGAGTTCGGCGCTGCCCTTCCTCCAGCCGACGCCCACGGTTTTCATCCTGCCGACCTTTACCGCGTCGCCTGCGCCGCCGCCGACGGCCACGCTCACCCCTGTCCCGCCCACGCGCATCGTCCCGCCCCCACCCGCCTGGACTTCGGAGTTTGCCGATCCCATCCTGGCGGCGCTGGCCGATCAGTATCCCGTTTTCAAGGATGATTTCTCGGGGTACAACCTGGGCTGGTTCTTTGTGAAGCGCGACAGCACGGACGGCCCCTTTTATGCGACGCTCGAAAACGAGTCCCTGCTGCTGCGGATTCCCACAGAGCGCGAGTACAGGGATTTCTTCGTCTACAACCCATACCTGCGCCGCGCGGATTTTGTGCTGGAACTGGATTTCAAGTTTGGCAAGACCCAGCCTCAGGACGTGCTGCGCTTCCAGTTCAATCAGTCCGCCGACCAGAGCGTGCAGCTCGACCTGTCGAAACACGAGGACTGGAGCTTCGATTGGAGTTTGCGCAGCCCGCAGCAGAGCGCCTCGGGCGCGTACCAGTATTTCTCTCCCGAGTTCATCCATGTGACGGTCATCCTGCGCGGGCAGGAATGTGCCTTCTACGTCAACGAAGAGCCTCTGGGGTATTTGAGCCAGTGCAGAACCGGGTCCGTGGTGGAGAGGTCGCCGCGGGCGGTGTCGATCCACCTGCTCTCCGTCACGGGGCAGGATGCGATAATCACGATTGATAATGTGCGGTTGTGGGATTTGGAGAGAGTCCCCGGGCTGCCGTAAAAACTCGTTTCGAGATTGACTTGTGTGTGGATCAAAAATCGGGAATATGATTCCCGATTTTTGATTCATGTGCGGTTCGTGTGTTACGAGCCGCGCAACCTTTTCTGCAATTCGGCTTCAGAGACGCCCTCCTTGCGGGCTTCCTGTTTCACGCGGCGAATGTGCTTGCGTTTTCCCGGGGACAGTCTTTTG
>JBMOMS010000188.1:0-5050 GCA_049324895.1 Chloroflexota bacterium
TTTTTGCAGGCACGCCGTAGGCCACGCAATGATCAGGCATATCCGACCACACCAGCGCCCCAGCGCCGATGACCGTATGCGCGCCGATGCTCCTGCCGTGGATGATGTTCGCGCCAAGCGAAATCGCACTGAACGCGCCGATGCGCACCACGCCGCCCACGGTCACGCCGGGCGCCAGGCTGGAGAAATCGTCCATGATGCAATCGTGGTCGAGCGAGGACTTGGTGTTGAGGATGCAATGTGCGCCGATGCGGCTGTCACTGTTGACGACTGTCCCCGCCATGAGAACCGCGCCCTGTCCAATCGTCACCCCACGCGCAACTTGCGCGGAGGGATGGACCGCTGTGATGAAGGTGAAGTCGGATGCAAGCGAGCGAATCTTTTCAGCCATGCGGCCACGCGTCCAGTTGTCGCCGATGGCGATGATGCCGCCCGCAATTTCTTTCCGCTGCCACAGGTCGAGCAGGACGTCTTCCGCGCCGAGCATGGGATAGCCGAAGAAGTCTCCGCCCGCGGGCTTGTACGAGTCGATCCAACCGAGCAGGGCGTATTTACCTTCGCGCTCGATCACATCGGCCACGACCTTGCCGTGTTCCGATGCGCCGATGATGATGACCTTGTCCATTAAGATTTCCTTTCGGCGGTCAACGCTTCCAGCATCTTCAATAAATTCCCAGCCATCGTCTCGCGGCTGAAATGCTCTTCGAGGTAGGCGCGTCCACGCAGGCCCATTGCGCGGCTTTTCGTGCGGTCGCCAGCGAGTTGACGAATGACCTCCGCCAACGCGGACGGATTCCCAGGCGCGGCGAACAGGCCACAGTCCGCGGCCTCGACCACTTCGCGGATCACGCCATCGATGGCCAGCGCCACGGAACGTCCCGCCGCCATGTAGTCGAAGACCTTGTTGGGATAGGTCCACTTGTATTCATCCAGCGGCTTGAGGATGGCAATGCAGGCATCCGATGCGGCCAGGGCCCTGGCCATCTCCGTCTTCGGCACGGACGAAAGGAAGGTCACGTTGGGCAGGCTCATCGCCGCCGCGCGCACCATCAGCGCGGACTTCTCCTTGCCGTCCCCCACGAAAACGATCTCGACCTCGGGCGCATCCTCCAGTTGACGCGCGGCTTCGAGCACGACTTCCAGGTCGTTCGACATGCCGTGCGCGCCTGCATACATTGCCACGAATTTGTCCGTGAGGTGATGCGCCTCACGGAAGGCCGCGCCGTCATTGGCGGGATCGAACATGGACGGGTCGGCGCCGTTGGGAATCAACTCCACTTTCCAGCCCTTCGACTGCGGCTTCCAGCCTCCGCTCAGGGCGATATTCTGAACATAGCTGACGTAGGCTGGGCTGTTGACCATCACCCGATCCGCGGAGCGATAGAGGACGCGCTCCAGCCACTCCGAAGCGCGGATCAGCCAATGGTTGCGCAGCACGCCCACCGCGATGGCAAAGCGCGGCCACAGATCGCGCACCTCGAACAGGAACTTCGCGCCCTTGAGCCGCGCCAACAGCAGCGCGGTCACGCCCTGGAAGATGGGCGGCGAGGTGCCCCAGACCACATCCACGTTTTTGACGCCCAGCCCGATCCAGAACGAGGACAGCATGAACGAGAAGAACGCCAGCACGCGATGAATGAAAGACTTGTGATGCGCGGAATAGACCGAGGCGCGCAGAATCGTGATATCTCCCTCACCCCTGCCCCCTCTCCCGCGGGCGGGAGAGGGGAAACCAGTGAGGTAACTGACCGGCGAAGCGATCACCGTCACGCGATGTCCGCGCGAGGTGAGGTACTGCGCCAATTCGTAATGACGCGTTCCGCCTGGTTCGTTAAGGGAGGCAAAAGCCTGGTGGATGATGAGGATATGCATAAGGACAGTGGAGTCCAACGTCTCCCGACGTCGGATTTGGTTATTTGAAACATGTCCAAAGTCTGGAGACTTTGGACTCCAATTCATTTTTCAAAGATTATAACTGGCTTCCCGGGCCAGGCATCGGGATGGGACTTGACCAGCAGCAGGGCCACCTCGATGGGCAGGACGGGTTGGTTCAACAATTCCGAGATGGGCATCATCTGGGGCAGGTAGGTGCCGTGCTCGGGGCGATAGCTTTGGTATTCCTCGCCCGCGCCCGTGCCGAATTCGCCGCCGATCTTGTGGACGAGGAAATACTCCTGGCGATTGCCGTGAAACCAGACCTCGGCCACCTTGCGCTCCACGACGACGCGCAAGCCCAACTCCTCCTCCACCTCGCGGACGACGGCCTGCTCGACCGTCTCGCCCGCGTCCACGCCGCCGCCTGGAAAGGAGAAGTAATGCCGTCCCGCGCGGTGACGTTCGATCACGGCGACATGGTCATCTTCGATCAAGATGGCGACGGCGCGCACTCTCATCGATCCTCCCCAGGAGATGGCTGCGGAAAGGTGAACTGGCTGATGAACAGCGCATCATGGTCGCTGGTCAACTCCGCCGAAAGGGACAGCGCGGGCTGCTTTTGCCCGTAGGTGGGAGACACCCAACCCTCGAAAGCCAGGGCCTGCCCCTCCCCGTGGATGACCTCACCTGCGCGAACCAACGTGACATTCGTTTTGAAATAGACGGACGATGAATCGAAGAAGCAATCCAGCCGCAGCGGGCCGTGGGGCGATTGCAAGGTCAACACCACCCCGCCCGCCTTCTGTTCGAGCCGCCACTCCCAATCGGGCAGCAGCCAGTGAATGCGACAGGTGTGAACGCTGCCGCGCCGCAGGTTCGAGAGGTGATCCTCCACGCGCCAGGTATCGTCCGCCAGCGCCATGACGATCCGTTCGTGCAGCACATCCCGATAGCCCTTGAAGGTCGCCTTCACCCGCAAAAGCTCCTGCGCGTCCAGGGTGATCTCGCTCGTCGAAACGGCGCTGGCCCAATCGAGCACCATGAAGCGGCCCGCGCGCGTCATCTGGTCACGGCCATCGACCGTCAGCGTGTTATGCACGCGCGTCGTCACCAACGGATTGTCCCAGGGAGCGGGCGCGTTGTAGAGATGGGTGCCCGCGTCCTGCGCGATGTTCAGTCCGCGCCACCACAGGTCGAGGTGGAGTTGATCCATGTGCGCGAGACGTGAGGGGAAACGCGACGCGCGCAAATAGGCCCACGAGTTTGGCCCGCGCAGATTGTCGGTCATGTAGTGCTCGGGCGTGTAGGTCTTTTGGACGGGAGCGAGTCCCAGCCACAGGGACATCTCATCCCAGACGCCCGCGGGTATCTGCGTCTTGAGGAAGGCGCGCGCGGCAGCCTGCACGGTGGGACGAAAGTCGTTAAACGGAGTCGCGCTGAGGGGCAGGATCAAGGCTCCGTCGTTGGAACCCAGATTCGGCGTCCGCCCCGAGACGGGATCCAGCATCGAGAAGAGCCAGTGCGCCGCCCGACCGAGGGCCTGCTCCGTCGCCCTGGGCCAAGCCTCATCCCGAACCGCTTCCGCCAAAAGCGCGGCTTGCAGCATGACGCGATGATAATTGGTCGAGTGCTGAATGTACTCGCCGTAACCGCTGATCTGATTCTGGAAGGCCCAGTTGAGCCACTTCCAGCCCAGGTCACGCCAGGCGCGATTCTTTAACGTTCGGCCTGCGACGAAAAGCGCCGCCGCCTCGGTCACAAGATGATTGTTATTCTGCGAGCGCGCATACACCAGCGTGGGCGGGATGCGCGCCGCGTGTTGAACAATGGACATGACGAGTTGCGTTTTGCGTTTTTCATCCTGTGTGTCAAAGACCTGCGCCGCCCAAATCAAAGCCATCAAGCGGACGGCCACCTCCTGCCCGTTCATCCAATGCGGGCCGAGGTATGCAGGGTTGGACGTGCTGAATGTCTCGAAATAGTTCCAGAAGGACTCGGCATACTTTGCGTCTTGCGTAAGATGATACGCGCGTCCCAGCGCGAATGTCCAGCCGAAGCGGGCGGGTTCCCAGAGATATTTCAAGTCAAAAGTCAAAGGTCGAAGGTCGATCTTGCCTGTTTCATAGGCTGTCCAGTGGTGGAGCTGTTGCGGCAGCGTGAGATCAATTTCGGCAAGCTCATCACCAAACCTGCGGAATTTTCCAGCAACGATCTCATCCGCTTCTTTGAGGAGCGCCGCCTGGCCATCCTCGCCGAGGGTTTTGGTAAGTTGCTCGCGAGAGGGGAAAGGAAGCAAACTGGAGAATGAATAACTATTCTCTATTTCTCTGTTCTCTATTCTCTTGTAATGCCCCGTCGCCAACCCGAACTTGTACAACGCCAGCAACGCCAACGGGCGCAGGCCGTACTGGCTCAGGTATTTCAGGGCGGCGGAGACTCGCGAAGTCATCAGCGGATGCGATCCAGGTAAGCCAGCGTGTGGAAGAGTCCCGCCAGTTGCAAGGCGTGACGGAATTCGCCGCGCCGCGCCAGGTCGATCAACTCATCCAGCGGCAGAAGCTCCACGTCGATCTCTTCGGCGGCGTCCAGGTGCTGGCCTTCGACCCGTTCCGCGCCGAGGGCCAGGTAAAAGTACATCGTGTTGGTTTGCAGCGCGGGGTTGGGATAAAAGCGCCCCACCTCGATGAATTCCGCGGCGGTGTAACCCGTCTCCTCCAGCAATTCGCGCTGTGCTCCATCTCTGGGGTCTTCACCATCCTCCACCACCCCGCCAGGGAACTCGCGCAGCACCTCCTGCACGCCGTGACGATACTGCCGAATGACGACCACCTGCTGGTCTTTGGTCAGGGCCAGCACGTTGGCCCACGAGCGGAATTCGAAGGTGATCGCGTCGATGACCTGGCCGCTGGCCAGTTCGACCTTGTCCACGCGAAAACGGGGGCGGATGTATTTCGATTCGAGGATCTTCCAGGGGGTGATGCTCATAAGTCTCCGCTGCAATCAAAAAGTGGAAAGCGTGTTATGGAGGGAATCCGCAAGTTCCACTTGCGGACAGTTGGGAACGTCCAGAAGTGGAACTTCTGAACTCCAGATGCAACATTGTCAGATTATACAGCCCAGCTTCCCCCTTTTCGCTTTTCCCCTGACAAAATCCGCGCTCACTCCCGCAATTTGA
>JBMOMS010000188.1:5150-7555 GCA_049324895.1 Chloroflexota bacterium
CGGACAGTTGGGAACGTCCAGAAGTGGAACTTCTGAACTCCAGATGCAACATTGTCAGATTATACAGCCCAGCTTCCCCCTTTTCGCTTTTCCCCTGACAAAATCCGCGCTCACTCCCGCAATTTGATCCTGCCCTGCTCATCGGCCTGATACACCACCAAGTCGGGCATGGGAAAATGCTTTGCGTTGGTGGTGACCAGGGTCAAGCCATGCGCCAATGCGGTCGCTGCAATAAGAGTGTCTGCGTCTTCAAGAAGCATCCCGCGAGTTTTCCACAAACGAATCAATTCTCCCGCGCCATCCGCGACCTCACTGGTCACGTCAAGCGTTTCAAGCGCATCCAGAAGTTCAAAAGTATCCTGGCGTTCACGCTCGCGCATACCACGAATCACTTCGAGCCGTGTGATCGCCGAGATAAACAAGGTATCGTCCTTGGCGAGCGTATCCAACAATTCGTCATACGCCTTTACCTTGCGAAGATATAGAATCAGGATATTACTATCCAACAGGTAGTCACTCATCCTGTCCCCACTCGGCTGAAAAATCACGCGTGAATCTTTTTCGGCCTTCTTCGATCCAGCGATTGATATCCTCGAATGTCGCCAGTTCAGGATGATCCTCATCCTTCCAGGCGCCATAGGATTTCTTGATCACGTCTCGTAATTTTCGACGCCGCAACTCGCGCGCCAAAATCTCCTCCACGAAGCGGGTACGCTCACGGGCGGGGATGATCTCCCGCAAATTATCCATGACGGATTTTGTAATGTATAAATTCATTCTTTCTTTTACAGCGCACATAAGACACTCTCCTTTGCACTATCCTTTTGCACTGCAATTATACACCTGGAGGATTAAAACCGCCCCGCCCTGAGCGGATTCAGATCAAAGGCGGGATTCCGCCCTGTGAGCAGCTCCGCCACGACCTGGCCCGTGCCTGGCCCGAGCGACAGTCCCAGCATGGCGTGGCCCGTGGCGAGGATCAGGTTCTGATAACGCGGCGAGCGGCCAATGATCGGCATCCCGTCGGGTGTGGTGGGACGCAGCCCCGCCCAGGTTTCCTTGGTGTCGAGGGTCTCGTCCAATTGTATGTACTCCCGCACCGCCGCCTCGATCTGACGGATCCAGCGCGGCTCAGGCTCGGTGCCGAACTGCCCGACTTCGAGTCGACCTGTGAAGCGCAGCAGGTCGCCCATCGGCGTGACGGCCACGCGGCGCTCGCCCAGCAGCAGCGCCTGGCTCGGCATCTGCTTCGTCGCGGACATGGTCAGGCTGAATCCGCGCGCAGGCAGGACGGGGATGTTCAGGCGCAGGTCGCGCGCCACGATGGAACTCCACGCCCCCGCCGCCAGGATGACCTCGTCCGCTTCGAAGTCGCCCGCGCCCGTCTTCACCGCGCGGATTGTTCCATCCGCCACGTCAAAGCCTGTGACGGGGGTATTCTCGATCAACTCCGCTCCCATCGCGCGGACACGTTCCTTCAACAGTTGCAAAAAACGCGCAGGGTCGAGGAAGGAATCGCCCGTAAAGTGGACTCCGCCCAGCACGTCGGCGCGCGCCATCGGTTCGCGCGCGTGGACGGCGGCCTGATCCAGCACATCGGTGGGGATGCCGTGTCGGTTCATCTCCTCGGCTTCGTGGCGTCCGCCCGCAAAGGCCTCAGCCGATTTGTAGAGGAAGAGCAATCCCTTCTCGCGATAGTGACAATCGAAATTCTCCTCGGCGATCATCTGCGCAAAGTTGCGCGCGCTCAACTGACCGAGACTGTTCAACGGCGGGATGCCGCGCTGGACGTTGGCGTCGTTGCAGGCAAAGACGAATTGCAGCAGCCAGGAAATGTAACCCGGCTCCAGGCTGATCTTCATGCCGAAGGGCGTATTCTGCGGGTCGAGCATCCACTTGAGCGCCGTGAACACGATCCCAGGCGCGGCCAGCGGAATGATGTGACTCGGCACGATATGCCCCGCATTGCCCGCGGAGCTGCCCTTGCCGATCTCCTTTGCATCCACGATGGTGACTCTCCGCCCCGCTTTGAGAAGATAATAGGCGCAGTTCAACCCGATCGAACCGCCGCCGATGATCAATACGTCATGTTTTGAATTCATTTCGTCTCCGTATGACTTTCGACCTTTGACCTTCGACGAGGAAGAGTCAAAGGTCGAAGGTTGAAGGTCAAATTCCGTTTGCAAACGGATCGCGTTCATCCACCAGGATCGTCCCTTCGGACATGACCCAGGCTTCACCCGTGATGGTGGGGATGATCCTGTCGCCGTCCAATTGCACGCTGCCTTCGAAGATGCTGCCGACGACGCTTTGCTGTCTCCAGGTTTGACCGACTTGCAATTTTCCGTCGCCATACAAGCAGGCGAGTTTGGCGCTGGTGCCTGTGCCACAGGGAGAGCGGTCGT
>JBMOMS010000189.1:0-7493 GCA_049324895.1 Chloroflexota bacterium
GACAGCAACGCGCATTTCAGGCGCACGGGGCCCAGGTCGATGCCGAGCAGGTCGAGCAGGTCCTGCTTGTTGAGCTGCTTGACTTCCTCGATGGGCTTGCCGATGATGGATTCCATCAACAGGTCGGCGGAAGCCTGCGAGATGGCGCAGCCGTGACCGTCGAAGCGGGCGTCGGTGACAGTGCCGTCTTCGCCGACGCGCAAGTCCACCTGGATATGGTCGCCGCACAGTGGGTTATTATCCGCAAAGGAGATGTCGTGCGGGTCCAGCTTGCCGCGGTAGGAGGGATTTTTGTAGTGCTCGATGATGACTTCGCGATAGAGATCGTCCATGAGTTCTCCGATGTCATTGCGAGGAGGGTTGAGGCGCGAAGCGCCGAAATCCCGACGAAGCAATCTCGTGGTTTCAGAAAACATGAGATTGCTTCGCTCCCCAAAGAACGGGGAGCTCGCAATGACGTAAATTATCCGAACATTTCCTTGACCTTGTAAATTCCGTTCACCAGCAGGTCGACCTCATCCGTGGTGCTGTAAATGTAGAAGGAGGCGCGGCTGGTGGCGGGGATGTTGAACTTTTCGTGCAGCGGCTGGGCGCAATGATGCCCCGCGCGGACGGCGATGCCGTCCTGGTCGAGGATCTGGGCCACGTCGTGCGGGTGGACGCCTGCCAGGGTGAAGGCCGCCACCCCGCCCTTCCTGTCTGCGGAGGGGCCGAAGACTTTCACGCCGGGGATTTCCTCCAGGCGTTCGAGGGCATATTCGGTGATCTCGTGTTCGTGCGCGGCCACCGCGTCCATGCCCAGTTGGGATAGATAATCGACCGCCGCCCCGAAGCCGACCGCTTCGGCAATGGCGGGTGTACCCGCCTCGAATTTGTGCGGCAGGCTGTTCGGGCGGAAGGAGCGCAGTTTGACCTCGCGAATCATGTCGCCGCCGCCGAGGAAGGGCGGCATGGCTTCGAGCAGGTCCGCCTTGCCGTACAGCGCGCCGATGCCGGTCGGGCCGCACATCTTGTGCGCGGAGAAGGCCAGGAAGTCGGCGTCCAGAGCTTGCACATCCACAGGCAGGTGCGGAACCGATTGGGCCGCGTCCACCAACGTCAACGCGCCAGCCTCATGGGCCAGGCGGATGATCTCGGCGGCGGGGTTGATCGTGCCCAGGACATTGGACATGTGCGTAAACGAGACCAGCTTCGGGCCGCGGGTCAGGAGGGCACGGTACTCATCCAGGTCGAGCAGGCCATCCTCCGTCACGGGGATGAAATCCAGCTCGATGCCGCGTTCCGCCTGGAGCATGTGCCAGGGGACGAGGTTCGAGTGGTGTTCCATCTCGGTCAGGATGACCCGGTCGCCCGACTTGAGGTTGGCGCGCGCCCACGAGTAGGCCACGAGATTAATGGACTCAGTCGTGTTGCGCGTGTAGATCACCTGGCGCGACGAAGCGGCGTTGATAAATCTGGCAATCTTCTCGCGCGCGCCTTCGTACAAGGCCGTGGATTCCTCGGCCAGGGTATGCACGCCGCGATGGATGTTGGCGTTCGAGCGGCGATAGAAATCGTTCATCGCCTCGATGACGGCCAGCGGCTTCTGGCTGGTGGCCGTGGAATCCAAATAGACCACGCGCGTGCCAGGCTTCGTCTCACGCTCGAGAATGGGAAAGTCTTTGCGGATTTGTTCGATGTTGAGGGACATAAGCTGTTGATGTCATTGCGAGGGCGAAGCCCGAAGCAATCTCTTGTATTTTTGAAACTTAAGATTGCTTGCTCCCTTCGGTCGCTCGCAATGACGACTAATAATCAGGAATTTCCTTTTCCTTTTTGGAGGCGGCTTTCTTTCCGCCGCTCACAGGGCGGATATGCTCGGAGGTCAACGGGTACCACAGAATGCGGTCCGGGACCATCCAGCCATCGGTGAGGAAAACATTCGAGCGGAACTGGACCGCGACCATCTTGTTGTCGACCTGCACCACGATGCCCTTGATCCAACCGCGGATGCGGTCATTGTTCTTCTCGTGATCGCAAAAGACTTCGACGTTGTCGCCCACCTCGAAAGCGTGCTCCACCCCGGGTGCGCGCATGAAGGCGAACTGCCGTCCCGCACGCGCCCCCGCACGAGACTTCGGACGGACCTCGGCAGGTATCGTCGGTTGAATGGGAATGACACGAGTCTTGCTCATAGTTTGTCCTCAAAACATGGATTTTGCCCGGTGGAGGGACACTCCGCCAGGCGCTGGATTATACGCTCATTTTATCAGCAATGTACTGCTGGAACCGTTCGCGCACGCCCTCGAATGGAATGCGCTGGAAGATTGGGTCGAAGAAACCCTCCACGACCAGCTTCTCGGCCTCGGCCTGCGGAATGCCGCGCGACTTCAAGTAGAAGATCGGCTCGGCCTCAAGTTTGCCGACGGTCGCGCCGTGGGTGCAGCGCACATCGTCGGCCAGGATTTCGAGGCCGGGAATCGAGTCGGCGCGGGCCTGGTCGCTCAGCACCAGGTTGCGGTTGGCCTGGTAGCCGTCCGTCTTTTGCGCGCCGGGGGCAACGTAGATCATGCCCTGCCAGACCGAGCGGCTTCTGCCCTTGAGCGCGCCCTTGAAGAGCAGGTCGCTGGTGGTGTGAGGGGACAGGTGATTCTGCTGGGTATCGTGGTCGAGATGCTGGCTGCCGTCGGTAAAATAGAAACCCGACATGCGTCCGGTCGCGCCCTCGCCCGCCAGGTCCAACTCGGTGAAGTTTTTCGTCAGGCGCGAACCGATCGCGCCGAAGATCCAATCCAGGTTGCCGCCGCGCTCCACGCGGGCGCGCTCGTGGCTGAAGTTCCAGACGTGACGTCCCCAGGATTGCAGCTCGACGAATTTCAGCGACGCATCCCGCATGACCTGGATCTCGACCAGCCCGGCGTGCATCGAGTTGATTCCCATTTCGTCGGGCGAGGCCGACTCGTGGACGTAGGTCACGGAGGCGCCTTCATCCACAAGCACGAGCACATGCGAGATGTGGGCCAGGTCTGCGCCCGGCCCCCACAGGATGCTGTGCAGCGGCTCGTCCACGGTCAGGCCCTTTGGGACGTAAAGCACCACGCCGTTTTGGGCGAAGGCGCCCGCCAGCGCGGCAAACTTGCCCTCCTCCACGTTGACGGTTTTGCCGAGCATCTTCGCCAGCAGGTCGGGGTGTTTCTGTTCAGCGGTTTTGAGATCGGTGAAGATGACGCCCTTTTGGGCGAGGGACTCGGACAACTCGACCTTCGACCCGCCCGGGGTGAGGACGATCTGGCCGCCGTGCTGGTCGGCAATGAGCGGCTTGAGCAGATCCTCGCGGACGGAGGGCAAATCCTCGAACGCGCCGTCCCTGGGCAGGACGAACTGATCGGTCGGCAGGTTATGAATATCCGTGCGGCGCCAGGCTTCGAGGCTCACAGCGGGGAGGGAAAGCCGCTTGAACGATTCCCAAGCCAGGGCGCGGTAGGCGGCGATGGCGCCGCCCGTGGCGCGGATGTCCACCTGGGTGAAATTGAACTCCTTTGCGGCGGAGTCGGGCCGTCGGGTTCTCGATACGGTAACTTTTGGTTTTTCCTGCATAATGTTTATCCTGTGGCGCAAATTGGCAATTTGCGCTACCCGATGCTGCCTTCCATCTGCAATTGGATCAAACGGTTCATTTCGACGGCGTATTCCATCGGAAGTTCCTTGACGAGCGGTTCGATGAAACCCGAGACCACCATGCCCGTGGCTTCCTCTTCGGAGAGTCCGCGCGACATGAGGTAGAAGAGTTGTTCCTCGCCGACCTTCGAGACCGAGGCCTCGTGGCCGATGGAGACATCATCCTCGTCGATTTCGATGGAGGGATAGGTGTCCGAGCGGGACTGCGGGTCGAGCAGCAGCGCATCGCAAACCACATTGGACTTGACACCCTTCGCGCCCTTGTAGACCTTGACCAGGCCGCGATAGGAGGCGCGTCCGCCGCTCTTGCTGATGGACTTGGACGTGATCTTGCTGGTGGTGTTCGGCGCGAAATGCACCATCTTCGAGCCTGCGTCCTGAATCTGGCCGGGGCCTGCGAACGCCATTGAAAGCATCTCGCCGCGCGCGCCGGGTTCCATCAAATAGCAGGAGGGATACTTCATGGTCAACTTCGAGCCGAGGTTGGCATCCACCCACTCGTGGGAGGCATTCGCAAAAACCTTGGCGCGCTGGGTGACGAGGTTGAACACGTTGGTCGACCAGTTCTGGATGGTCGAGTAACGCGAGCGCGCGCCCTGCTTGACGACGATCTCGATCACACCGGAGTGGAAGGAGTTGGTGGTGTATTGAGGAGCGGTGCAATTGTGAGAGACGACTCCTTCCGCAACGTAGGATTCGTCTTCCTCGACCGAGAAGTTGTAAACCTCGGTTTCCAGCTCATGCACGGAAATTTCCTTAATCGGAACATACAGGAAGTTTTCGTCAAGCGCAAAAGGAGAGCCGCTGAGGTCGCCTGCGGGTGCCTCCACACCAACGATTTCACCAAATTTTGGATTGAAGGGCGATGCAATGACAACCGCGTAAATGTCCTTACGAGGCAGATTGCGCCCCTGTTTATTCACAGAAACAGCAACTCCCAACCGCAGACAGGCATCGCGAAAGGCATAAGCTAAATCCGCAGACACCGTGTTGTAACGGAACATGTTCTTCTTCGGGTCGTAGCTTCCATCGCCGCACCACATACCCTTGACCAATTCAGCAAGCAAGGCGGGGTCGGCGTTGGACACCCATTCAGGAACCCGTTTTTCAAAAACATTCGTGCCAAACTCACGAGCAAATGTACGGGCAATTTCGGTCGAGGAAAGAACCAGGGTTTGTCCATTCTGGCGCGGTGCAGTTTCAATGGGCGATTTACCAAAATATCGTTCGATGAGAGACTTTGCATCGGAAAGATATTCCGTTTCTTCCACATGGAAGGAAAGGGTTAGGTAGTGTTCATTATCCACATGCCCTTCGGCAAAATAGTAACCAAGCAGGCGGAAGAAATCAGGTTTATAGGGCAAATTGACTTCGCGCTCAACAGGAGTATGGCGGCCGCGCCCCAACGGGACAGTGACACTATGAGCAAAGGCAGGCTCCATAACTGGCTGCGGCACGGGCACGACAAGATAATCGCCTTCCTTGACGCTGTCGGCGCGCGCCCAAGTCAATTGAAACTCTTTGTTGCGTTCATTTTGCTTCTCGCGGCGAACGATCAACAACGGATGCTCCGCGGTCACATTCAACTCGCGTCCGCTGTCGCCGTAAAAACGAATGTTGTGTACATTGCCGTGATAGGGGCGCTTCTGCGTATGATACACGCGGCGATAACGGCCTTGATGCGTCATCACCTCGTCGCCGACTTCGATCTGTTCGATGGTTTTTTCGCCGTTTCGAGTGCGGACCTGCGCGCCTTCGAGGAAGCAGCCTTCCACATAATGCACCGACGCGCCTTCATCCACGATAATCAGCGTGCGCTCGAACTGGCCGACGTTGGCCGTGTTCAGGCGGAAGTAGGCTTGCAGGGGCAAATCCACCTTGACGTCCTTCGGCACGTAGACGAACGATCCGCCCGACCAGACCGCCGAGTTCAACGCGGCGAATTTGTTATCCTCGATCGGGACGACCGTACCGAAGTATTCGCGGAACAGGTCGGGGTATTGCTTCAGGCCGTCTTCAATCGAAAGGAAGATGACGCCCTGCTTTTCGAGATGTTCGAGGATGGAGTGATAGACCATCTCGGACTCATACTGAGCGCCCACGCCCGCCAGGAACTTGCGTTCGGCTTCGGGGATGCCCAGCTTGTCGAACGTGCGCTTGATGTCATCGGGCACGTCGTCCCAGGATTTCTCGCTCTTCTCGGTCGGCTTGACGTAGTAAAAGATATTGTCGAGGTCGAGGTTCGAGATGTCGGGGCCCCAGGGCGGCATGGGACGGGCCTGGAAGTGTTCGAGCGCCTTGAGGCGGAACTCGAGCATCCACTGCGGTTCGCCCTTCATGCGCGAGATATTTTCGACCACTTCGCGATTCAGTCCGCGCTGGGATTTGAACACGTAGTTATCATCACGATCATGGAAACCGTACTTGTAATCGCCAATCTCATCCAGGATCTTGGTGTCTTCGGTAAGTTTGGATTCTTCGCTCATATCAACTCCAGAGAGTAGAGAAAAGAGAATGGAGAATGGGAAGCTGTCATTTCAATAAGGGACCGCTCCCTATTCCCTGCTTATCCGTTCTCTAAGCAACTTCCTCATATTTTTCGCGCACCCAGTCGTATCCCTGCTCTTCGAGGTGCAGGGCCAGGTCCGGGCCGCCCGATTCGACGATGCGCCCACCCATCATGATGTGGACGTAATTCGGCTTGATGTAGTTCAACAGGCGCTGGTAGTGGGTGATGACCAGCACGCCCAACTCAGGCCCGCTCAGGGCGTTGACGCCCTCCGACACGATGCGCAAGGCGTCGATGTCGAGGCCCGAATCGGTTTCATCCAGGATGGCGATCTCGGGCTTGAGGGCGGCCATCTGCAAAATTTCGGCGCGCTTCTTCTCGCCGCCCGAGAAACCGTCGTTGAGGTAACGGCCCGCAAAGGCGTGATCCATCTTGAGCAGTTCCATCTTTTCCTTGAGGAATTTGCGGAACTCGGGGATGGGCATGCCCTTGTCCTCGGGGTTGACGGCGCGGCGGCGGGCGTTGATGGCCGTGCGCAGGAAGTTCGCCACGGTCACGCCCGGGATGGCGACGGGGTACTGGAAGGCCAGGAACATGCCCAGGCGGGAGCGCTCGTCCGGCTCCAGTTCAAGGATGTTCCGCCCCTTGAAAACGATCTCCCCTTCGGTGACAGTGTAATTGGGGTGTCCCATCAGGGTATAGGCCAGCGTGGACTTGCCAGTCCCGTTTGGCCCCATGATGGCGTGGACTTTGCCCTGCTCCACGGTCAGGTCGAGGCCCTTGAGGATTTCCTTGCCTTCGATGCTGACGTGGAGGTTTTTGATCTCAAGTTGCGACATGCGTTTCACTCCTGAAATTAAGCCGTTTCTGGCGTTTTTAACTGATTGCCGCGGCATTATAGCAAAGTGGAGTGAAAATGTCAATATTTATGAGAAAATTCTAGTAAATTATTCTCTACCGTACATCCAGCAGGCTGTCGGAGAAACCAACCAATGCCGCTTTTTGACCACGAAGCGCGCTAAGATCGCAAAGAAAACCTTTTAAACTTCGCGTTCTTGGCGTCCTTCGCGGTTCAAATTAGCGTTTTGCGCCTTGAAACATCTCTTTCCGACAAACTGCTAGCCCGCATTTTGTGTCTGAGTTTTACCCGTATTTGTACGGTAGAGCAATACCTTTGCCAAAATTTAACAGACCTAATTTCGTGGGGCGGATTGGCAATCCGCCTACCATATCTGGTGATCGCAGCAAGTTTCTGGCTATATCTGGCATTGCGGGATGCCATCCCGCACCACAATTTGTAACTTTTTCAAAATTGGCGAAGGTATTG
>JBMOMS010000190.1:0-7452 GCA_049324895.1 Chloroflexota bacterium
ACGCGGCGTTGCTGCTTCAGGCTTTCGCCCATTGAGCAATATTCCCTACTGCTGCCACCCGTAGGTGTATGGACCGTGTTTCAGTTCCATTGTGGGGGGCCACCCTCTCAGGTCCCCTACCCGTCGTCGCCTTGGTGAGCCGTTACCTCACCAACTAGCTGATGGGACGCAGGCCCCTCCCAAAGCGCCTTGCGGCTTTAGTCATCGGCTTCTAAACCCGATGACCACATGCGGTATTAGCAATCCTTTCGGACTGTTATTCCACACTTTGGGGCAGGTCACCAACGCGTTACTCACCCGTTCGCCACTAGGATACCTTCGTATTGCTACTTAGGCACCTCGTTCGACTTGCATGTATTAGGCACGCCGCCAGCGTTCATCCTGAGCCAGGATCAAACTCTCCGCAAAAAAATTTCACTCTTGCGAGTGTAAGTTACGGAGTTTATACTGGAATTGTACAGAGTTGTTGCTTCCTATCACTCTTCAGTTGTTAAGGTACTTGCCAATTGAGCGGGTGGTATTCTACCTGCTCCAGCGCCGTCTGTCAAGGGCCCACACAGACAAAAACACCGATGCTTTCTTTCCGCATCGGTTGTCAGACTGCAAAACCTGCTTGTCTTGCGTCCCTGACGTGAGACGGTCTACTCGATTGTCATCGATCTGTCTTTTGGACGAGATCTTTATGAACGTACTGGCGAATGGTGATTATATGGATTTCTTTTCTTTTGTCAAGGGTTTTTTCATTCCTTTGACCTTCGAGTTTCGATTTCCACAGCGCCCGCCCGCCGACGCACATTCTTTTTTTCTCCCGCCAGGAAGCGATCTGCTTGTTTGCGGATCGTTCTTTCCTGCACGCGGAGCAACATTCTATCACAATCACTCGATCGTGCAAGGTCTTAAACCTTAAAGAATTCAAGCAAAGCCCATTTGCGTGAAAAGATAAAAAAAGCAACGGCCCAACCCGTCATGCGGAGGTTGTTTTTTTGTCGACAAGAGGATTCACGCCCCATGCTATACTATATGGCAGCAAACAGGAGCCTGCATGAACCCGAATACGCCGTATCTTCGCGACCCGTCCAAACAGGAGCATCTGCTCGAACAGACCATTACCCGCCTGGGGCGCGCGGTGGAGAACGAGATCGTCATCGTCAGCCAGCGCGCTTCACGGGAACATGCCCACATCCGCCGCGAGGGCCGGCGAGTTTTTCTGGATGACATGGGCAGCACCAACGGAACATACTTGAACGGGGAGCGAGTTCTGGGAAGTGTGCAATTGCGGGATGGAGACCAGGTCTCGGTTGGGGACGTGGTGTTCACCTTCCACGATCCAGACACGACCACGCGCGAGACGCCCTTCCCCGAGTTGGAGGTCAATGTCGAGGAGGGCATCGTGCGCCTCAATCGTCGCGTGGTTCAATTATCTCCCAAGGAATTTTTGCTCCTGGCCCACCTGCACAAAAATCGCGGAAAGGTCTGTTCAAAGGACGAGATTGGCAGGGCCGTCTGGCCGGAATACCAGGCGGATATCTACGATTACCAGATCGAGAACCTCATTCGGCGGCTGCGAACCAAGATCGAAGAGGATGCGAACATGCCTCTCCTCCTGGTGACCATCCGCGGGATGGGCTACAAGCTGCTGGGAAAGACTGATATGGAATGATTGGCAAGCCAGTAGCCGCTTGTTAGCTGGCGGATAGGTTGATTTTCACAAGCGGGGGTAACATCGACATTGAAAGAAAACGGAGCACACAGATGTCCCCCTCCTCCTCCCCCCTCGAAGGAACGACGCTCGGAAAATACCGCATCGTCAAGGCGCTTGGTCGCGGCGGCATGGCGCAGGTTTACAAGGCCTACCACCCGCAGTTGGACCGCTACATGGCGATCAAAGTGCTGCGCGCCGACCTGGCTGAAGACGCCGAGTTCCTGGAGAGATTCCGCCGCGAGGCGCATTCGGTCTCGGGCCTGCGCCATGTGAACATCGTGCAGGTTTTCGATTTCGACGCACAGGATGACCTGTATTACATGGTGATGGAGCTGCTGGAAGGGGATACACTGCGGGCGCGATTGAACGAGTACCGCATCCACAACCAGCGCATGCCATTGACAGAGATCGTGCAGATCCTGGGGGACGTGCTGCGCGGCCTGGCGTACGCGCATGGCGAGGGCCTCATCCACCGCGACCTCAAGCCGGCCAATATCATGCTCAATGGGAAGGGACAGGCGGTGCTGACAGATTTTGGCATTGCCCAGATCATCGGCAGCACACAACATACCGCCTCGGGCGCGTTGATGGGCACGCTCAATTACATGGCTCCCGAGCAGGGCCTCAAGAACCAGTGCGACCGTCGCAGCGACATCTACTCCCTGGGCATCGTGCTGTTCGAGATGCTGACGGGCTATACGCCCTTCGATGCGGATACGCCGCTGGCGATCCTGATGAAGCACCTCAACGATCCCCTGCCCCTGCCGACCGAGATCGACCCGAGCCTGCCCGTGGAGTTGGAGCGAATTGTGCTCAAGGCGCTGGCCAAGAACCCGGACGACCGCTTCCAAAGCGCGGATGAGATGGCCGAAGCCTTGCAACGGGCAGCCTCTAGCCTACACGCAGGCGACCAGCCCACCATCCTGCCGCCCGCCCGCTTCCCACAGCAGGCTGTCTTTTCGGGCGCGGCCCGCAGCCATATCACTGACCGCCGCTTTGCGGACGCCGACACAGACGCGATGGCGCGGCCTGTCAGCGGGGCAGCGGCCGGGGGAGCGGAAGCAGGCCTCCAGCCAGGTGATTTGTTTTCGAGCTGGACACGCAGCTTGCAGCGGCGACACATCCAGCCCGTCGGCATCCCGTCGGCGGTCTTCAGCGGCCTGACTCTGTTCCTGGTCGTGAACATGATCGTCATTGCATTATCCATTTTCAACGGGAGGAACCTGCTGGCCCGCGCGTGGCCCATCGAACTCCTTTTGACGGCCTGCCTGCTGGCGTTGATTGGTTGGGGGGTCGAGCGGCACTGGCTGATGATCCCCAGCGGGATTGTGTTTGGGAATGCCGTGCTGCTGGCGTATTGTTCGCTCACGGGACGCTGGCAGGATTGGAATGTTCTGTGGATGTTGGATGTGCTGACCGTGTGGGTTTCGGTGTTCGTTCCGGTCCAAATCCACAGGATCGAAGGCGCTTCGAGCGTATGGGCCAGGGCCTTTGGCCTGGGCCTGACCCTGACCAGCGCCGTGCTTTCTGTCGTGATCATCTTTTTGGCCCTTTTGCCAATCTAATTCAAACTTGAACTGGAGGTTCATTATGAAACCCGAACGCATCTTTAGCCTGATCGCCGGTGCGGTGCTGCTTCTGACCGGAGCGGTTCTGCTGGCGGGCAATTTCTTTCTCGCCACCAAAGCCTGGAGGTTGTGGCCTTTCATCGTCCTGTTGATTGGATTGGGGTTGACCGCGCCAGGTCTGCTGGGAATTTCGCGCCGCGGGTTTGGGGCTTTCTTCATCCCCGGCCTGCCGGTGCTGGCGACGGGCGGCATCCTGCTTTTTGCCAGCTTGACGAATCGCTGGGAGGTTTGGGCGGTGGCCTGGCCGCTGGAGATCCTGGCGCTTGCGCTGGGCTTTGCCCTGGCGGCCGTGGTGATGCGCGTGGCGGCGCTGGCGATCCCGGCCTCGATCCTGGGGTTCAACGGCCTTTTGCTGATGTTCTGCGCGGTCACAGGACTGTGGCAGGCCTGGGCGCTGCTGTGGCCGTTGGAGTTCCTGTCGGTGGGCCTCGGCCTGTTGATCCTGGGAATTGCCATCCGTTCTGCGGGGGTGCGGCTGGCGGCCAACATCCTGTTCAGCGTGGCGGGCGGAGGGTTCTTCATCATGGCCTTTGTCAGCGTGTTCAACAATAACCTGCTGTTGAAATTCGCCGTGCCGACCATGCTGCTGTTGACGGGCGCGCTGCTGGCCGGGACGGTTCTGTTCGGCAAGTCGCCGAAAAGCCAGGCCGCCGACGAGCCGCCCGCCCAGGAAGCGTAATCCGTTCTTCGAGCAGGATATTTATCGGTCCCACCATCCATTAGGAGTAGACATGTTCAGAAAATTGCGCGAACCCGTCAACAGCCTGACCCATTGGGGCGGCGCGGTCCTGGCGGTGATCGGTTTGGTTGCCCTGCTGATCGTGGGCTGGAGCACGCCCGCCAAGGTCATCTCACTGGCTATCTATGGCGGAAGTCTCATCTTCCTGTTTTCGGCCAGCGCGACCTACCACATGGTGCAGGCCAAGGACAAGGCGCTGGAGATCTTCCGCAAGGTCGACCACGCCGCCATCTACGTGTTGATCGCAGGCACCTACACCCCGTTCTGCATCAACGCATTCACGGGTTTCTGGAAGTGGGGCATGTTGGGCATCATCTGGTCGCTGGCGGTGATTGGCATTGCGGTGAAGATCTTCTACATCCGTGCGCCGCGCTGGTTGAATGCGGGCATCTATATCGTGATGGGCTGGTTGAGCCTGGCCACGGCGGGACAGATGCTGGCCCACCTGCCGGCCTGGGTGCTGACCTGGCTGATCGTCGGCGGCGTGACCTATACCCTGGGCGCGGTGGTGTATATGACCAGGATCTTCAACTTCAAGCCCGGGGTGTTCGGCTTCCACGAGGTGTGGCACATCTTCGTGCTGCTGGCGGCCCTGTTCCACTACATCGCGGTGCTGGGCGTGGCGTTATAGTACGGACGCAACCATTGAATGCAAAAAACACTGGCCTCCCGCCAGTGTTTTTTATTGGGCCAAGTCGATGGGAACAAGTGAAGGCGCCAAGGCTCGAGCCTTAAAAAAATTACATCTCATGCCACCTGCGGAAGTGATCTTCGATCACCTGGACTGCCGTCTCAACCCCGCGCTCGGCATCGACCTTTCCGCCCAGGGCGCGGGCGCGGTTGCGAACACCCATTTCGGATGCCTGTGCAAGCGCAGAGGCAAAACGGTTTGCCGAAGAGCGCCTGATCGAAAGCGGCGGTGGGCCGACACCCAATTGGTGAACCAGGCGCCCCCAAAAGGGTTGGTCGGCGGTGTGCGGAACGACGACCTGGGGAATCCCAGCCCGAAATCCCGCGGCGGTTGTGCCAGCCCCGCCATGATGAACGACCAGACTGCAACGCGGAAGCAGCCAATGGTGCGGAGCGGCTTCGAGCCAGAAGACATCCTCCTGTTCCCGGTCTGCAAAGGGCCGCCCCCAGCCCGTCAAAACGATGGCGCGGCAATGTACAGCGGCAATGGCGTCCAACAGGTCGCGCATGATGCGCTGTGTCTCGCGGTTGACCATACTGCCGAAGGTCACACAAACCGGCGGCTGGCCTGCTGAAAGAAAATCAGCCAGGCCGGCCGGTAAACGATCCTCCTCGTTCTGATCGAGAAAAAGGTACCCTGTCATAACGGCGTGCTCGGGCCAGTCGGCAGGGCGGGGTAAAACGCTGGGGCTGCAGGCACACAGCAGCGGGGTCCGACGGGACAGAGGCGCGGATTCATCGAAGGGCCAATAGAGCTTTTTGGGGTTTGGAATCTCCGGGTGGGCGCGCTGCAAGGGCGCATATCCCGAATTGCCTCCCAGCCAAAAGGCTTGCTGTGCCAGCCAATGGGACAGGTAACTTAAAGAACCGCGAGGGGCATACGCCGCCGCCACACTTGGAAATTCGCGCGTGGGGGCAAACATGGGAAAGGTTTGCACCGACACATCGGGAACGCCATGTTCGCGGGCCCAGGAATGCCCCCCAGTGGTGAATAAGAGAGAGTGAACAATCAGGTCTGCGCCTTCACAGGCGGCAAAGGCCGACTTCGAAACCTGGGGCGCAATGGAGAAAGCATAATCACGAAAGGCTGCAATGATGCGTATTACATTCGTCCCTGCATCGTTGATGCGCAGGCTGATTTCTTCGGGATCGCCCGCCAGGGGAACAAAGGGCACCTGGCGTTCCCCGACAAAGCCGGCAAAGCGATGAGGCGCAGCCAGGATCACCTCATGTCCCCGCTTTTGCAGGCCGCAAGCCAGGGCCAGAAAAGGCTGCACATCACCGCGGGAACCATAGGTGAGAATGGTGACCTTCATGAAGGTATTTTATCTTAAAGCTGTGCTACACTCGCGCCTGTAAAGGAGTTGCCATGTATAAAATTGGAATCCTGCATCCCGGCGAAATGGGAATTTCGATTGCGGCCTGTGCGCTGAACAGCGGACAGCAGGTCCACTGGGCCTCCGAAGGCCGCAGCGAAATAACCCGCCAGCGCGCCAATCGATATGGCCTGGTCGACCTGGGGACGAGGGCCAGGCTGTTTGAAACCTGCGAAGTGATCCTCTCGGTCTGCCCGCCCCATGCCGCAGAAGATGTGGCAGCCCAGGCAGTGGACGGGGGCTTCAAAGGACTCTTCCTGGAGGCGAACGCCATTTCCCCGCAGCGTGCGCAGCGGATCGGCGCGCGCCTGGAAGCTGGCGGGATCCAATGCGTGGACGGGAGCATCATCGGGCCGCCGGCCTGGAAGCCGGGGGAGACCTGGCTTTACCTTTCGGGCGCACAAGCCGACAGAATCGCGTCGTTATTCCCGCAGGGTCCGCTTGCAATCAGGGTACTGGGCGGTGAGGTCGGGAAAGCCTCGGCCATCAAGATGTGCTACGCGGCCTATTCCAAGGGAACCACCGCGCTGCTGTCTGCCATCCTGGCCGCGGCGGAAGACATGCAGGTGCGCGAAGAATTGCAGCAACAATGGGAACTGGACGAGGCGGGATTCGCCGGGCGGGTCGAGCGGCGGGTCACGCGCGTCACCGCCAAAGCCTGGCGCTTCGAGGGAGAGATGCGGGAGGTTGCCGCGACCTTCGCCGCAGCCGGCCTGCCGGACGGATTCCACCTGGCCGCCGCAGACATCTATCACCGTCTGGCCGGGTACAAGGAGGCGGACAGCCCCGCGCTGGAGCAGGTCATGAAAAGCCTGCTGGCAAAGTAGAGCCTGTTCCCAAGCCTCGTTTCCGTTGTCAAAAAAGTCCAGCCAAAGCTGGACTTTTCGTTTACTTCACCATCTCTCTTGCCTGCTCGACATAAGCCAGGCTTTGATGCCTGAAATAGGTGTTATACAGCGTGGCGTAGTGTCCACCTTGACTGAGCAAGCCCTCGTGGCTGCCTTCTTCGATGATGGAGCCGTGATCCATGACGACGATGCGGTCGGCGGCCTTGACCGTGGACAGGCGGTGGGCGATCAGGATGCTGGTCGACTCGGAAAGGATCAGGTTGAGGGCCTGCTGGATCTGCCATTCGGTGAATGGGTCGATGCTGGCGGTAGCCTCGTCGAGGATGAAGATGGCGGGCTTTTGCATCAGCACGCGCATCAAGGCCACGAGCTGGCGCTGTCCCATCGAGAGACGGTTGCCGCGCTCGCCGACCTCGGTGTACAGGCCGTCGGGCAGGGTCTCCAGCCATTCGCCTTCGCCGATCTTGCG
>JBMOMS010000191.1:0-1994 GCA_049324895.1 Chloroflexota bacterium
CGAGGCGCCGTTCCCGGCCACCCATAAAAAAACCATGTCCACATTATAACGGCTCAGTATTGGGTTTCAAGATGGAGAAAGCATGAAATTTGTAAACAGTACTTTAACCAGCCCGGAACAGGGGCCCGCCCCGCGCATTTTGGCAACTGCCAAAAGAAAACGCCGACATCGCGCCAGGCCAGCCTTATTCCTGGAAACCCGTCCTGTACAACTCATAATACAAGCCCCTGCGCTCCAGCAATTCGGCGTGCACACCCTGCTCGGCAATGCGCCCGCCCTCGATAACCACGATGCGGTCCGCGCCCGTGATCGTCGAGAGGCGGTGCGCGATGACGAACGAGGTGCGGCCCTTCAACAGGCGCGCCAGGGCAGTCTGGATGACCTGTTCGGTCTGCGTGTCCACGCTGGAGGTGGCCTCGTCCAGGATCAGGATGCGCGGATCAGCCAGCAGGGCGCGGGCA
This sequence comes from Chloroflexota bacterium, assembly GCA_049324895.1. Lineage (GTDB taxonomy): Bacteria > Chloroflexota > Anaerolineae > Anaerolineales > Villigracilaceae > JACPVF01. The sequence continues at coordinate 462 of JBMOMS010000191.1, forward strand.
AAGGAAATCAACTGCCGCTGCCCGACCGAGAGCAGCGCCCCCCCCTCCTGGACCGAGGTCTGGTAGCCGTTTCGCAGGCTTTGAATGAACTCGTGGGCCCCCACCGCCTGCGCCGCCGCGATGACATCCGCCTCGCTGGCGCCCAGCCGCCCGAAGAGGATGTTCTCCATGACAGTCCCGTTGAACAGGAAGGGATCCTGCAAGACCATGCCCATCTGTCGGCGCAGCGAAGATTGGGTCACCCCGCGCAGGTCATGTCCGTCGACCAGCAGCCGTCCTGCGGTGGGATCGTGGAAACGCGCCAGCAGCTTGACGATGGTGGTCTTGCCTGCGCCTGTCTCGCCCACCAGGGCCACAGTCTGGCCTGCCTGAACATCCAGGTCGATCTCGTTCAACACCAGGGTGGGATCATCCGAATAGCGGAAGGAAACATTCTCGAAGTGAACCCCGCCCTGGATGGGAGGCAGGTCGCGCGCCGAGGGGTCATCCTGCACCTCGATGGGCGTCTTCAACAGTTCGAGGATGCGCTCCCCGCCCGCCATGGTGGATTGCAGCGTATCGAAGCGGCGCGAGAGGTCGCGGATCGGTTCGAAGAAACGGTCGATGTACAGCACGAAGGCGATCAATACACCCGCCGTGATCGACTCGCCCAACACCGCCGTCCCGCCAAGATAGACCACCAGGGCCGTGGCAATCGCGCCCAGAACATCCACCACGGGGGTGTAGAGCGAGGCCACCCAGGCGGCATCCAGGCCCGTTTCCATGAAGTAGCGGTTGACATAGTCCTTGAAGTTGCTGTAATTATGCGCCTGGCGTGAAAAGGCCTGCACCACCCGCACCCCGTTGACATTCTCGGCCAGCACCGAGTTGGCCCACGAGACCGCCGCGCGCACCTTGCGGTAGTTGCGCCGCGCCACACGGCGGAAGAGCACCGTAGCCAGCACCATGAACGGCAGCACGGCAAAGGTCAACAGCGAAAGGCGCAGGTTGAGCGCCAGCATGGCCACGATGATCCCGACGATGGCGAGCAGGTCGCGAATGATGGCCAGCGTGGCCCAGGTGATGAATTCGCGCAGGGTGCCCACATCATTGATAACGCGCGTGATGACGCGTCCCACGCTGTAGCGGTTGTAGAAGCTGAGCGAGAGCTTTTGCAGGTGCGCAAACATGGCCGTGCGCACGTCGTACAGCACGTGCTGCCCCACACGCGACATGATCAGCACGCGGAAGTAGTTGAAAACAAACTGCACCGTCGCCACGGCGAAATAGACCAGCACGATGTTGCGCAGCGCCGCCGGGTTCCTGGCGGCAATGCCGTCATCGATGGCCAGCTTGACAAAGTACGGCCCCGACACCGACGAGGCGGTCACAATGACCATGAAGAGCAGCGCCAGCAGCATCTGCCCCGTGTACGGCTGGACGAAACGCAGCAATCCGCGCGCCACTTTGGGGTCATAGCCCTTGGCAAGCTGTTCCTCAGACTGGGTAATGAAGGTTGGAGGGATGATTTTGGTTGGCATAAGGGATGGTCGA
>JBMOMS010000191.1:2094-7449 GCA_049324895.1 Chloroflexota bacterium
GCGGATTTTTCATCCTGGTATTTCAGCCCCACCCCGCGGAATTCGACCTCGCCGCGCAGGGGCGTGAGGCGCAGCGCATCAGCGGGCGATTGGATGGCAGGCTGGGTGTCCAGCACCTCGAAGACGCGCTGGGCGCCCGCCGCCGCCTCGCCGCCCGCGTTGACCAGCCCTGTCAGCGCCTGGGCCGGCTCGGCCAGCATCAGGATATAGGCGTTGAAAGCCACGATCGCGCCAACGGTCATCGTCCCATCCAGGGCCATCTGCCCTCCAAAGTACAGGATCAGAATCGTGCCCAGCGTCGTCAGCCAGCCCGTGGTAGGCATGATCCTGGCCCACTCGTCGATGACCTTGACCCACTTGACGAACACATCCTTGTTGGCCTTGTCGAAGCGCTGGATCTCGTACGGCTCGCGCGCAAAGGCGCGCACCACCTGCACGCCGACCACATTCTCCTGCAGGCGGTTCGAGACTTCGCCCACGGCCGCATCCACGGCAAAGAACAATTTGCCGATCTTCGTCCCAAACAGGGAGGTCATCAGGATCAGCGGAAGCATGGGCAGCAGCGCGATCATCGCCAGGGTGGGGTTTTCGGACAGCATGGCCGCCAAAATGCCCACGGTCAAAAAGACGAAGCGCACCAGCTCAGCCACCGAGGAGCCGGCGAAATTTTCGATGGAGCGCACGTCCTCGATGCAGCGGCTGATGAGCTGCCCCGACTGGGTATGGTCGTGATAGGTGAACGGCAGGTACTGGATGTGATTGTACATGCGGTTGCGCAGGTCATAACCCACCTTGACGGCGATCCAGGCGGAAAGGTAACGGTTGAGGAAATTCAAAAGCGCGGAACCCAGCCCCAGTCCAAGCAGCAGGAGCGCGGCGCGCACCAGGTGGGCATTATCGCCGCGCATCAATCCATCGTCAATCACGGTCTGGATGATGCGCGGCACGAGCAGGTTGAGGCCCGTGACGATCAACAAGATGATCATCGTGGCGCTCACCTGCCAGGCATAGGGACGCAAAAAGGAGGCGGTACGGAACAGGTGTTTCATTGGATTGGAATGGAAGGGAAGGGTGAAAGAGCGGAAAAAAGCGAGGCAATGCGCCTCGCCCGGGTGAAACGGCCTGGTTGGATTATACCCCCATTGCGGCATGGGAGTTTTCCGAAAACCTGCCAAATTTGTACACCCATATCGGCATCTTGGGGTTAGAATATGCAGATTCAAAATCCAGGAGGCCTTATGTCCAAGATCGCTTTCGTAACCGACAGTACCGCTTACATTCCGTCCGACCTGTGCCGGCAGCACAACATCACCGTCACGCCGCAGATCCTGATCTGGGGCGAGCAAACCTACCAGGACGGGGTCGACATCCTTCCGGCGGAGTACTACACCCGCTTGAAGGACTCGAAGGTCATGCCCACCACCTCTCAGGTGCCCATCCCGGTCATGCAGAGCGCCTTTCAGGGGCTGGTCGACCAGGGCTATGAGGTGATCGGCATCTTCATCTCCTCGAAGCTCTCGGGCACGATGCAGTCCGCCATCCAGGCGCGCGAGGCCCTGGGCAGCGCCGCCGAGAAGGTGACGGTGCTCGACAGCCAGACCACGGCCATGGCGCTGGGCTTCCAGGTGCTGGCCGCGGCGCGGGCCGCCCAGGATGGGGCCAGCGTTCAGGACTGCCTGGCCCTGGCGGAAAAGACCCGCGCGCACACGGGCGTGTACTTTGCCGTGGATACGCTCGAATTCCTGCATCGCGGCGGGCGCATCGGCGGGGCGCAGCGCCTGATCGGCACGGCGCTGAACATGAAACCCGTGCTGGCCGTCATGGGCGGGCGTGTGGAGCCTGTGGAGCGCATCCGCACCAAGGGCAAGGCCCTGGAGCGCGTGATCGAACTGGTCAGCGAACAGGTCAAGGGCAAGTCGAACATCCGCCTGGCCACCCTGCACGCCAACGCCGCCGCGGAAGCCCAGGCCGTGCTCGACAAGGCCAGCCAGCAGGTCGGCGCAGTGGAAAGCCTGCTGACCGATGTCAGTCCCGTGGTCGGCACGCATACGGGACCTGGAACGGTCGGCCTGGCCTGGTTGGCGGGGTTGTAACACACTTTTGCGAGGCGGGCCGAACAGCCGCCACCCATTCAGAAAAAAACCTGGCGGTCAATGGATCGCCAGGTTTTTTCCATGCTATACTGCCCCCATCCCACCCAGGAGACTCTCATGCTCAAACCTGCCCATGCCATCTTCGAAGACCTCGTCCACTGGCGGCGCGATTTTCACATGCACCCCGAGTTGGGCTTCCACGAGACGCGCACTTCCGAGATCGTGGCACAGGAATTGGAGAAGCTCGGCTATCGCGTCCGCCGTGGGGTGGGACGCACAGGCGTGCTGGCCGATTTCGGCGACGGGAACGGGCGCACCATCGCCATCCGCGCGGACATGGACGCGCTGCCCATCCTCGAAGCCCGGGACCGTGAGTATGCCTCGCGGAACCCGGGCGTGATGCACGCCTGCGGGCACGACTCGCATACCAGCATGGCGCTGGGAGCGGCGGCGCTGCTAGCCAGGGAAACCTTCCCCGGCCGCGTGCGCTTCCTGTTCCAGCCTTCCGAGGAGACCGAGGATGAGGAGGGCGTCAGCGGCGCGCCGCGCATGGTGCAGGATGGCGCACTGGAGGGCGTGGACCTGGTCATCGCCCAACACGTCGACCCGCACACGCCCGTCGGACAGGTTGGCATCAACGCGGGCGTGGCGGGCGGCGGGGTCACCACCTGGTATGCAACCATCCTCGGCGTCGGCGGGCATGGGGCGCATCCCAACGAAACGGTCGACCCGTTCTTCCTGCTCAGCCAGGTCATCGTCGGCTTGAACGGCATCGTCTCGCGCCGGCTGCATCCCTTCGAAGCGGCCGTGGTCAGCATCGGCCAAATCCACGGCGGCTTCACCGAGAATGTCATCCCCGAAAAAGTGGATTTGAGCGGCACACTGCGCTTCGCGAGCGAGGCCGCCCGCCAGAAGATCGAGTCAGAGATGCGCCGCGCCTTCGAAGTGGCGCGCGCGCTGGGCGGCGATTATGAATTACGCTTCGTGTTTGGCTGCCCGCCGCTGGTCAATCACCCCCTGGCGGCGGAGCTGATCCAGGCCGCGGCAGCCGACCTGCTTGGCGCGGAAAACGTCCAGCCCATCCCGCCAACCCTGGGCGCGGAGGACTTCGGCTCCTTCATCGAGACCGTGCCCGGCGCGATGTACACGTTGGGAACACTGATCGAGGGCGACGAACGGGCGCTGCACCATCCACGCTTCGACATCGACGAGCGCGCCCTGCCCATCGGCGCGGCCCTGCTGGCCGAGACGACGCTGAGATTCTTGAGGGAGAAAGTGTAAATTGCACATTTCACAGTTGTAATTTATGAGCCCCAAAATATCGACTAGAAACTTGCGTTAATTAAGATTCGTGACCTCTGGATAAATGGGGGATGCGCCATATACAACTTGAATTCTATGCCAAATGGCACGACTTAATAAATCAAAACTGCCAATCACGATTATACAAGCCAGTATTGCCACACTGGCGTCGCCATAGTATAGTAGATTAATATTTTGTTGAAGTAGAAATCCAATACCACCTCCACCCACAAAGCCAAGTACAGTGGAAATCAAGATGTTGACAGGTAAGTATCTGAAGGCTAGACCTGGAAAGTATACCTTGAAGAGGATACCCCAGGTTAAGGATGCGTGCTGTTGGGCATAATCTGAAAAAGTTCCTATTAAGACTGAAGTTGAAAATAAAGTGAGAGCCAGCACCCCCGCCGTGGGTCCAATACCAACAAATACGATGGCAGGTATTGCGATAATTAACGGATGAACACCTCGAACTGCTGAAAGAAGGGGCTGTAAAAGAATATTAAATCCATGTCCCCAGAATGAAGAAGGTCGAGCGCTAAAGAAGGTAAATGGGATGGCAAAAATAGCGCTGATAGTGGTAGCAAGAAAAGCAATCTGAACTGTTTCCCAGATCTGCGCTACTGCTTGGCGGCTAGCTTCACCTTCAAAAAAATTCGGTTTGGCTAAAGCCGTTAACATGCGAATTAATATTTCCTGACGGCGTGGATTCGTTATCCCTTCTAAATCCATGATTGTTTGAAATGAATAGACAAAAAAAGCCAAAAATATTAACCAGAACAAAATCTTGATTCCATTCTTAATATTGGTACCTTCTTTTTGTTTATCCATCTTTTTCCCTTTTGTTACTGTTTGAACTCATGTGTGGAAAGTTTTTAGCCGTCCATTCGAGCTATAAACGGCCAAAGATTAGATCCACACAAAAAGTATAGCATGAATTCAAACGAAAGAAGCTTTTTTTTGGATAGAGAAAGACGCCCTTGCATAAGGGCGTCTTTCTCTTCCAGATGACTATGATGCTGTCCCCTCATGCGGAGCCTTTTCACATCTAAACCTGGGTAATGTCCACAAAAGTGAGCTCGGGATTCTTCTCGGAGAAATATCTCAAGTGGAAGGCGGAATTGAACAACACGGCCCAGCCATCGCGCGAGTCGCGCGCTACGATGACCTCACTGCGCTTGGACAGGGCTTCGATCTGATCCTCTGGCCCGCTGGCCCAGCGAATCGCCTCGTGCGGCAGGCGCTCCAATTCGGTCTGGACGTTGTACTCGGCCTTCAGCCTGGCCTGCACCACGTCGAACTGCAACTGTCCCACCACGGCCAGGATCGGTTCGCGCTTGAAGGCGTTGACGTTGTACAGCACCTGCACCGCGCCCTCACTTTCGAGCTGTGACAGGCCCTTGCTGAACTGCTTCTGCTTGCCCAGGTCCGTGTTGCGCAGCAGGGCGAAGTGCTCGGGCTGGAAGCGCGGGATGGGGGCAAAGCGCACGGTTGTTCCGCTGCAAAGTGAGTCGCCGATGACAAAGTCGCCGTTGTTGGGCAGGCCCAGCACATCGCCAGGGAAGGCCTCGTCGATGACCTCGCGCTCGTTGGCGAATAACTTATACGGACGCAACAGGCGCATGGTCTTGCCCGATTGCGCATGGACCAGATCCATGCCGCGCTCGAAGCGCCCCGAGCAGATGCGCAGGAAGGCCACGCTGTCGCGGTGCCTGGGATTCATGTTGGCCTGGATCTTGAAGACAAAGCCCGAGAACTCCTCATTATGCGGCGAGACGGGTCCCAGGTCGCTTTGATAAGGCTGAGGCGGCGGCGCATACTGGATAAAGGCATCCAGGAACAGGCGCACGCCGAAGTTGGTCACCGCGCTGCCGAAGAAGACGGGCGTCTGCTCTTCGTTGAGGACGGCGGCATGGTCGAAGACCGCGCCGACTTCGTCCAGCAGGTGGACGTTCTCGGCCAG
>JBMOMS010000192.1:0-7377 GCA_049324895.1 Chloroflexota bacterium
GGAAACCGAGAGAATCCAAAAATTTTTCTCAACAGAAGAGTTTATGGGCAGGAAATTAGTCAGTTTGAAAGTTGAAAAGCCGAGTTTTGGATTTAATTATGCAATATTGTATGAAATGAAAAATATATTCGATGGTAAATAGTCAGTTGTTCATATTTTTTGTGTTACCTTGTTTCTATATCGGTTTCAAATGATGCATTGTTTGGTGATTAATTTGTATCAATTTGATGCAAGACGTTTTAGTAGTTCGGTTCGGTGTCTAGAGGACTACACTCACATTTGTTCAAGAATATTCCAAAAAAAGGAGCCTATCTCTGTGAGTTCCTGAATGCCCTAGCCTATGCTCAACCCATAGGCAAAGTCATCGCTGAACTCGAAGGCTTGTGCCATCCCAAAACCAATAAAGACAGCGTTATGCCAGATTCATTCCCATCACCCAGTCCAATTACGACTTCTTCTCTTTGTTCTTGGCTGGAGAACATACCCTCCACGGTTTCGCAACAATAAATTAAATGCCTACCTGTACCTCAAACCTGCCTCGACTCGCATTGAACAACGTCAACGCAGCTCATATGTCATTCGTTTGGTGGCGAAACTGCGTGGACATGGATTGATTTCCAAAGTCAAAGACTCGCGCCTCTATCGTTCCACGCCACGCGGAATTCGCTTGATGTCCGCCGCGATTCACTGCCGCAACAAAACCTTCCCCGCGTTTGCCATGCAGGATGCAGAATCTTCGCGGTTGACGTAGTTTTTAAAGAACAATACCATTCCCCTCCCCGCGCCGGTCGCCGATCTCGCGATCGATCTTCAATGCCTCCTCGTAGTACCCGATCGCGCGCCGCACTTCGCCCAGAGCCGCATACGCATTCCCCAGGTTGCCCAGCGCCGCACCCTCCCCGCGCCGGTCGCCGATCTCGCGGAGAATGGACAGCGCTCTCTCGTAGTAGCCCAGCGCCACCCGCGCATTGCCCATGTGAGCATAGGAGGTTCCCATTTCATTGTAGGAGGAGGCCGCATCGCGCTGCTCGGCCCGGCTCAGCCTTTCCTCCGCCAGGGCAGACGGCGTTACCCCCTGCCCGCCGCAGACCTGCTCCAGCGCACCCACCACTTCCTCCCAGGACGGGTAGCGCTCCCGCCCCTCCCGCGCCAGGCTGCGCCTCAGGATCGCCCGCACCTCACCCGGCAATCCCTCCGGCAGGGCGCGCAGGCCGCCCCCGCAGTGCGCCGCCTGCAGGTCGCTCAGGTTCCTGCCCTCCACCACCCGTCCGCCCGTCAGCATCTCGTACAGGATGCAGCCCAGCGCGTACACATCCGTGTACACCCCCACCGCCTCCCCTCTCCACTGCTCCGGCGCCATGTACAGCGGCGTCCCCAGCAGGCCTCGCGTCAGGTGCGTGCGTCCCAGGGATTCAGGCCCATCCTCCTCCGCCCGGCCTTCGCCTTCCGCCTGCATCATGGCCGCCAGGCCGAAGTCCGTCACCCGCAGGCGGTTGACCTCCGTCCCCGGCAGTTTGTCCGACCCCACCAGCACGTTCTCCGGTTTCAGGTCGCGGTGCACAAAGCCCGGCATTTTCCGCACAGCGTGCTGCATCCCGCGCGCGATCTGCAGGGCGAACAGCAGGGCCGTCTCCAGCGGCAGCGCCGCTCCCAGCCAGCTGCGCAGCGAGGCGTCTGCGCGGCCCTCCTCCTTCACCACCAGTTCCAGCACCAGGAAGGCGGTCGGGTCGATGTACAGCACGTTATGGCAGCGCACGATGTGCGGATGTTTGCCCAACTCCACCCAGGCCGTGCCTTCCCGCAGGAAGCGGTCGCGCGCCGCGCGGTCGGGCAGGTATTCGGCCTTGAAGGTCTTCAGCGCCACCGCGCGGTCATTCACCAGGTCGTGGCAGGCGTACACCACCCCCATCCCGCCCTGCATGGGCTTGGACAGGATGCGGTATGATCCGATTTCGGTTCCGGGGGCATAGATTTGCATGGGAGGCTCCTTTGAGGCAAAAAATGGATCAGGCCGCAACCTGATCCAATCAGGGGTTCACGAACGCGCAGTACGGAAGCAAAACAGAACCGGCCTTGAAACAAGACCGGTTTGCCCACGCGCGGAAATGAGCGTGGTGAAAATAATGTGCCAATTGGGAATTTTGACAAATGGTCGGAAACATAAACCCTTTTCCAAAAACACCCGCCGAATGTGAAGGTCGAGCAAATTCAGCCATTTGAGCGAACGATGAACAACGCCGCCACCATCTTGTCCTATTCAGTGAAGCATAAAACCGCCAAGTATTGCCAATTATCCCACACAATCGAAACGGCGGCCTGGCCATCCTGCCATTCCCGGCCTCAATTTTCCTTCCCCAAAATGTCCCTGCGGCGGCCGGATCGCCGCGCTTTTGCAACCGATAAAAAAACAAGCCTGCACCTGTGAGATACGCAGGTGCAGGCAAGTCATTCCCTGACAATCAAGCTCACGCCACCCGCAGGCTCGCCTTCAACAGATCGCGCTCACGCGAGGAGGGGCCCAACAGGATTTCGAACTCGCCCGGCTCGACCAGGCTGCGGCCTTCGGCGTTCACGATCTGGAAGGATTCCCAGGGCAGCTCGACCTGCACGGTCTGCTTCTGGCCGGGCGCGAGATGCACGCGGGCAAAGCCCTTGAGGGCCTTGTCGACCCAGGTGGCCGACGTGACCAGGTCGCTGACGTAGACCTGCACGATCTCATCCCCGGCGCGCGGGCCGACGTTCTCCACATCGACGGAGACCAGCACCGACTGTCCCTGCGCGAGCGTGGAGGAGGCCAGGCGCAGGTTCGAGTAGCGGTAGTCCGTGTAGCTCAATCCGTGGCCGAAGGGGAAGAGCGGCTCCTGCGTCAGGTCGGCGTAGCGGCTGCCGTGCTGGCCGCGCACCTGGCTGTAAAAGACCGGCTGCTGGCCGACGTGGACGGGGACCGAGATGGTCAACTTGCCCGAAGGATTCAACTGACCGAAGAGCGCTTCGGCCAGGGCGCTCCCGCCTTCCATGCCAGGGTTGAAGGTTTCGAAAATGGCCGCGGCGCGTTTGACCGAGGGCGGCAGCACCAGCGGCTTGCTGTTGATGAGCACCACGATCAGCGGTTTGCCGGTCTGCTCCAGCGCGTCGAGCAGCGCAATTTGCCCGCCCTGGAGTTCGAGCGTGGCGGTGCTCAAGGTCTCGCCGATGAAGTTCAGGTGGTCGCCCACGACCGCGACAATCACGTCCGCGGCCTGCGCTGCGGCGACCGCGGCGGGGATGCCCGAGAGATCCCCGTCGGTGATGGAGCAACCGCGTTCGTAGCGGACGTCGCAGCCGGCCGGGGCCAGGGCGCGGATGCCGTCGAGCACGGTGGCCGTCTTCTCGCGCGGATGTTTGCCCGCCTCGGGCGGATGCTGGGACGCGCCCAGCGACCAGTCGCCGAGCTGCTGCAGGTCGTCGTCGGCGTTGGGGCCGATCACGGCGATGGACTGGACCTGCGCCGGGTCGAGCGGGAGCAGGCCGTTGTTCTGGAGCAGGATCAGGCTTTGGCGGGCGGCCTCCAGGTTGACGGCGCGGTGGTCGGCGCGGGCAATTTCCACGGCGGCGCGCTCCAGGTCGGGGCGGCGGGGATTCTCGAACAATCCCATGCGGAACTTGAGCGCCAGCAGGCGGCGGACGGGAGCGTCGATCTCCGACTCGGCCAGGCGTCCGCTGCGCACGGCTTCGATGGCGCCCTCGTAGAATTGCGGGGTGGTCATCATGATATCGTTGCCCGCGCGAATCGCCACGGTCGCAGCGTCGGCGTAGGTGGCGCAGACCTTTTGCTCATGCACCAGGCGGCCGACATTGTCCCAGTCGGTGACCAGCACGCCGCGGAAGCCCCACTCGTCCTTGAGGACTTCGGTCAGCAGCCAGCGGTTGGCGGTCGAGGGCACGCCATCCATCGACTGGTAGCCGGTCATGAAGGTCATCGCCCCGGCGCGGACAGCGCGCTCGAAGGGCGGCAGGAAGTAGCTGCGCAATTTGCGGCGCGAGATGTCGGCCTCGGAGGCGTCGCGCCCGCCCTGGGTCTCGGAGTAGCCGGCGTAATGTTTGGCGGTGGCCAGCACGGCGGTCGGGTCGTCGAGGCCCTGCCCCTGATAGCCGCGGATCAGCGCCGCGCCGAATTCGCCGATCAGATACGGGTCTTCGCCGAAGGTCTCGCCGGTGCGGCCCCAGCGCAGGTCGCGCGTCAGGCACAGCACGGGCGAGAAGGTCCAGTGGATGCCCGTGGGGGCCATTTCCTCGGCGGTCACGCGCCCGACCTGTTCGAGCAGGGCGGGATTCCAACTCGCGGCCAGCGCCAGCTGGGTCGGGAAGATGGTCGCGCCCTTCCAGAACGAGTGGCCGTGGATGCCGTCCTCGCCAATGAGCAGCGGGATGCCGAGACGGTTCTGCGCGGCCAGGTCCATCGCGCGGCCGACCTTCGCGCCGAGGATGTGCAGGATGGAGCCGGGCTGGCGGGTATTGATGAAGGACAGGTCATCGCTGCGCGCGTCCAACATCATCAACTGTCCGGCCTTTTCTTCGAGGGTCATGCGGCCCAACAGGTCGGCGACGCGGTCTTCGATGGGCAGGGTGGGATTGCGATAGGCAGGGGAAGAGAGTGGCATGGAAAATTCCTGGGAAACGGGGATGAGGGTGTCCGCAAAGGCGGGCGGGGCTATTTATTGTACGCCAGTTCGGCGACGGTTGAACAGTTGTTTGGGCGGCGGTGAATATTCTTCACCTGGCTGGCTCGCGGATGAACCAGGCCGCCGTCCCGCCGCCCACCACGATCAGCAGGGCCATCACCAGGACGATCGCTCCCAGCGATGGTCCGCCCGTTGCAGGCGGCGCTTCGGGCTGCGGGACGGGAGTGCCCGTGGGCGTCAGCGTGGGCGCCCTTCTGGGAGCGAGCTGGGTGCCCGGGAAGGAATCATCCGCCAGCGCGGAGAGGGAGGTCGGCGCGGCGGGCGCGGGCGGGGTCGCGCCGCGCATCACCAGCAGGAGTTGGTTCGGGTAGATGATGTCGCTGTCGCCCAGGTTGTTCAGGCGGCGGATCTCGTCTTTCGTCGTGTGGTATTCGATGGCGAGGCCCCACAGCGTCTGCCCGTACTGCACCTTGTGGTACACGTCGCCGTTGGGGCGGGGCGTGCTGACCGTGATGGGCACGATGAACTGGTTGAACGCGTCCTCGGGATTCACGGGGGAGGCGCCCCCGCCCGGCAGGTAGAGCTTGTAATCCTCCTGGGGCTGGCCGCTGGCGGTTTGCAGGGCGGTATCGATGACGTAATAGACCGTGCCGTCCGCGGCGATGGCCACCCCCGCGCCGATGTCGCTGCGATTGGGAGACAGCATGGTATTGAGGTGCGGATCGTCCCCCTGCCAGGCGCTGACCGCGTCCTGCGGGGTCATGCCATAGCCGAAGACGAAATTCTCCGAGCGATAGCCGCCCAGCGACAGGTCGCCCGAGAGCGGGTAACCCAGGATGAGCAGCTGCTGGGTCAGGCTGATGCCGTTGGGACGTCCGTGCCCGACCGCGCCTTCGCTGGCCAGCAGGGCATCCGCCTGGCTTTGGGCGACCTGCGTCAAAATGGGATGCGTGTTGAGCGGGGCCAGCCCATTGGCAAGCCGCAGGTTGTTGACCTCGACGATCAACTCCGACGCGGTCGGCTCCTGCCAGCGAACCGCCGAGGCGGACTGCATGGGCCACAGCAGAACCGCCGCCAGGGACAATCCCGCCAGGCTGTGAATCACACGTCTCCACATGGGGTGTCCTCCAAGTCGTTTGCGGAGTGCAGACTTAAGTCTGCACTCCAATCATTCAGTAGGCGCTAGTATCTCGACAAGTTAAAGATGTAGGGCAAATTGCCAATTTGCCAGGCGCAATTTAGCAAATTGCGCTACAACTTCATCTGGTAGCGGTACTAGGGGTAGGCGCCTTCCTGCACGACGATGGTAATGCCCAGCGTGGAGCCGAACAGGTGACCGTCGCCGTCCGCCATGCGCCAGTACGCGGAATAGGTGCCCGCCTTCCTGGGGATGTCGAGGTTGATCGACACCTCGGCCCAGTCGTTGACCGTGACCACTTTGCCCAGGTTGACCGAAGGAGCGTCGAAGTCGGTGCCGCCGATCTGGGTCAGGCGGTAGACGTACATCCAGTTGCAGGTGCCCGTGTTTTGCACCTTCCAGGTCTTGGTAATGTTCGACTTGGGCGCGACGACCGTGCCGCTGGGATAGTTCACGTCGGCGATGAGCGCCAGGTTGTTGCAGCCATAGGCCAGCGACTTGGGATCGACCGTGGGCGTGTACTGGGTGCCTGTCACGGTGACGGTGAGCGTGCCCGAAGTGGCCGTGTAATAGATGAAGGTATAGGTGGGCGTGGGGAAGGGTGTGGTGGGCAGCTGCGGCTGGAAGGTGGCCGAGGGCATGGGAGTGCTGGTGGGGACGGTGGCCGTCGGCGCGGGGGCGACAGCGGTTTGGGTTTCGAAATACGAGGCGACCAGGGTATTGACTCCCTCCGTCAGGAGCATTTCCGCGGGCTGGTTGGCCGGGGCAGGCGCTTTTCCGCAGGCTGAAAGCAGCACGACCAGCAGCGCGAAAAGCGATATGGGACGAACGAACTTCATTCAAACCTCCAGGGGTGGGTGGGACAGGTGGCGTGGGACAGTATAAACCCGTTTGCAGTACCTTCTCAATTTCCTGGGGTAATTTGGAGTGCGCAAGCTCTACTTGCGCATTTTCCCGAAGTAGAACTTCGGGACTCCAGACCACGCCCCAAAATTTTGAGAAGATACCGTTTGCAGGCCAAAACACGCTCCATCATGAGGGTTGCAAAACGGGCGAAAAAGGTCACAGGCAGTTTTGCAGGGCGGCCAGCAGGCGATCCACGTCGCGGCGGGAGTTGTAGGCCTGGATCGATACGCGGATGAGCTTGTGACCATTCCACGCCACCAGCGGCACCTCGATGCGGAACTCGTCGTACAGGCGCGCCTTGAGGGCGGTGGTGTCGGTATCCGCTGGCAGGGGGGCGGTGAACATTTGACGGAACCAGGCTTCGGCGTCGGAATGCAGGGGGGTGCGTCCCGTAAGGGCGCACAGGCGCTGCTGGGATTCCACGGCCAGGTCGTGGCAGGCGGCCTGCACCTCCTCCCAGTGATGCTGGCGCTGAAACTCAATCGCGGCGGGCACGCTCAGGAAGGCGGCCAGGTCGCGCGTGCCCCACCACTCGTGGTGATCGATGAACTGCGAGCCGCTGGGCGTCTCGGATTCGTAGCCCCACGAAACCACCAGCGGTTTGAGCAACGACTGGACCTCGGGGCGGGCGTACAAAAATCCCGCGCCCTTGGGAGCGCACAGCCATTTGTG
>JBMOMS010000193.1:0-7369 GCA_049324895.1 Chloroflexota bacterium
GCCTGGTCAAGTTGAACCTGCACAACCCGGACGTGGTCGCCCATCTGCTGCTGGCGGTGGAAATGTGGATCAGGGATTTCGGCATCGACGGCCTGCGGCTGGACGCGGCCGACGTGGTCGAGCACGGCTTCCTGCGCCAACTGGCGGCCTTCACGAAGAGTCTGCGCCCCGACTTCTGGCTGATGGGCGAGGTGGTGCATGGCGATTACAACCAGTGGGCCAACCCTGAAATGCTGGATGCGGTCACGAATTACGAATGTTACAAGGGATTGTATTCCAGCCACGTGGACAAAAACTATTTCGAGATCGCCTATGCCCTCAACCGCGAGTTTGGCGAACAGGGGGTGTATCGCGGTCTGCCGTTGTACAACTTTGCCGATAATCACGATGTCAATCGTGTGGCCAGCAATCTCACCCATCCCGCCCACCTGTATCCTTTATATGGTTTGCTATTCACCATGCCCGGCGTGCCGTCGATCTACTATGGCAGCGAGTGGGGCCTGGAGGGCAAGCGACAGGGCGGCGATGATCGTCGGCTGCGGCCCGCGCTCGATCTCAATTCGGCGCGGGAACATGCCCCGCATCCAGAATTGGCTGAAGTCATTGCGCGGCTGGCGCAGGTGCGCCGTGAGTCGAATGCGCTGCGGCGCGGGGATTATCGTCAACTGTTGGTGCAGTCCGAACAGCTGGCGTTCCTGCGGCGGAGTGCAGGGGAGCGCGTGGTCGTGCTGGTCAACGCGGCGGATGAGGCGGCCGCTGTCGAATTGAATCTCCCCGAAGTGCATGGCGGTCAACTGGTGGACCTGCTCGATGGGGGCGAGGCCATTTCCATTTCTGCAGAGGGCAAGGTCAAAGTGGATGTCTGGCCGCATTGGTTGCGGATCATGGCTGTGCGTTAATATTTTGGAGTGCAGACTTTAGTCTGCTCTTTTGGTCAACGCGGACTGAAGTCCGCAATCCGAACTACAGGACCGAGATACGGAGCGCAGACTTTGGCGGATTAACAGTCCACTCGCAAGATAAATCTTGCGGTACCGAATAGCTGGTTTATTGCGCGATTATTTTGTTAAGTCGCAATAGTCCGCATTCCGCGCAGGCCATGATTTACAGAAAAGCCAGAACGTCGATTCCCATATTTTTCATAACAACCGAAAGTAGCGCGTCATATGAAAGAACAGGGAGGCGACGAATACCAGGCTGTCGATGCGGTCGAGCAGGCCGCCGTGGCCTGGTATGGATGTGCCCATGTCTTTGATGCCCACGTCGCGTTTGATGAAGCTGATGGTCAGGTCGCCCAGCTGGCCGCCGATTCCCACGATCAGGCCCGAGAGGATCAGCTGCAGGGGGCTGAACAAGGGCAGGGAGAATGACAACAGCCACGGCAGGCACAGCGATACTCCCAACGCGCCCAGGGCGCCTTCCACCGTTTTGTTGGGACTGATTTGGTCGCGCAATTTATGCCGCCCGAAAAGCCTGCCAAAGTTGAAAGCGGTCACGTCGTTCAACTCCACGGCGAAGACCAGGTAAAGGAGGTAATTGTCCGCATGGGTTGAATTGGCCAGAAAACTCAGGTGGCCGAACATCCACCCGAAGTAGACGAATCCCATGATGCCCAACGCCACGGGTTGAAGCTGCCCTTTATATCGATTTTGCAGCACCGGCACGATGAGGATCAGTCCCACCACGAAAGTCGGCAGGGCCATGAAAAAGCCGTATGCTCCCAACTCTCCCGTGCGCTGGTCGCGCATGAGCGCCGAAACGGCCACGGCTAGGATGCCCAGGTAGACGATGCCGTTGATGCTGCGATGCGCCGACAGGCCTGTGGCGCGGGCAAATTCACGAAAGCCGTAGAGCGACAGCAGGGAGACTCCCAGGATGATAAACACCCGTCCCAGCAGCATGACGACGAAGACCAGCGGCAGCATGATCAGCCAGCCGCGCACGATGTTCCACAACGAGGCCACGTTCTTCCCCATTATTTTTTGCATGAAGAGCAATACCGCGAACGTGACCAGCAGCAGCGCCAGCGTGAAAACCGCGTACAGCGTCAAAACATCCATTTCCATGAGGGACGGGAACCAGTTGGGGAGGATCATACCCTGGCCGCCTTGTTCCGCAGCTCATGGGCAATGCGCCCCAGGCGGTGAAGCCCAGTCCATAGGCCGCCCAGGATGATGAGGATCGATGCCAGGGCGGATAGTCCCAATCCGCCAGGGAGGGTGGGCTGCCAGGCGGTGGGGGCCAGCCCGAGGTACAGGCCTGTGAAAGCGAGCAGGAACATGCGCTGTTGCTTGGCCATGGGGCCGATAAACAATCCTGAAACTCCCAGCGAGTTGCCGAAAGAACGCAGGTAGGCTGCCAGGATGGCCACCAGGGCGGCGATATAGCCCAAATGAATGGAATTCCCGCTGGAAAAGCCCGCGCCCACCAGGATGAGCGTATCCGAGATGCGGTCGGGCACCTCGTTGAAGATGTCCCCGTACACCGAGAATTGATTGGATGCAAAGGCCACCATTCCGTCCAACAGATTGCAGAACAGGCGCAGCAGGATCAAAACAGCGGCGGCAATCCAGAAGGGGCGGGGCGAACCCGTGTAGGAGGTCCACGCCAGGCACCCCGCCGCGCCCAGGGCCAGGACCATGCTCGTGATGGAAATCGTGTTGGGTGTGACTTTCAGCCGAAGCAGCAAGGCCACGGCCATTTTCGGAATGGGGTTTTCCCGCCCGGGGACGGGTCGGCGTTCCATGGATTTTCCCGTGTCATGCATCGTTTCACCTTCCCGTTTGTCTGGATGCGCCCGGCTTACTTCAACGGATCGGCCGCTTCCCTCTCCGCCTCCACCTGCATCGTGGTTCCATCGGTCGAGACGCGGATCCAGCCGCTTCGGTCGGTGCGCAGCAGGCTGTAGCCGCCGGCGGCTTCGAGCGCTTCTGCGCTGGGCAGGCCGTTCGGGTCGCCCGCGGCTACGCTGAGCACGATCAATTGCGGATTGAGGTTTTGCACCCAATCGACGTTGGTGGTGGCGAAGAAGCCCGAGTCGGCCAGCAGCAGCACGTCGACGGGGCCGATGGCGTTGCCGTATTCGAGCGTTTCCAGCGTGGACGAGTCCATGCCGATGGGCAGCAGCGCGCGGAAGTCCCGCCATTCGACCAGCAGGATGCTGCCGCGCGAGCCGACGTACAACACCTCGAGGAAGGCGCCTTCGCCCAGCGCCAGCTTCTGGCCCGGCTCGGCATAGACGACGGGGATGTTCGCGGCGGCCAGGTATTTATCCACCTGCCCGGCAGAGTAGGAGGCCTGCATGTATCCGCTCCACAGCACGCTGTTCGGCGGGTAGCGCTCCAACACACGCGGCAGGGAGGCCATCTGGTTTTCGGTGGTGGAGGCCACCACCAGCCAGTCCAGTTCGCGGCGGAAGATGGGCAGGCGGCGGCCCAACTCATCGGACAGGATGACGGCGCTCGGCCCGCCATTGACCAGCACCGATTGCCCGTCGGGAGTCTGGATCAGCACCGCGTCCGCCGAGCCGACGCTCAGGAAGGTGAGGTGCAGTTTTCCATCGGGCAGGGTTGCGGTGGCGCGCCAGACCAGCAGGGTCACGGCCAGCAGGGCGGTCAGGATGCCTGCGATGGACAGTTTGCGCAGACCAACACCCAGGGCGGAGAGGGTCTCCTTTAAACGGGGCCAGCCCAGGGTCAGGCCGAAGAGCATCCCGTAGAAGGCGGCCACCAGCCAGGGTGAAGAGTCGCCCAGGTAGAGCGTCCCGTGCGGGATGCGGTCGAAGAATTCCACCGCGCGGATGCTGTACTCCACGAAGGGCCAGGCGATCCATGCGGCGAATTGTCCCAGTGGGAACCAGGCCAGGCTGAGCAGCACAGCGATTCCGCCCAGGATCATCACCGCGGGCTGCGGCGGCAGAATGAAGGGATTGGCGAGGAAGGAAACGAGCGAGATGCGTTTGAAGTGATAAGCCATGATCGGAATGGTGGTGATCTGTGCGGCCAGGGTGAGCAGGATCAGGTCCGAGACGGTCGGCATGACCTGTTCGACCGTGGTGAAGGGGACGCGCAGTTTGAGCAGCGCGGCCCGGGCCAGGTTCGAGAGCGGTTCGGCGTACAGGATCAGGCCGAGGGTGGCCAGGATCGAGAGTTGGAAACCGACATCGTAGATGACGAGCGGGTTGATGAGCATCATCCCCAGCGCGGCGACGGCCAGCATGTTGAGGCCTGCGTTGCGGCGCCCGAACTGGCGCCCGACCAGGCCCAGGATGCCCATGATGGCCGCGCGCACCACCGCCGAGTCCGCGCCGACCAGCAGGGTGTAGAAGGTGATGCCCAGCACGGCCAAGACCGCCCCCAAACGCGGCCCGAACCAGCGGCTGAACAGGTTGACGAAGATGCCCGCGATGATGGCGATGTTGAAGCCCGAGATGGCGATGATGTGCGAAGTGCCGGTGTTCTTGAAGGCTTCCTGCAATTCGCGCGTCAGGCCGGTATCCACGCCGAGCAGGATGCCCGCCAGCAGCGAGGCCTCGGGGTCGGGGAACAGGCGATAGATGCGCGCCAGCAGGGTCTGCTTGATCGCGAACATCGACTTGTGGAACGGGTCGCCGCGTTCGCCCGGCAGGACGGTGGCATCGGCCTGGGTCATGTAGGAGTAGATGCCCGCGCGCGCAAGGTAATCGCGGTAGGAAAATTCCTCGTCCTCGGGCGGGGTTTTGAGCTGGCCGCGCAGGCGCAGGCGCTGTCCGTACTGGTAGATTTCGTTTCCGCCCACCCGCGCCAGGATGACGCCGTCGGCGGGCAGGTCGCCGGTGCCTGAATCCACCGCCTCGACCTGGATGCGCAGGTTGGTGTACGCGTCGCGGCGGTCGGGCATTTCGGCCACCCAGCCGGTCACCAGCAGGTCATATTCACGGTCGTTGAAGAAGGCCACATCGAAGGGCGAGACTTTCGGCTGGGCGGCCTGGTAGCGCGCCCCGCCCAGGAACAGCCCGCCCAGCGCGATGCCCAGCAGGGTGATCTGGCTGATGCGGGTGAAGCGGCGCAGCAACAGGGTCAACAGCAGGGCCGCTCCCGCGCCGGCCAGCCAGAGGTAGACCGACAGGGACTTCCACGAAGCCAGCCCGATGCCGCCCAGAAACGCCAGCGCCACCCAGACCAGCGGCATGTGGGCTGTGAGTTGATTCTGGATCTGTTCCCGCGTCGAAGAAGGGATTGCCTGCGTCATTGGCGCGTATCATAGCATATAATTCGGGCGCAGGATACAATTCCCTTCTTTGAAGAACCGGCCAGGTAACAGGAACCCTTGTATGAAAGATTCCAAACTCATCCTTGTCACCGGTGTCACAGGCTACGTGGGCGGACGTCTCGTCCCCAAACTGCTGGATGCGGGCTATCGCGTGCGTTGTGTGGCGCGCGACCCTGAACGCATCCGCGATTTTCCCTGGGCCAAACGGGTGGAGGTTTTTGCCTGCGACATGAGTCACCGCGAGCGCGCGGTGGCCGCCATGCAGGGAGTCCACGCCGCCTACTACCTGATCCACGGGCGGCAGGGCGGCAGGGACTCGGCCCAGCGCGACCTGGACGTGGCGCGCACCTTCGCCGCAGCCGCCGACGAAGCCGGCGTGGAGCGCATCCTCTATCTGGGGGAACTGGTCGACCCCGCCACCAACCTGTCCCCCTATCTGCGCGCGCGCCACGAGACGGGCTATATCCTGCGCCAGGGCGGCGTGCCGGTCACCGAGTTCCGCGCGGGCATGATCGTCGGCTCGGGCAGCGCCCTGTTCGAGATGGTGCGCTACCTGACCGAACGCGAGCCGCTGCTGGCCTGCCCGGCCTGGTTTTTCTCGCAGGCCCAGCCCATCGCCATCCGCGACGTGCTGTCGTACCTCGTCGCGGCGCTGGAGACGCCCGAAAGCGTCGGCAGGATGATCGAGATCGGCGGCCCCTCGCGCCTGACCTACGCCGACATGCTGCTGGCCTACGCCAAAGAGCGCGGACTCAAGCGCCGCCTGGTCCGCATTCCGGTCTATGCGCCGCTGCTCTCCGCCTATTGGGTTCACATGATTACCCCCATCCACTGGCGCGTGGTGCTGCCGCTGATCGAAGGGCTGCATGCCAGCCTGGTCGTGCGCGACGAGACCGCCCGCCGCCTGTTTCCGAAAATCCAGCCCATCGATTTCGGCACCGCCGTCCACCTGGCGCTGGGGCGCATCCGGCGCGACAACGTGGAGACCTCCTGGGCCGACGCGCTGGTCACCTCGCTGGGCGACCGCCAGCCCTACAATTTTTCGGTGGAAGAGGGTGTGTTCGTCGAACGCCGCCGCCTGTCCCTGGACCTGGAGCCTGGCACCGTGTTTCGGGCCTACACTGGCATCGGCGGCGCGCGCGGCTGGATGTACATGGATTGGGCCTGGGCCATTCGCGGCTGGATGGACAAGGCCGTCGGCGGCGTGGGCCTGCGCCGCGGACGCCGCCACCCCGACGACATCCGCGTGGGCGAGGCGCTGGACTTCTGGCGCGTCGAGGCCGTCGAAAGGGACCGACTCATGCGCCTGGTGGCCGAGATGAAAGTCCCGGGCAAGGCCTGGCTCGAATTCCAATCCGACCCACAGGAGGGCAGCGGGACGCTCTTCACCGTCACCGCCTATTTCGATCCGCACGGCCTGCCGGGCTTTCTTTATTGGTACGCCATGTGGCCCTTCCATAAATTCATCTTCGACGGGCTGGCCCGCCGCCTGGCCTCGCGCGCGCGCGTATTGGCGCATTCGTATTAGTTTGGAGTCTGGAAGCCCTGCTTCTGGACTCTGTTCCAAAAATGTCCGCAAGTGGAACTTGCGGACTCCGTTTTTTATCCCCTCCATATCTTTCTCCTTCGCCAAAGGAAGAAAGAGGAAAGCAGCCACTTTGACCGCTTCCCCCCTTATCCTCGTGACCGGCGCGACGGGATACATCGCCAGCCGGCTGATTCCGCGTTTGTTGGAACGCGGCTACCGCGTCCGCGCCCTGGCCCGCCAGCCGTGGCGACTGCGGGGCCGCGCCTGGTTCCGCCATGTGGAGGTGGTGCCCGGCGACGTGATGAACCCGTCCACCCTGCCCGCCGCAGTGGAGGGAGTCCACACCGCCTATTACCTGATTCACAGCATGTCCAGCGGCAAGGGCTATACCGAAAAGGAAACCGACGGCGCGCGCAACTTCACCCAGGCTGCCGAAGCCGCGGGCGTGGAGCATATCATCTACCTGGGCGGGCTGGCCGACCCGAACGTCCCGATTGCCGCGCACATGCGCTCGCGCATCGAGACCGGCGAGGCGCTGCGCGATTGCCGCGTGCCCGTCACGGAATTTCGCGCGGGAGTCATCGTCGGCCC